>JAFUCC010000072.1 GCA_017459925.1 Eggerthellaceae bacterium
GGCGCCAGCCGGCGAAAGGCGCCAGTGGCGCGTTTCGCCCGTGGCGCCGGCGTGAGCGGAACGTGCGGGCGGCGGGGCCGCGAGGCCCCGGCGGACGCTAAGGGCAGCGAGAGCGAGGGCGAAGCCCGAGCGGGCATGCGCGCCTGAAAGCGCGCATGCGGCTTGCTCGCGGGCTCGATGCCCGTCGGCAAGCCCACGGCGGTGACGGTTATCCGCATGGGGCGATGGCAATGAAGGAGGCCGTTCCGGAATCTTGCCGCCCGCAGTTGGCGGAGCGCCCTTTGCTACCGGTCGCGGATCGCCGCGAAGACCATGACGGCCACCACCGCGAGCAGGGCCGCGCAGCCGGCGAATCCCAAACGGTAGCCCTCTATCCCGGGAGCGAGCGCGGTGAGGCTCACGATAGCGGCCGTGCCGAACGCGGCGCCGACCTGCATGAGCGTGTCGAGCACTGCCGTGCCGTGCTGTATGACGTCGTCGGGTAGCGAGTTGATGCCCCACGTGTTCACCGGCGTCGACACCATCTGCCAGCCGAGCGTCTCGACCATGTACAGCCCCGCCACCAGCACGACCGAGGTGTCGAGCCCCACGAAGCACAGGCCCGCCGCCGAGCCGAGCAGCACGACCACGCCCGGCACCGCGACCCTGCGCACGCCGTGCTTGTCGAACAGCCGGCCGGAGACGACCCCCGCCGCCGCGCCGACGAGAGCGGCGGGCATCATGGCGAAGCCCGTCACCGTGGGGCTGGCGCCGAGCGAGTCCTCCAGCAGCAGGGGCAGCAGCACATCGATGGCCAGAAGCGCCGCCTCCATCAGGCAGCACAGTATCACCGCGTTGCGGAACCGCCGCGTGCGGAACGTCTCGACGCGCAGCATGGGTGACTCGAGCCTCGACTGGCGCCTCACGAACGCTGCGATGAAGCCGGCTCCCGCCACCATGAGCAGCGCCGAGGCCCAGGGCGCCTCCGTATCGGTCACCGTGGAGACCCCGTACAGGAAGGCGACCATGCCCGCGCTCGACAGGACGACGGAAGGGACGTCGAAGCCCGTGCGCTCGAAGCCCTCGTGGTCGCGCAGGCACGCCGCCCCGACGGCGGCGAGCACGGCGGCTATCACGGCCACGCCCACGAGCAGAGCGCGCCATCCCACGACGTCAACGAGCCCGCCCGAGGCCGGCGCGCCGATTGCGGGCGCGAAGCTTATGACCAGCCCGAGCAGACCCATCATGCGCCCGCGGCCCTCGCGCGGCACGGTGATCAGCACGAGCGTGGTCGACATCGTGATGACCACGCCCGTTGCGAACGCCTGCAGGGCGCGCCCGGCTATGAGCCACGCGAAGCTAGGCCCTGCCGCGATGACGGCGGAGCCGGCGGCGAACAGCAGGAACGAGCCCGCGAACAGCCTTCGCGTGGTGAACCTGCCGAGGAAGAACGCGTTCAGCGGGATGACGACGGCCTCCACCAGCGCGTAGACCGACATGAGCCACTGCACGTCGGTCTCGCCCACGCGCATGTCGCCCATGATGACGGGCAGCGCCGGCGCGAGCAGCGTGTAGTTCAGCTCCGAGAGCAGGCAGCCGAACAGCAGCACCGCAACCTGCAGTACCTGTTGTCTTGTGAGTCCCATGGCTGCCTAGCTTTACTCCAATCGCGACGGCTCCGGATGACGTCGTAGGGCCGACGGTCCGATTGCCTTAACGCAGCATGTATTCCGCCAGGCCCTCTATCTCCGTAAGCCTGCCTTCTATCGTGTCGCATCGGCATGCGTCATCGGACACGACGAGCGCCTTGGGGAACGGCTCCCAGTCGAGGTCGTCAATGCCGTAAACCTCGTTGCGGTACAGTTTCAACGCATCCCCTTCGACGTATTTGTGCATAAGGGTTTGCATTATCTCGGACAGGTCTTTGTCGACGACGCCTCCGTACATCTCCAGCGCGTCTTCGTTGCCGAACAGCGTCGCCAGCATGTCGACCGTTCCCGAGCCCAGGTTCTCGATCAGCGGCTTTCGGCCCCAGTACATGAGATGCACCTTGTTCCCGCCTTCGGCCAGCTTCGCGGCGCTGCGGTAAACGCAAAGGGCGATCCATTGGTCGACGACCTTCGCTTTCGCCTCGAACTCCGACGACGACGCAGCTTGCTCCTCGATGTATTCCCGCACTGCGGCGGCAGGCTGGTCGTCCAATCCTTTCAGGATGTCGGCCACCGTCGAAGACACCAGGTCCTCGTAACCCTGCGCCCCGACGAAGGAGCGGAACACCCTGACTTCGTCGCTCGGAATGCCGACGATGAACTCGATGCCCGCAGCGGCCGACTCCCGGTATGCGCGGTACGGGTCGGCGGGGACCAGCCTCCCGTCGAGGAGCGGCGCGCTCATGCCCCGATTCCGCCAAATCTTCTGCGCCGCCTCTTGCAGGGCCCCCGGCTCCAGCCGCACGAGCTCTTCCACCGTCGAGGCCCGCGTCTCCCTTAACAGGTCCCTCGTCAGGGCCTTCGGCACGTCGTCCGTACCGTAGGGGTCCTCCGGGTTGCCGTTGAACACGAAGGCCTTACTGAACAGGCCCCGTGCCCGCTCGCTTGCCGCGAGCAGGCAAATGCAGGTGGCCCCGGACTCGAACCCGGCCACCGTCACCCGTTCGGGGTCGCCCCCGAACGCGGCTATGTTCTCCTTCACCCACCGCAGCGCGGCGATCTGGTCGAGCAGGCCGAGGTTCGGGGCGTCCGCGTACGCCTCCCCGCCGGGGACCTCCGAGAGGTCGATGAAGCCGAAGACGCCCAAACGGTAGTTGAAGGTCACCAGCACGACGTCGGGAAACGCGCTCACGTAGCTGGCGACATGCAGCAAGGGGTCGGCGGACCCGCCGAACGTGAAGCCGCTGTGGTGGAACAGCACGAGAACCGGCCGCTTCCCCTCCGCCTTTTGATTGCTCACGCACACGTTCAAGGTGAGGCAGTCCTCGTCTTGCCTGTGGTGCTCCGAAATCGCCCCCCTGTTCTCGACCTGCATGGCCGAGGCGCCGTAATTCTTCGCCTCGAACACGGCATCCGACGAAGGAAGCGGCTCGGGCGCCTTCCACCTGAGCTCGCCGACCGGCGCTTGCGCATAGGGGATCCCCAGGTAATAGACGACCTTCCCGACCTTCCCGTCCTTCTCGCCGACATAGGTGCCGGTTCTCGTCTTCACCGTGCACTCGACGTCGTATTCCCCGACGACGGGCCGATTCTGCTCGTTGAGCTCCTCGACCTCCTCTTCGTCCATCTTGGGGATATAGCCCTCGTCCCCTTCGCCGTAAACCTCGCGGATTCTCCTGATGCGATTCCAGCGGATGACCAGGTTGACCATTAGTCCGACAATGGGGAGGCCTACGACCCACATGAACTCCTCTTGCACGTCCTCCGCCATGGACACGCCCAACAACTGGATGGAAGCAATGTAGCCGGCCAGGAAAACGAGAAAGATCGCACCATAGGCGATCACCCGGCTCCTCGTCGTCTTCTGCACGGTTTCGCTGAAGACTATCTTGTCCATGATTTCCTCCAGCGCGAGGCCGAGTGCGAAGCATGCCACCAAGCACAGAGGCTCCGGCCAGCCGAGACGCTCCGCAATCGCGTAGCCGTAGCCGTAACCCAGCGCCGAGATGAGGGCGACCATGAAGTCGTCGATCGTGAACAGCTTTTTCATGCATCTACCTCTAACTACTCAATGAATCGCCCGCCGTGGCGGGCGACATCGCCAGAACTGACGACGCATAACCGTCGGGCGCGCCTGGCTTGTTGACCCTCCATGCTGACAAGCAGATGCGGGCACTTTGCCGCCGCCAGGGCGCGCCCGTGCTGACAAACGGCTACGAGCACGTTACCATCCGCGCGAAGCTAGCGGACGTAGTACTTGGCCAGGAAGTAGGTCCTATCCCAATCGACGATGTTCATGGAGGACTCCTTTTCCGCGCGGATATCGAACTCGTCGAAGACCATCACCCGCTTGTCCGTAAGGTCGTAGAGCGGCCATTCCTTGGCCGTGCCGTCGGGCGATACGTCGGCGGGAAGCGAGGGGTCGCCGCACTTGGCGAACTGCACCCACATCTTGCGCATGGTCTTGGAGAAGGTCGCGTCGAACTGCCGCCCCGTGACGAAGGTCTCCTCCGGGTGGTTGAACAGCTCCGAGAGCTCTATCGCATGCCCGCTCTTCATCAGCGGCACGGAGGACTCCACCCTGAAGTAGTAGACGTAGGTCTTGCCGCCGCCCTTCACCTGGCTCTCCGCCGCCCTGATGAGCGGCGCGTTGAACCAGTACTGGTCGAGGAAGCTACTGAGGACCTCGTAGTCTTCGCCCTGGCGTTCAGCGCACCAGCTCTCGGCGAGCGCCCGCTCCTCGTCCGTCAGCTGCGCGAGCTTCTCAGCCTTGCCGCCCTCGGCCCATGGGGTGAAGAGCTCCGGCCCGACCCCGCCCACGAAGTAGGCGCACTCGTCCTTGGTGCAGCCCTGCATGATGACGAGGTCCTTCGCAGCGCCGCTCTCGTAAGCGTCGAACGGCTCCTTGGGCAGGAACTCGCCGTCGCGTTCAGGCGTCGTCAGAGGCATCGCGGCCGCGGTCGACGCCACTGCCACAATCTTGTCAGCGTCGATCTTCATGAGGTCTGCCACGGTCGTGCAGCCGAGCCCTTCCATGATTTTGTCCGTGCACTCGATGGCCTGCTCCGTGGACCTGCAGAACGCGGGCGAGCCGCTCTGGGCGATGACCTTCTGGAAGTACTCGTGAGAACCCTTGGCCAGGGGCAGAAGGGACACCGATCCGCCGCCGGCGGACTGTCCGAAGATGGTCACGTTGCCGGGGTCGCCGCCGAAGGCCTCGATGTTCTCGTGGACCCACTTGAGCGCCGCCATCTGGTCCATGAGGCCGAGGTTCTGCGCGTCGGGGTAGTCCGCTCCGTCCGGCAGGTGCGACAGGTGCAGGAAGCCGAGGGCGTTGAGCCGGTACTCGACGGAGACGAGGATGACGTCGGGGTTCTCGGCCACGAAGGCGGTGCCCTCCTCGCGTGGCTCGACCGTGCTGCCAAGCTCGTAGGCGCCACCGTGAATCCACACCATGACCGGCCTCTTCCCGTCGCCCCCGTCGGCCTTCCACACGTTGAGGTGCAGGCAATCTTCGCCCTGGGGATAGCAAGAACCTATCTGGCCGACATTGGCCACCTGGCAGGGGACCTTCCCGAAGTAGTACGCCTCGTACACGCCGTCGTCGGGAACGACGTCCACCGGCGCCTTCCAGCGCAGATCGCCTGAGGGCTGTTTGCCGACGAAGGGGATTCCCTTGAAGGCGATGACGCCGTCCGCCTTCTTGCCCACGAAGGTGCCGTTCACGCACTTCGCCGCGCACGACTCGTCGTAATCGCCATCCGTGATCTTGCGGTTCTCGCCGTACAGCGCTTCCATCTGCTTTTGCGCCTCATCAAGTCCGATCATCTTTCGTTCTCCTTTCGCTTTTGGCCGTTTCCTTATCTGGAACGAGATAGCCCCTACGCCTCGTAGGCCAACTCGCCGTTAGTTCACCTTCACGCCGCCCATGTACACCTCGGACGGCTTGTTGTGGCTGAAGCCCTCGTGCTCGGCTGTGAGCAGGTCGTTGTCGAACACCAGGAAGTCGGCGTCCTTGCCCGCCTCGATGGATCCCTTCGCATCCTCGACGCCGAGCTGGATGGCGCCGTTGATCGTGTAACCCAGAAGCATCTCCTCGATGCCCATCTTCTCCTCTGCGGGAGGGTACTCAGCGGGTTTCCTGTTGTAGACGGGGGCTGCGGTCTTCTCGTTGATCCAGCGGGTCATGCCGACCTCCATGCCCAGATAGGGGCTCCAGGTCATGAAGTCGCCGTAGGATACGTTGTCGGACGACCAGGTGACGAGCGCGCCGGAGTCCCACAGCGTCTTGCAGCGGAGCTGCTTGTACGCGCGCCCCCCGAGGATCGGCGCGTTCAGCGCGGGGTCGTCGCTGTGCCACCAGGGCGTGAAGTTGGCGATGACGCCGAGCTCGGCGAAGCGGGGAAGGTCCGCGTCGTCCTGAATCTCCAGGTGCGCGCAGGTCACCTTCACGCGGAAGTCGTCGCCGAGCTCCTTCTTGGCCATCTCCACGGCGTCGAGCACGACGCGCGAGGCGCGCTCTCCGACGCAGTGCGTGTGAAGGTCGAGCCCCATCTCGTTGAGCCTCACGATGACCTCCGCGAGCTCGGGGGCCTCGAGGGTCGTGTAGCCCCTCTCGCCGGTGTCCTCATAGGGCGTCACCTGCGCCGCGGTCTCGATCTTCATGGTGCCGTCCATGAAGATCTTGAGCGTGTGCACCTTCAGGTGCTCGGTGTCGAACTCGCGGTGGAAGCGCTCCAGCTCTGCGAGGGCCTCGTCCTTCTTCGCGGGGATGCTCAGCACGTAGCAGCCGTCGATGTAAATGGGCAGCTTGCCCTGCCTGTCGTACTCGCGCAGGCGCGCGTAGATCTTCTCGTGGATTTGGTTATGCATGGGCCAGCCGGCGTCGAAGACGGAGCTTACGCCATCATGCTTGCAGTAGTCGATCCAGCGGGTGACGGCGGCGTCGATTTGCTCGTCGGTGATGTCCCACAGGCTGTCGAAGACGAACACCCAGCTCGCCGACTCGAACGAGTTGCCGGTCAGGTGGCCGTCCTTGCGCACGTAGTAGGCAAGCCCCGGCACGGGGTCGGGCGTGTCGTCGGTGATGCCGTGCAGCTCGTAGACCTTGGAGTTCGCCCAGTTGCTATGAATTTCGCCTTCCAGCAAAACAAGCTCGGCGTCGGGGCAGATAGCGTCGAGCTCTTCCATGTAGAGGTCCTCGCCCTTCAGGAACTTCCGCTCCATCAGGAACCGGTAGCGCTTCTGCCCGGGGTGCTCCTTGATGTAGTTTTCCATGAAGTCCAGGGCAGCTTGTTTGCCGTCCGGCTCGAAGCGAAGGCCCAGGTCTGCGTACTCGAATCCGACGCCCGTGGTTATGTGGATGTGGCTGTCGATGATGCCGGGCATCACGAACTTGCCGCCGAGGTCGACCGGCTCGCCCTCGAAGTCCGAAAGCCCCGCCTCGTCGCCCACGTAGGCGAACTTGCCGTCCTTCACCACAAGGGCGGTTGCGAGCGGATGCTCCTTGTCCGCCGTGTAGATCTTCGCGTTCTTGATAATCTTGTCTGCCTTCATTGAACTGTCCTTACGCTAGATGACGTTGTGTGCCTGTTGCTAATGGCTCGCCTTGTAGGCTGCGATGCGTTTTGCCACGTTGTCCTTGAGGTTGTTGTAGTAGAGCGTATAGTCGTCGTCGTGGAAGCTCTGCGGCCCGAAGAATTCGGCTGCGGCGAATCCGTCGTATGTGGTGTGCGTCACGACCACGCCGCGGCTGAGAACCACCTGCGCATCTGCGCCGACGTCTGTGATTTCGTACATCTCGGACTCCTCGTTCGGGAGGTAAGAGCCCAGGTTCTCGCTCGCCGGCGCATAGGTCTCGTCACGCTTCCAGTTCAGCGGGTTGATGCTGATCCCGTTCGGCAGCACCGGGGCGTTTTTAGCGTTCTCCTCCACGTTCTTCGGACCCTCGGTGTGCCAGCTGACGATCACGCCCGTGTCAGCCTCGCCGGTTGCGAACTTCAGGTGCGGGTGGGCCTCGAGGTCTTCCCTCGTGATGGAATAGCCAATGGCGTAGGCCGCGACCATGCGCTCGTAGTATTCGGGATGCTCTCTGAAGTAGTTCTTCAATACGTACCTGACCATGGCCGAGCCCTGGCTGTGGCCCGCGATGATGAACGGACGTCCGCCGTTGCACTCCTCGAAGTAATAGTCGAGCGCGGCGCTTATGTCGTCGTAGGGTATGCCGGAAAGCGCCGAGTCGATATTCCCCGTCTTCTTATTAATGTCGTTCGCATACCGCAGGCCGCACTGGCGGTAATAAGGCATGAACACATTGGTGGAATCCTCGTACACGCTTGCGTTCGTGGCGTATTCTGCCAGCGCGCCCAGCAGCATCTCGGGGTTGTCAAACGTCGCGTAATCAGAAGAGCCCTCCTCGAAACTGGACTCAACGTAAACCGTGGAGTAGACGTAGAAGGTATCGACATCCTCGGTGATCTCCGGAACCTGCAGCCAGCAGTCCTCGGAGGAGTAGTCGGGGGCCTCCCCCTTATACGCGGACCCCAAATCTTCTGGCGCCTGACCATGGGCCAGGGCGTGGAACAGGGCTTTTACATCGTCTTGCGTTACGATTTTCGGTTTCAGTGCCATGATGTTCTCCTATCGAGCGGGTCAGGGTTCGTAGCCCCGGCTCGCTTTGGCTTGTCACGCTTTCGGTTTGCTTCAGCCCTACCCGGCTGCGATAATATCCTCCATGGACGGGCCGACCGGGCCGCCGGAGCCGATAACGTAGACCTGCTCGCCGTCCACGATCGTGGCGAGACAGCGCGCCCATGCGATGTCCTCGATGTCGTCTTCGAGGAAGTTCTTGTCGAACACGGCCATGTTGGCCAGCTTGCCGATGGAAAGCGAGCCCATGCGGTCCTCCGCATGCCACATGTAGGCCACGTTGGTGGTCATGCCGCGCAGGGCGTCCATGCGCGGCATGCCCTCGACTTCGACGTTGCGGCGGGTGTCCTCGGGGAACGTGGGCGTGGCGCGCAGCACCGACATGTAGACGCCGAGCGGCACGCCGACCGCCGGCGCGACCGGGTAGTCGGAATGGTTCACCACCACGCCGCCGAGGTCGATGATCGACCGGCCCGGGTAGGTGTCCTTCACCCGCCCGGAGCCCAGGTATTTGATTTCCTGCTGGTAGGCGATGCCGGAGGCATTCGACCACATGAGACCCACGCACGCCACGATGTTGTTGTCGGCGATGCGCGCGCGGTCGGCCGGGTCGACGACGTGCAGGTGCGCGAGCGCGTTGCGCATGTCGTAGTTGCCGGTAGCCGCCTGGGCCTCCTCGATCGCGTCGATCATGAAGCCCGACGCGCCGTCGCCGATCGTGTGCACGTGGATGTTCAGGCCGTGGGCGTCGAGCGCCTTCAAGAGCCGCACCATCTTCTCATGGTCGGACCAGCGCTTTACGCCCGTGTAGCCGGGCTGGTCGGCGTACTCCTCCTTGAGCCACGCGGTGTGGGCCTCCACCACGCCGTCGCTGAACCCCTTGGCGCCGATGACGCGCAGGTGGTCGCTGTTCAGCCTCGCGGCCGTCTGCGCGATGCGCTCGGCGTCGTCCTCGGGCGTGTCGGAGTTGTCCGCCGTCATCATGCCGCCGGTTATCTGCATCTTCAGCTTCCCCTCGGCGTCGAGCTCGGCGAACGCCGCAAGCTCCTCTGCGTTGAAGACCTCGTAGCCCGCGTCGTAGGCGCCCGTGAAGCCCATCGAGAGCATGAAGTCCTGGAACCACAGCAGGAACTCCTTCATCTGCTCGCGCGTGTAGGTGATCGCCTTCATGATGTCGAAGACCGGCCCCTCCGAGATGTAGCCGGTCGGCGTGCCGTCTTCGCGCACGCGCACCACCGCAGGACCCCACTTCTCGGCGCACGCCTGGTCGATGCCGAAGCGCTCGAGCGCCGCCGTGTTGAGCCACATGGAATGACCGTCGCCCGTCTGCAGCACTACGGGCGCGTCCGGGCAGACCGCGTCGAGGTCGCGCGCGTCGGGCATGCGGTCGCGCTCCTGCCAGTTGGCGCCTGTGTAGAGCTCCTTGCCGGGGTTGGCGGCAACGTAGTCGGCCACGATCTGCACGTACTCATCGATGCTCTTGCCGGGCAGCAGGTTGGCCTGCCCGATGGCGCGCGCACCGGCGCCGCCCGGGTGGCAGTGCGCCTCCAGGAAGCCGGGGTAGACGTAGTTGTCGCCGTAGTCCAGGACCGCGGCGTCGTCGCCGCACAGGCGCCGCGCCGCCTCCTCGCCGCCCACGTACACGATCTTGCCCTCGGCCGCGACGACGGCGCGCGCCCGCGGCTTGTTCTCGTCCATCGTGATGATGTTTCCGAGGATGAGTATCTGCTTCATGATGCAATCATTCCTTCCTGTTCGGGCAAGGGCCCCGCCTTTGCGATTTGCAGCTCCTCGGGATTACTATCACTGCGCGAAACGCCGAAAGCAAGGGAGTATTCCAGAATGTCATATCGCTACCTACCGCTTTTTCCGAATCTGCGCTTGCTTTCGGCGTTCAACGTGGTAATGCTATTTCGAGAAGCTAACGGGCGTTAACGAGATCGATGGGGTATCGCGCAATGGGCATGCTCTTCGCGGAGACGATAAGGGGCCTGAGGGTCGAGAAGGGGCTCTCGCAGCAGGAGCTTGCGGGGGCGATGTACGTCACCCAGTCGACCGTCGCGAGGTGGGAGAACGGCAGCCGCCTGCCGGACGCCGCGATGATATCCCGGCTCGCCCAGGTCCTCGCCGTGGATGCCAGCGCGCTACTGGGCGCTGTGGCGGAAAGCCGCGAGCGCGCATGCGTCATCATGGTGGAAGACCGCGAGATCGTCCTCGCCGGCGGCTTGTCCGTCCTGAAAGACGTCATGCCCGACGCCGTGGTCGCAGGCTTCGAATGGCCCTCCGACGCGGTCGAGTACGCGAGGAAGAACTGGGTTTCGCTCGCATTCCTGGACATAGAGTTGGGCGGCGAGAGCGGGTTCGATTTGTGCCGCGCGCTGCTCGAGATAAACCCGCGCACGAACGTGGTGTTCCTCACCGCCTACGCCGACTACGCCCTCGACGCCTGGGGCAGGGGCGCCAGTGGCTTCATGCTGAAGCCCATCACGCCCGAAAGCGTCCGCGCCCAGCTCGCCGACCTGCGCTACCCTCTCGCGCAACGGAGTCCGGCGGGATGAGCGCGTACCTGTTGGACATGCTCGAATCCTCGGCCGTCGGCGCATCGCTGCTTCTGGGGTTGCTCGGCATTGGTTTCTCGGCCTTCATGCCCGGCATGGACCGGTGGAACAGGCGCTTCTTCACGTGCTTCTTCGCGGTGCTCGTGCTCGACATCGTCGCCGCTTTCGCCGAGCTCGTCGCCTGCAGCGACCCATCATCGATTCAAGCGGGGATCGCGGCGAGCTACCTCGACTCGCTGCTCCCCTCGGTCCTCGTGACCATGCCGACGGTTTACCTGCTGCATTGCTGCGGGGAGGACTGGCGCCGAAGCGCCCTTTTCCGCGGCGCGCTCGCCTTGTGGGCCGCGTACTTCGCACTGCTGGGAGCCGCCCAGTTCACAACCGCCTTCTACTACTACGCGCCGGAGGGCCGGCTCGCCTTCGGCCCTTGGTACCCGCTGCTGATAGCTCCCTTGGCCGCGATCATGGTCCTGACCCTGATGGGAGTGGTCCGCAGGCGGGAAAGGCTGTCCAGGAAGCTCTTCTGCGCATTCATTGCGTTCATCGCCCCGCTCTCGGCAGCCGCGCTCGTGCAGATGGCCACTCCCGCCTTCCCGCTCGTCACCTTGGGAATAACCATCTCGGCGGCCTCCATGTTTGCCATCGTGGCGGTGGAGCATTTCGAGCAACACGAACGCCTGCAGCAGGAGACCGCGCGGCAGCGCGCCAGCATAGCGTCGCTACAGATGCGGCCCCACTTCATCCACAATACCATGACGAGCATCTACTACCTCTGCGACCAGGACCCCAAACTCGCCAAGCAAGTCACGATGGACTTCAACACGTACCTGCGCAAGAACTTCACCGCCATAGCCAAGGAAGGGCCCATCCCCTTCGAAGAGGAACTCGAGCACGCCCGCGCGTACCTCGCCGTGGAGCAGGCCCAGTTCGCGAGCAAGCTCGTCATCGATTTCGACACTACGCACACCGGGTTCCGCATGCCGCCGCTGACGCTCCAGCCACTCGTGGAGAACGCCGTGAAGCACGGCATGACCCCCGAGACCGTGCCGCTGCACGTCACCGTTCGCACGTGCAGTACAGAATCGGGCAGCGAGGTCGCCGTGGAGGACGATGGCCCCGGCTTCGACCCCGCCATCGCCGACGACCCGCGCACGACCCTGGCCAACATCCGCCAGCGTCTGGAGATGATGTGTGGCGGAACGCTGGAGATAACGCCGCGCGAGGGGGGCGGGACCGTTGTGAGGGTGACAATACCTCAACAAGGATAACTGACATGAGGGCGCATCTCAGGTGGAAAGCGTATATCTGAACCGCGCACTCCCGGCATTTATCTTCGCGCAAACTTCTTCCGCATGGATTTTGGGCTTTGGGGGGTATCGCTGCCAAGGGTTTCGCAGAAGGAGCGCGGCTCTCAGGTGAACCTTTCAGCTCATGAGCCCCATGCGCGTCTACGCCGCACCGTCAAAGCGCTCGGGTTTATGTTCGCGAAAACCTGTCACAGCTGTCACACCTGTCACGCGACGGCCCAATCCGGGCCCTTCCAGGAGGGGCGAGGGGCCTTCGCACGTGGCAATCGTCTAAAAACCTTAGCCACTTCTTAGCCACTTTTCGCCGAAAACGCCGTTTCCTATAAGAAAAAGTCAGCCCCTATATGGGGCTGACCTGGGCTTTCGTGGCGGGATGTACGAGACTTGAACTCGCGACCTCCGACGTGACAGCGGCGTCGCCGCATGGCAATGTACGTGAAAGTGCAGGTAAATAGCGTAATCCGCGCCAAGCCAATCGCGCAGTTTTAGCCACTTTCTTGCA
>JAFUCC010000073.1 GCA_017459925.1 Eggerthellaceae bacterium
GAGACCCCCTGGAGCAGCGGCGCGCAGGTGGACACGGACACCGGCCCGCCGTGGCGCTTTACCTCCTCTGGCGACTCCGCGCGGGCGGCGCGGTCGATGAGCATGCCGGCTATGGCCGCGGGGTCGCCCTCGCGCACGGGGACGACGAGCACGCTCCTGGGGTCTGTCTTCCCGCTGGCGAACCGTGCGTTGGCGAGCAGGCGCTCGCCCGAGTCGCCGGGGAGCTCGCCCAGGACCGGGAGGCCGCTCGCGGCCTCGAGGTCGGCCGAGCCCTTCACGGGGCGGCGCACGGCGTCGATGCCGACGACGGCGCACACGGCGGCGAACAGGCCGGCGAGTACGGCGACGAGCACGTAGGTGAGAAGCGACGAGCCCGAGGCGCGCGTGCCGGAGGCGGCCTTCTGCACGCTCGCCGAGACGCTGTCCTTGCCGAGCAGGTCGCGGGCGCTCTCGACGGCGGAGTCGGCCACCTCGTTGGCGGCGTTGGCGGCGCCCGCGGCGTCGGGTCCGGTGGCGGTGACGGTGACGGTGAGCGAGGCGGTGTCGGCCTTGGCGGATGCCGAGTAGCCCTCGTTGGAGGCGGCGTAGTCGCGCGCGGCGGAGGACGCGGTGCCGTTCAGGGTGGAGAGCTGGGCGGAGGTGCCCGCCACGATGTAGGCGTTGGCGGTGTAGGAGGAGGTCTGCCCGCGCACGAGCATGAAGCCGGCCGTGGCGAGAGCGAAGATCACGGGCAGGGCGATTACCAGCGCCAGGTGGCGGCGCAGCAGGCGCGAGAGGTCGAGCAGCGTCATGGGGATACCCGGGGCTTCCCGCTACGCCCGGGCGGCAGCCTCGCCCGTGGCCCGTTCCCCCGAACCGGTCACACGCGCAATGGGGTAAGGTTGTTGAAAAGTCCCCAGCTCAATCCACTGTCTCAAGTTGAGACACCAGCTTGCATCCGTAACTGTCTCAACCTGAGACAGTCGCAATTTGTCGGCGAACGACATCCTCCCGTCTTCCGTCCGATCGCTTATTTGGACAAGATGGGGGCATGCAGCTTCTGTCGAAAACCAGACGTCATCATAAGCCCGGCTAATACTATAATGTGACATTTATTGGACACTAAATCGTGCGCATTCTCCGTTCAGTTCGCCTTCTTTTCGCAGCCTCGCAGGTTTCGCGGTAAGAAATGGACGAACAGACCAGGAATCGCGGCAAGAAATGGGCGAACTGTAACGTGGTGCTCAAGGCTTCCCAGGTCAGGACGCCGGACGTACGTGTGGTGCGCTGCAGTATGGCGATTTCTTACCCTGAGAGCTGCGCCATGGCAAGAAATGGGCGAACAGACCAGGGATCACGGCAAGAATCAGTCGAACTGTAATGTGGCGCCTTAAGCCGGCGCGTGAATATGCGCGCTTGCCGTTTCCGCTATGTGGCCTGGGTGCTCGGATGACTTAGAGGAGATCGACTGCGTCACGTTCGATTTGGAGCATGCTCCAATTTGCGAAAACAAAGTCTTCGACTTCTCTGAAATACGATTCATACAGCATGCTTGCATCCACGATGTCAGAGGCGTGCGTACGTATTGACATGTACGGTAAATAACCGTACAATTAGCAGCACGATGCGCGAGAGGAGAGCGGACATGGCCACGGCAGCGCTTGGCAAGACCAGCAGGATGGACCTGCGAATGGAAGACGACCGCAAGGCGGCGTACGAGGAGGCCGCACGCCTGAAGGGGCAATCCCTTTCCCAGTGGTCGCTTGCGAACCTCGACGCCGCCGCCGCGCGCGACATAGAAGAGGCCCGCATCATGCGGCTCCCCCGCGATCGGTTCGACGAGCTGTGCAGGCTCCTCGACGAACCGATGCCCGGTTCGTTCCGCGAGCTTCTCGAATGGGACCCCCAATGGGCATAAATGCGCTCACCAAGCCGGTGCAGCTAGAAGACGGCATGACGCTTGACGGGTTCTGCTCGGGGGCGGCAACGGTCGATAACTGGCTTGCGAGCCGCGCCCGCGCCGCGAAGGCGCGCGGCAGCGCCGTCGTGTACGTCTCGCACCGTGCGGGGGCCGACGCATCTGCCGAGCCGCCGGCGGGGTTCTACACGCTTTCCAGCGCCTCCATCACGCGCTCGGGCGTGACAGGCGGTTGGCTTAAGCGGAACGCGCCCGACCAGATCCCCGTTATCTTGCTGGGCATGCTCGGCGTAGATGGGCGACACCAGGGCAGCGGGCTGGGCAAGATGCTACTGCACGACGCATCGGCCCGCTCGCTCGCAGTAGCCGATTCAATCGGAGCGAAGGCGCTTGTGGTGGACCCCCTCGACGACGAAGCTGCGGCCTTCTACTCGCGCTATGGGTTTAAGCTGGTTCCAGGCCTTCGTCGGATGTACGTTCCCCTGCGTATGCCGCGCTAGCCGATCGACTCCTCTTCGACCGGTCTTCTTGCCAGAGAGAGAACCAGGTTGTCTGGCTTTGCATCCATTCGGATACCCCCTGGGCGCATTATCACATACGCGACAGATAACGCGACAGATAACGCGACAGATAAATGGAAATGGTAGCTACGCGCCCAGTGCGGCTATCGGCCGCAGCAGCGCTTGTACTTCTTGCCCGATCCGCAGGGGCACGGCTCGTTGCGGCCGACTTTGCGAACGCTTCCGTCTTCGTTGTAAAACACTTTCTGACCGGTCAGCGTGCCATGCAGCTCGTTGGGCGCCCAACCGTTGTTCGACCAGGTGGGCATGGCGTTGCTCATGTTCATCAGCAGGTCGAGCAGGCGGCGCATATGCGCTTCGTCTGGCATGAACCCATGATCTCCCATGATCTCGAAGTACGTGCGCACGGCGCTTGCGTCCATCATGCCGTAGCTCATGTACTCCACCAGGTCCTCGATGACGGCGTCGGTGAACAGGTAGTCGTCGGCGTCGTCGGGCACGTGGGCATCGAGGTAGTCGCGTAGTGCCGCCACCGCGGGAAGCTTTAGCCGCCACTCGAAGAGCTCGTCGGAAGCGCGCATTCCCTCGTCGAGCCCGCGGGGGTGCTTTCCCTCCTGCGCGTTCAGAAGCCCGCGCAGCGAGCCAAGGTCGCCTTTCAGGAACGGGTCGGGGAAAGGATCCTGTGCGACTCCATGCTCGCTTCTAAACTGGTTTCCCAGATCGTAATGCGCAAAGTAAACCTGGTTGCCGTCGTCGATGATGTCGTAGACGGCGTAGCCCTCCTCGGCGGCGCCGAATGCGCCTTCGCGGAACCCGGCTTCATCGAATGCGTCGGGATAGCAGCGGATGAACTCGTCGTAGGCATCGTCGAACGTCACGATGCCGCGCAGGCTCGTCAGCGCGTCCACGACGTCAGCCGAGCGGCGGAAGTCGCGCACGACGCGCTCATGATAATCCCAATCGACGGAATGCAGCGCGCGCATTACCTCGTCGGGAATGACGAACGAGAACATGCCGTCCTCTAAGAACAGGTAGCACATCAGCGCCATGACGGGCGGCAAGCCTTTCAGCGAGCGCAGGCCTTCCGCCGGTACGTGCCGCACGCCGGCCGATTCGTACAAAGCGCGGTAGCTTGCGAATTCACCGGGCGTCATCTTCTCCAAGCCCGCGGACACAACCTCGTCATGCGCCTGAATCGCGGGCACGAGCGAATCCGCGAGCTGCGCCTTCGTTAGCTGGCCGCCATAGGGCAGGCCAAGCGACTGCGCCCAATTCTGTAGCGTCGCCTTCTTCTCGGTGGCGATGAGCGAAGCGAGGTCCGACCGCAAGCGTCCCTTGGTGCAACCTTGCTTCAGGTGCGCGGCCGCGTCGAAGGGCGCCGACTCGGCCATGACTTCGCGCACCCGCGCCCGCACGGCCGCCTCGCGCTCGGCGGCTGACATGCCCACCAGCGCGCCGGCATGATGTCCGGGAAGCTGCTGGCTTGCTTTCATGTCCATTTCGAGATCCTCGATCATGCGCTCGGCCTCGCGCTTGACGCGCTCCTCGGCAACGAGGGGCGCGACCTCGATGAAATCTGCCGCATCGACGACATGCTCGGCGCTTTTCAGGGCGTTGGTGATCGACTCGTCGATCATGCGGCGCATTCCATCGCCCATCTGAACGGGCATAGAGGCGGCGAACCCGTAGTACACGACGCGACCGGCGAAAGGCAGCAATACGGTTTGGACCACCTTGGGGAATGGCCCGCCCAGCACGGCTTTCACGGGTTCGAGCAGCCCCGCGACGTGGTAGAGCCTGCCATCCGCCATGAACAGCAGGGCCGAAGCATGCTCGAACACGACAAACATGCCCGAGATGACGTTTTTCCACGCTGCGACCGCAGCAAGCTCGTCAGCGGAAAGGCCAAGCGGGTTTTCCGCGACGAAGCGCTCGACGATGGCGGGCTGCGCGAACACCTCGTCGAGCGTGTCGCGCAAGAGCGCCTCGTCGAAAAGCTCGGACTCATCGGGATGCGGCTGCAGGCGCCCGTCTGCTCCGAGCCACTTGTGCGCCGTTACTGCCAGCCCGTCTCGCAAGGCGTAGAACTGTTCGCATTCAGCGTAGCTCAGCGTGTCGTACAGCATAGCCCCTCCGCTCGCCATGTGTTTCTTGAAGTGCGTTCCCGCAAATGCACCCCTTGAGATGCGCACCTTTAAAAACGTGCCCATTTATTACTAAGCGACACGCTCAACGCGGCACATTCGGGCACGAGCAGACTTTGTCACATCTGGCTGATGATGTAAAGTCGGCATCTTTCCTGCGTATGCGGCGCGTTGGCTTAGGCGTCGCGCTGCAGTTCGGGCAATTCCCGCCGCGATTCCTTGTCTGTTCGTGCGTTTCTTGCCGCTGCGTGGCTCTCGGGGTAAGAAACCGTCGAACTGCACCGCATGTCGCACGTATCCAACGCTCTGACCTGGGAGAACCTGCGATACCTTCGATGTCGCGCTGCAGTTCGGGCAATTCCCACCGCGATTCCTTGTCTGTTCGCCTATTTCTTACCACGAAACCTGCAAGGTGGCGAAAAGAAGGCGAACTGCACTGGGAATGCACGCGATGAGACAAATTTAATGAAGGAAGCCTTTAAGCTGTTGGGTAAGTTGAGATAGCGGGGTGGTGAGCTTATGACTTTAGTAATGACTGACGAAGAGTATATTGAAAAGCGTGGGCTCGATGCCTACAACAGGCTGCAAGGGGCGATCGAGGAAGTCGAAAGCGACTCGATTACCGTGGATATGTTTGATCCTGCAACGCTTACGCATCGTGTATCTCCTGAGACGTTGCGCAGGATAAGCGCTACATTTAACTCTTCAGAGTGGTAGATAAGCGCCGTATAGCATTGAGAGTGGGAAGGGCCTAGCAATTGCTAGGCCCTTTGTCGTCGGCGTATGTGCCTTTGCTGAGCAACTGCGCCACTGCCTCGAAGTCGTCGCGACTCACGACGGCTTCGTGGGCCCGCTCGGTGCGCTGCCATTGGTCGCGCGGCACGGGCATACCCATGTGAAGCCGCCAGTTCGGGCGACGCGTTTTGCCCTGTGCGAGCGCGCCCGTGTAAACCTCGTTGCGCAAGATGCGCAGCACTGTTTTCGCATGCCAGCGCACCGATTCCTCGCCGCAGAAGCAGTTCTGGTAGCTCGAGCCGTGCGCCTGCCTGTACAGGGTGGGGCAGGGTATGCCCCTCGCGTTCAGCATCCGCGCGATTTCACGTGCGCTGCGCCCTTCCAGCCGCCAGTCGAAGATGCGGCGCACGACATCGGCCGCTTCCGGGTCGATTCTCAGCCGATGCGGGTCGGCCGGGTCCTTCACGTACCCGTACGGCGCGAAGTTCGACACGAATTCGCCGCGACGCCTTTTCGCCGCCAAGCTCGTGCGCACTTTCTCGCTCGTCGTGATGACCAGCATCTCGTTCATCAGGTTCTTGATGGGCAGCAGCAGCGCCATGTTGTAGTCCCAGGATTGCATGCTGTCGAAGTCGTCGGCGATCGAGTACAGCCGCACGCCCAGCCGCGGCAGTTCGCGTTCGATCCAGCTGCCGCAGTCGAGATACGAGCGCCCGAACCGCGACAGGTCCTTCACCACGATGGTGTCGAAGCGACCCGCCTGCGCGTCGGCGATCATCTGCTGGAAACCGGGGCGGTCGAACGTGGCGCCCGACCAACCGTCGTCGGAGTAGCGCGCGACGATTTGCACGCCGCTGCGCTCGGCCGCCCAGTCGTCGATGAGCTTGCGTTGGCTGGCGATGGAGTTGCTTTCGCCGGCCATTTGGTCTTCGCGCGAGAGCCGCGTGTAGCTGGCCGCCCGCCAGGTGCCTTGCTCTGTTGAGGATGTTGTAGTTGTCGATATTGTTGCGTGCATGATTGCCTCTCTTTCTCTTGGTTTCAGCCGCCACGTGGTAACCTAGGCAAAACCCGCGAAAATGGCATGGAGGTGCCGTATGGCGAAAACGACGAAAGGCGCGAAGCAGGTAGCGAAACAGGCTGCCATGCGCATGGAGAATGTGCCGCTTGACCAGCTGTTCGACCATCCTGCGAACGATTACCCGACCAACGAGCACGAGTTGGCCGATTTGATAGATTCGATTCGCCGCGACGGGTTGGCCCAGCTGCCGCTCGTGCGCGAGGTCGACGGGGGATACCAGATTATCGCGGGGCACCGCCGTGTGGAGAGCTATCGTCGCCTGGCTGCCGAGGATGCGTCGTATGCCGTTATGCCCGTGAACGTGCTGCCCGATTGCGATGACGAGCGTGCGCTAGTGCTGCTGGAAGTGACTAACCTGATGATGCGCCAGCTTTCGACCGTCGAGCGTGCGCGGCGCTTCGAGCGTCTGTGGGACATCGTGCCCAGCTTGCGCGAGAAGTCGCCCGATTTGAAGGGCGTGCGCACGAGCCAGGTCATCGCCGACATCGTGACGCGCGAGACGGGCAATCCGATTTCGCGTGCGAGCGTCGACCGCGTGCTGGCTGCGGGGCGCCGTGCCCAAGAGGTGAACGAGCTGGTCGATGCGTACAGCGATTCGCTGATCGCGCCGTGGCGCGGCGAGCTGCTGGAGCGCGAGGGCTTTTCAACCGCCGTGGTGAAGGCGATTGCCACGCGTGACGGTTCGGTGCAGGAGGCGATGTGGGCCGATTACCAGCGCGACGGCATGACCCCCAAGCAGTTCGAGAAGTCGTTAGAGCGCGAGGCAACCAAGAGCGATGTGGATGTGGAACACGCGCTCGATTCCGTGATTCGCACGCTGCGTGACGTGTCCGCCTGGCACAAGAAGTACGGAGCCGCCGTGGACATGTACCGCGTCGACTACATCCGCGGCCAGCTGGACAAACTGACGCGGGGGTAGTTGGAACAGCTGACCCGAAAATGGGACAGTACGTAAGTTGAACATCACCCCTGGGGTGATGTTCAATTTTCAGGTCGTGGTTGCTGTTCCCGTTAGGAAAGCAGCGTTTGAGCAGCTTCCTGCAAGCTGGCAAGCAGCTCGTCCGCCTCGTCATCGGTAGCCGCCTGCGCAAACGCATACGCCTTCACCTTCGGCTCGGTGCCGCTGGGGCGGATGATCAGCTTGTTGCCGCCTTCTAGCCGGAATTCCAAGACGTCTGCGGGTGGGAGTTCCTGCGTCTCGTCGCTGACGGTGGGGTTCAAGACGGGCATGCGCGCGCCGTCGGCGTAATCGACAACGGATTCGACCGCTAGCTCGGCGATGCTCGCTGGTGAGTTGGTGCGCAGATCCGACATGATCTGGCCCATGCGCTTTGCGCCTTCTGATCCGGGATACTCGACCGTGACCAACCCGTTCTTGAAGAAGCCGTAGCGCTCGTAGAGCGCCTGCATCGCCTCGACCAAATTGCGCCCGGCGGCTCGGTGCCAGCGCGCCATCTCGCAGATGAGCATGCTGGCCACGACGGCGTCCTTGTCGCGCACGTGCGCGCCGGCCAGGTAGCCGTACGACTCCTCGAAACCGAACATGAAGCGGTCGGCCTGGCCGCCTTCTTCCAGGAAGCCGATTTGTTCGCCGATATACTTGAAGCCGGTCAGCGTGCGGCGCAGCTGGAACCCGCGGTCGGCCGCAAGCGCGTCTGCCATGGCGCTCGAGACGATCGTGGTGATTGCGATCTTGTCGGTCAGGTCCTCGCGCCGCCGTTTCCGCATTTCGCATACGTAGTCGAGCAGCAGGATGCCCACCTCGTTGCCCGTGAGCAGCACGTATTCGCCTTCGTGGGGCACGGCGATGCCCACGCGGTCGGTGTCGGGGTCGGTCGCCAGGAGCAAGTCCGGGTGGACTTCGTCGCAGAGTGCGAGGCCATGCTCGAGCGCCTCGCGCACTTCAGGATTCGGGTACGGACACGTGGGAAACTCGCCGTCGGGAACCGACTGCACAGGGTCGACTACGACGTCGACGCCGATGCGGTCGAGGATACGGCTGACGCATTCCAGACCCGCGCCGTGAAGCGGGGTGTACACGACCTTCAACGGTTCGCCCGCTTGTGCTGTATCGGCGAACGATTGCACCGCCGTAGCGTCGATGTAACGGTCGAGCGCATCGTCGCCAATCCACTGCGCGAGGCCCGCCTTCTCGGCGTCGGCGAGCGGCATGCGCTTCGGGTCATCGAACGTGTCGACCTCGTTTATGGCGGCCAGTATGTCGTGCGCAGCTTGCGTGGTGATTTGGCAACCATCGGCGCCGTACACCTTGTAGCCGTTGTAGGGCGCGGGGTTGTGCGAGGCGGTGATGCAGATGCCGGCTGAGCATGCCTGGTCGCGGACCGCCCATGACAGCGCGGGCGTGGGCTCGATGCGCGGGTAGAGCAGTGTGCGGATGCCGTTGGCCGCGAGCACCTCGGCGGCGGTTTCGGCGAACTCGCGGCCCATGCGGCGGCTGTCGCGCGCGATTGCAACGCTCGGTTTTTCGTAGCGGGTGCTTAGGTAGTCGGCGAGGCCCTGCGTCGCGCGAGCGATAGTGTGGATGTTCATGCGGTTGGGACCCGCGCCCACAATGCCGCGCAGACCGCCGGTGCCGAACGCGAGGTCGCGGTAGAAAGCGTCTTGCAGGGCCTTCTCGTCACTGGCCATGGCGGCGAGCTCGGGCTGCAGGGACGCGTCGGCTCGATCGAGCCAACGCGCGTAGGTTGTCTGGATGGCGGTGTTGGTCATTGTGGCGTCTGACATAGTGGGTCCTTTGGCGTGGTCTGTTCTTACGGGAATGGTAGCACGGTCTATCGGGCCATCGGCAAAGCTATCGCCACCTTTCTCTGAACAAAGCTTGCATGCATATTCTCTTTCTGGTCAGTTCGCCCGTTTTTCGCCGTCTCGCAGTTTTCGCGGTAAGAAACGGCCGAACGGACCAAGAATCGTGGCAAGAATCGCGTGTACTGCAGTGCGGCGTTTAAGCTTTCCCAGGTCAGATGCAGCTAAACCGAATATGGGCTTGACTTCATGGAAGGGGTCTCCTGACAGCCGGATTCATTCAAGCGATGTTGCTGTAGCGAAGAACTACCTTGAGGAAGGCGAGATTGATGATCTCAACAAGCTCGTAAGTATGTTCCTGGATGTGGTGGAGGACAGGGCGCATAGGCATCAGCTGACGAGCATGGTTGAGTGCGTGCAGCTAGTCGACGACTTCCTGCAATTCAACGGGCGCGGGGTGCTTTCGGGGAAAGGCGTCATTTCCCAGCAGCGGGCGAGACAAAGGGCCTCTGAGCAGTTCGCGATATTCCAAAAGGTTCAGGATTTGTATTACGAGAACGATTTCGAGAAGCGGGTGAGGCGGCTGATTGATGATGCCTAGCTTGCAACTACCAGCTTTGACGTTGTAATCGGTGTTTGTTACGCCGATAGGCATGGGTGCGTCGCAGAATGACGTTTGCGTGCTTTCAGCCATTCGTCGGCTCCACTGAGTTCAAAACATGCGCCCGTTCATGTCTTAGCTTACGGTTGGCTCAGGCTGGTGCTGACTATCTCTTGATACGCTTCGCGTGGTGCTAGACTTGAATGCGTCCGTGAGCATATTGTTTATTCATGCCATGAAACTAGGCGGTTATAAATGGGCCGAGGCAAGTACCGAAATCTCTTCATTATTGGCAACGGCTTCGACCGATGGTTAGGCCTGCCGACTTCATATGGCGAGTTCCTGAAGTATTACAGGGAAAACCATATACGAATTGCCGGGGGCCTGAATTGCCCGGTGCACACGGATGAGCGCGGGCAAAAGATTACTGCGGTCGAATTGGTGTATGGGGATGCGTTCAACCCATCTTGCTTGCCGGACGATTTCTTCTGGGCGTTCGAAGACTCGATGCGGAAAATCGACGACCAAGTTCTGAATGCCTATTTCGGCAAGACGCATGACGGTCTTTACGAAATGCAGGAGACGGTTTACCAGGCGGTAGACATCCTTGATGAGTGTTTTCGACAGTGGTTAGCCTCGGTCGATGTCGGAGATGCAAACCCTGGGTTCGCGTTCGGCGATGGTTGCTACTTCATCAACTTCAATTATACCGATACCCTTCAGCGGCGATTTGGCATCGATAACGTCTACCACATTCATGGATCGGTTGCCGACGGCGAGCCGCTGGTTTTCGGGCATGCTTCGCATCCCGAGATGGCCTTTCCCGAATTGATCGAGCAGAAAATCGTGCATCACGTTAATGGCGGGAAAAGCTCTCGGCTAATCGGTTCGTATTTCGTCGAGAACGCGCTTTATGAAACCGACAAGCACGTCATGGACAATGTTGACGACTTATGCGAGTTCATGACTTTGGATGGCCTTCATATTGAGGATGTGGAAAACATATACGTCCTCGGGTGGTCGATGGCTAAGGTGGACTTCGGATATGCCGAGTTCTTCGCCGAGGCTACGAAGGCCGAATGCGATTTCGATGCACTTTCGGCAATTGGGCAGCTCAGAAAGGTTTCTGCCGAAGAGAGCCTCGATGAAGAAAGGTTGATGGACCTTATTCGGCTGAACATAATGTACGCATCGAAGCATCGGGAACGCGAGCTGGAAAAGCCGGAATTGCTCTTTCCGCAAGGAACGGTTCTTGATCCGGAATATCCCGCAGAAGATGCGGAGCGGGCGGTCAGAATGCGGTTTCTTTTAGAGCAATCTGGTCGCACGAAAGAGGTCATGCAGGACCTGGCGACGATAATGAGCGGCTCCGATGAGCAGGCAGATGCATGCGATTCCATGTTGTCCCTTGCAGCCCGTCTTGATGGCGGACATGACGCGAGGGTGAAGAATGCGTCATGGCATATTTCGTACCATAGCGAAGCTGACAAAGCTCATTTTGAAAACGTCATGGCAAAGCTCGGCGTTGCCGATTATTCACTACATGGGAGCATTGAGGAATGCATCGCGCCGTTTTCGTTATCTGTGCATGATTCGACGCAAAACGAACGCGACAATCGCCACGCCCACTAGCACGCCGGCTGAATCGAGTAGCACGTCGGTGACCATGCCAGCCCGACCGGGCACGAACATCTGATGAACCTCGTCGGTGACTGCATAGGCGGTCGCAAATGCCCAGGCGCCGGCGGCGAGGTTGCGGATGCGGGGCA
>JAFUCC010000074.1 GCA_017459925.1 Eggerthellaceae bacterium
AGAATACCCGACGGAAAGCCGCGGCAAATCCTACTATGCCGGCTCGCCGCGGCTGCGCACGCTCGTGGGCGAGAACGGCGGCGAGGTGGGCTATCTCGTGTACCGGGACAGCTTCCTCATCATCTCGCAGGAGGAGGGCGCACGCTACAAGGTCTCGCAGGCCGATGACGGGTCGTGCGCCTACGTGACGCCGGCCATCAATCCGTCCGATCTGGCGGGCATGACGGGCATCGTGTTCCTGCGCGACGACGTGGGCAGCGACGTCGTCCTCGTGTTCGACGAACAGCGCGGGCCTTACCGCGAGGGCGACACACTCGTGGTGCCGCTCGCGCCCACCGAGGACATCGCGCTCAGCCAGCTGTTCAGCGACGGCAGCATCCATTGCTCGGGCTCGTATGGTGGTAGCGCAGTCAAGGCGCCGGAAACCCCCGTCCTCAGGGCTCAAAGCGCCTTGGGGCTCGAAGCGTCGTCCGACCCGATCACCCTCAGCGCGCAGGCATCGGTTAAACCCACGTTCCACCTCAACCCCAGCGGCACCAACTGGAACGCCAAGATCGATTACTCGAGCATTTCCATCGACACGCCGAAGGTCGATTTCGACGTCGACATCATGGACCTGAAGTTCGACTTGGTCGTGAAGCTGGGCGTGGCCTTCGATTTCGACGTGACCTCCACCGGCTCCTCGGGTGGCAGGCAGTCCGTTGAGATCATCGGGCTCGAAATTCCCATCCAGCTGTTCACGCTGCATTACGCGGCTTTGTTCGAAGCCGAGTTCGACAGCCACCCCGTGCACGTGACGGGGCGAATGGGCGCGACCATGGACATGCACTGGAACCCGTTGTTCGGCGTGTCGGTGCGCAATTGGCAAGCGCCGGTCGACCTGAAGACCTTCGAGTTCACGAACCCCGAGCGCGATAAGAACCAGGATGCGGAATGCTACCTGGGGACGGGCTTCGAAATCAACCAGAGCTTCCTTGAAATCAAAGTGAACCTCCTGCTCTTCAAGATCCACATCGGGCCGATCGCCTCGCTGAACCAGCGCGCGCAGGGAGGCACCCGCATAACAGCGCGGCTGGAAAAGGACACCTATGACCCGGCCACGTTCGACCGAACGCAAAGCACCGTGCACTTGTGCGCAGAGGAGGGCAAGCCGGGCTGTTACGCCATCAGAGCGCGCAGCGAATCCGCCTTCAACTGGAACGCGAAGCTCGACCTGTACTTCAAGAGCTGGACATGGAATCTCGACAACGAGCACTCATACGGTGCTTATGCCGACTACTACGATTCGCTCACCTACGGATCGGGCTTGAAGAAGGGCAATTGCCCGCATTACCTGTGCCGGGTGCCGGTTGCCGTGTGGGGAGAGCATCCCGACTGGAACGTCTATAAGGAGCCGCTCGCAAACATGGCCGTGAGCGTGCACGAGGATTTGGGGCTGGGCGATGAGTTCGCCGACCTCGTGACCGCCACGACCGACTCGAATGGGAAGGCCGTGGTGTACCTTCCTGCCGGCTCGTACTGGACCCTCGTGGCAAGCGGCACGCGCAACGGGCTTTCCGTGGCTGGCTCGCAACGGCAGATCAACCTGACGAACACGATAGAAAACGAGCAGGTGAACATCGTAGTCCAGTCTGCGGAGCGCGAGAATCTCGACGTTCAGCTTACATGGAACGTCGATGCGGCGGGCAAGGAAATCGTGGCGTACTCGGGAGCGGGCGATCGAAGAGAGCGCCTGCGGTTGGAATGGCGCAAGGGGGGAAGCGGCAGTTGGGAAAACTACGAGGACAGTAACCTCCTCATCTACGACGGCATCTTCAACCTTAACGAGCAGGAGGGCTGGCATCGTAAACTGTCCTTGCCGAAATACGCCTTCGACAAGGATGGCAAGGCAGTTCTTTGCGATTACCGCGTCAGCGTCGTGCCCGTTGACGAATACGGCAACGAAACGCAGATGGACGGGCCCTACGTGGAGCACGACGTGGACGGCTACGCCGACGCATCGGGCACATGGGAGGCCGACCACAGGGGCAAGTACCACGTCGCTTATGCGGAGGAGAGGAGTGGCGACGACATCGCCTTCACCATCACCGAGACGGCCGTGCTGGACATAACCCTTAACAAGCAGTGGCTGGTGGCTGACAAGGAGTCGATTCCCGCTTCGGTGTACCTGGCGCTTCAGGCCCGGCCCGAAACCGGCTTCGAGACCCTGGCGGCCCGGCAGGGGGTGCCAGGCGATTGGACCATAGCGACCAGCCCGCTCGAAGGCGCCACGCACACGTTGCGCAGCCTGACCAGCGCGGGTGCGATCACGTTCGGCGAAGACGTCGAGGCCATCGCGGACGTGCCGCTTGCGGTCGGCGAGGCGAACGCGGCCAATAGGTGGGCGGCCACCTTCACGGTGCCGAAATACCGCAACGGCGTGAAGCTCTGGTACCGGGCGGCCGAGCTGGACGAGTCGGTCGTGGGCGATTTCCTCTTGGCGGAATACGACCTCGACGTTCCCGTGACCGCTCATTCAGCCGGCGCCTACGACTCGCGGCCGGGCGATGCGCTCAACGCCAAGTCGGGCTGGGAGCGCACCGCCACCGTCATCAACACCGATGCGGGCTCGAAAGTGCTCACCGGCACGGTCCGCTGGGCGGACTACCAAGACCGCTTTCCCGATTTGGAGAGGCGCCCGTCGGGCGTCGTGGTGCACGTGTACAAGAACGGCGCCGAGATAGGCCAGGTGCCGCTTTCGAGAAGCGATCATGCCGATTTGCACGATAACGTGTGGGGGTGGACCCTTCCGGTCGATGAGGTGGACCCCGATGCCGAGTACACGGTGACCGAAACATACAACGACAACGAAGAAGACTGGGGCTATGAGACATCGGGCCTCGACGTGTTCAACCGCATCGGGTGGGAATCCGTCTTCTTCAACCTGTACGTTGTGTTCGACGACAGCGTGAACCAGGATGCGCTGGGGTTCAGTGCGCTGGACGTCACGTGCAAAGCCGACGACGGAAGCGTTACGCAGACGGTGTCGGTCCCCCGCAGCCAGCAATGGTGGGCGCGCGCCATTCAGATCGAGGAAGCCAACAAGAAGAAGCCGCAAGGGGCGGACGCCTACTCGTTGGTGGCGCCCGAGCTTGACGGCTATGTGCGCGTCTACAAGGAGCCCTACACATCGTTCTACGGGGGGCATACCCAGTACAACTACACCGTGTACTACGTCCCCCGCGGGCAGGTGGAGTTGGAGGTCTCGAACGAGTGGAAAGGCGTCGATGCATCCACGGCGTATCCCGGCGCGCTGCACCTTGCCGTCTACCGCGACAACGAGAAGATAGCGGACTTGACCAAGGAGGCCGCCGCCGGCCAGACCTGGACCGAAAACGTGGCTGCCGATATCGAGGGTGCGCACCTTTACCGCGTGTCGGAAACGGGGCACCGCTACCTCTACTCGGTGCGGCAGGATCCGGTCGAGGGCTTCGCCACCACGGTGATCGAGACGGACAACGGCTCGGACACGATTGGCTTCAAGGTGGCGAACACCTGGGTCGGCCCCGACTACGTGAACGTTGCCGGAACCGTGACATGGGACGATGACGTCAATGCGAGGGGAAGCCGTCCCGAACAAGTGAGCCTCACCGTGGTCGATGGCGAGGGGAACAACGTGCGGGTTATCAAGGTGCCCGTTGGCGCCGACGGCACCTGCGCCTACGAGGCGAAGTACCTTCCCGGCAAGGACGCCGATGGGAAGCCCATAACTTACTCCGTCGTGGAAAGCCACGTGCCGTATTACACGATCGCTTACGGTGCGCCCGCCTACGACGGCGCCGCCCGCACCTGGAACTGCGACATCACGAACAAGCTCACGGGTTGGTGCCCCATCACCGTGAAGAAGGAGATAAAGGGCGCGCCCACAGGTGGCCCGGAGACCTTCACCTTCGACATCGCGAAATACAAAGACGATTCCCCCGACCCGCGCAGCGCAACCGTTCAGGTGATTGGCGAGGGCGAGGCGACCGCCGAGTTCCTCATCGACAAAGACGGCCTGTACCTGTACTCCATCACGGAGAGGGCGGGCACGAACGCCGACTGTGCCTACGACGCTACGAAGCAGGTGGTGCTCATCGCCAAGACCCCCGGCGAGGACGGCAAGCCCGTCTTCAAAACCTGGACTGGGCCGGTTTCGGGCGATGCGGACGGCGGACCCAGCTCCGAGGAGGGCAACGACAACGAGGGCGTCATATCTGCCGAGGAGAAGGCCATGCTCGACGCCTTGAACGGCGAGCAGTCGAGCACTGTCACCTTCACGAACACGTACCCCGGCATCATCGTGAAGAAGGAATGGGACATCGACCTCGAGAGCAAGGACCGCCCGGGCAGCATCCAGGCCGTCGTGCAGAAGAGGAAAGGCGGCTCGTGGGCCGACGTGCAGACCGTACAGCTTTCCGCCGACAACGACTGGAAGGCGACGGTGGCGTTTCCCACGGGGGCAGACGAGAAGGCCGAATACCGCGTGCGCGAGCTCGGCGAGGAGACGGCCGGTTCGCTGGTCAGCGGTCGCATCGTGTACGACGAGGGCGACGCCGACAAGCCCGCCGGCGACGACGCCACGACGAACGAGGTCACGTACCACGTGGGCGCCTACGCGTCTGCCGTCGAGGGCTCGGTGGACGCGCACGTCACGAAGTACCGGGTGGCCTACGACAGCAGCGAAGAGAACGACGGCAAGACCAAGACCTTCACCATCACCAACAAGGCCATCGTGGAAGTCGACGTCGTCAAGCGCTGGATTGCCGCCGGCGTGGACGAGGGCGACATGCCGGACGCGGCCTGGCTCGCGCTCATGGCGAAGCCCAAGGCGGGGGCGCTCGACGCCGCGAAGGGTCTCGGAAGCGCGGCCGGCATCGACCTTTCCGGCGTGCTCGACTACGAGTTCCCGGTCATCAACCCCATTGAAGGGGGAAGCGATCCCATCGCCATTTTGGGCAAGCTGGCGTGCGGTCTGGACCTGAGCTTCATCGGCAAGGTGGTGAAGGCGGTTTTCGGCGTGCAGATTCCGCAGCTCGCCATCGGGCGCGTGACCGCCGACGACAACTGGACGCTCAAGGTCGTCGACAGCAAGTACACGGCCGGCATTCCCATGGAATACAAGGGCGCCGAGTTGGGCAGCGAAATAGTCCGCCTTATCGTCAAGTACCTCACCGATGGCTTGGTGGATTCGCCGGTTTCGTACAACCCCTTCGACAACTACATCTCGATCCCCACCAAGGCCATCCGCACGCCGATGGGGCTGACCGACCTCGACCTTTCGTCGCTTGCGGACAGGGCGCTCGCCAAGGCGAAGTCGCTTACGCTGGACGACATCAAGGATTTCGGGCCCTCCACCTTGCTCGACGACTGGCACCTCATGGCCAACGTCATCAACGTGAAGGTGGATTGGGACCCGAGCGATGACGAGGACCCGCCCAGCGATAAGAACAAGGTGCACGGGACGAAAATCTGGAACGACCAGGACGACAAGTTCGGCACGCGCCCGGACAAGGTGAAGGTGTACCTGTTGGCCAATGGGCAGCGCGTTAAGGACGACGACGGAGCCGACGTGTTCGTCGAGACGTCGAAGGCGGGCGGCTGGCGCTACTCGTTCGAGAACCGCGACGCGAAGGACGCGAACGGCAACGACATAACCTACTCCGTCGAGGAGGAGGCCGTCACCGGCTACACCACCAGCTACAACGGCTACGACATCGTGAACACAATGCAGACGTCCGAGCTCACGTTCAAGAAGTTCTGGGTCGACGACAACGACCGCGACGGCATACGGCCCGATAGCGTGGACGTGCGCCTGCTCGCCGACGGGCGCGAGGTGGCCACGCACACGGTGACGGCAGCTGACGGGTGGACGTGGAGCATCGGGCCGATGCCCGAGCGCAGCGCGAGCGGCGCGAACATCGCCTACACCGTTGAGGAAGTCACGGTGCCAGACGGCTACACCGCCATGCCGGGCGCGTCGCAGTCCGGCACGCTCTCGATCCTCAACCGGCACGACCCCGAACAGGTGACGCTGCAGATGGTGAAGCGGTGGGACGACGAGGGCAACCGCGACGGCCTGCGGCCGACCCTGCTGACGCTGTACGTGAAGGGCAACGGCAAAGTCGTGCAAACGCGGACCCTTCCCGTCAGCTTCAACGACGATACCCTGCAGTTCAGCGTCACCCTGCCGAAGAACGAGAACGGCGAGCCCGTCGTCTACACCTTGGACGAAGAGCCCGTTGCGGGCTACACCCGAAGCTGGAACGCGGACAAGACCCAGATCACCAACACGCATGCGCCCGAGCGAATCACCGTGTCCGGCACGAAGGTGTGGGACGACGCCAACGACCAGGACGGCAAGCGCCCCGACAGCGTGACCGTGAACCTGATTGCGAACGGCAAGAAGGTGGACTCGCAGCAGGTGACGGCCGCCGACGGATGGGCGTTCTCGTTCGAGGACGTCTACAAGAACGAGCTGTACGCATCGGGCGGGCAATTGAAGAGCCGGGCCATCTCCTACGCCGTGAGCGAAGACGCCGTCGAGGGCTACACGGCTTCGGTTGCGGGAAGCGCATCGGAAGGCTTCACCGTCACGAACGCGCATGTGCCCGAAACCACCACGGTGGAAGGCGCCAAGACCTGGGCGGGTGATGCCGACGACAAGGACGGCAACCGCCCGGAGCGCATCACCGTGAAGCTGCTCGATGGCGATGCGGTTGTGGCCACGCAGACGGTGACGGAAGCCAACGACTGGAAGTGGAGCTTCACGGGCCTGCCGAAGTACCGTGGCGGCAGCGAGATCGAGTACTCCGTGCAGGAGGAGCCCATTGCCGATTACACGGCCGTGGTGGCCGACAACGGACGCGACATCACGAATGCGTACGCACCCGAAACGGTGACGATATCCGGCCAGAAGGTGTGGGACGACAGCGACGACGCCGACGGCAAGCGGCCGACATCGGTCACCGTGCGCTTGCGCGCGAACGGGCAGGTGCGCGACACGAAGACCGTCACGGCTGCCGACGGCTGGAAGTTCTCGTTCACGGCGCCGGCGCGGCTCGACGGCGCGAAGGCTGTCTACACCGTGAGCGAGGACGCGGTCGACGGCTACACGGCCACGGTTTCGGGCGGCATGGCCGAGGGCTTCACCATCACCAACCGCTATTCGCCCGAGAAGACGCAAGTCGACGTGTTCAAGGGTTGGGCAGACGACCTCGACCGCGACGGCGTGAGGCCCGAGTCCATTACCGTGCACCTGCTTGCGGACGGTGTCGACACGGGGCAGGCGCTCGTGCTGAATGAAGACAACTACTGGACGGGAACGTTCACCGGGCTTAACAAGAACAGAGATGGCTCGGAGATCGCGTACTCCATATCTGAGGACGTCCCCGCGGAGTATACAGCCGAAACCATTCGCGGCGAAGGCGAGGCGAAGAACGCGTTCCTCATCATCAACACGCACGACACGGCCACGGTCGACATAGCCGGGACGAAGGTGTGGGACGACGACAGTGACCGCGACGGCCTGAGGCCTGCGAGCGTGCGCGTGTGGCTGCTCGCGGACGGCCTGCGCATTGCCTGGAAGGATGTGGCGGCAAGCGATGCCCAGGCGGGCAATGGCAACGTATGGGCTTGGTCGTTCACCGGCTTCCCGAAGTACCGCTCGGGCAAGGAGATCGCTTATACCGTGGAAGAGGATTCCGTGAAGGACTACTCGACGATGGTGACGGGAAGCGTGGGGGATGGTTTCACCATCACCAACGCGCATGAGCCCGCCAAGATAGCAGTCAGCGCGATGAAGCTGTGGGAGGACTCGTTCGACAACGACGGCAAGCGGCCTGCATCCGTCACGGTGCGCTTGCTTGCGAACGGCGCCCCCACGGGCATGTCGCTCGCTCTCAGCGAAGGCAATGGCTGGTGGGGCGACTTCGGGGAGCTTTACCGCTGCGAATCCGGGCGGTTGATCGTGTATTCGGTCGTGGAAGATGCCTTGCCTGCAGAGCTCGGCTACCAGCTGCCGACGTACGAGCAATACTCCGATGCGGAGAAGCTCGTCGGGTTCGTCACCAACGGGCGTGCTTACGAGACCATGGAAATCAAGGGCGAGAAATACTGGGTTGACGAAAGCGACAAGGCCGGCAAGCGGCCCGATGCCATCACCCTGTGGCTGTGCATCAACGGCGAGCGCGTCATGTCGCAGAGGGTGAGCGAGCCCGTTTCGGACGACGCTGTCGACGGCGTGTGGCCGTGGAGCTTCGGAGAGTGGCCCCGCTATGTCTTCGGCAAGGAGATCGCCTACACGGTGGAGGAAGAGCCGGTCGCAGGCTACGAGACGAAGGTGAACTCGATCGTCGGCGCCGCGGGCAGGTTCCTCATCGCCAACGAGTACTATCCCGACCTGACTTACCTAGAAGTGGCCCACCTGTGGGTTGATGCGGACAATCAGGACGGTCGGCGGCCCGATTCGCTCACCTTGCGCCTGTACGCGAACAGCGTGCCTACCGACAGCACGCTCACCATCGCGAAGGACGACGATTGGGAGGGCATCTTCACGCGGCTGCGCGCGAACGATGCGAACGGCGAGAAGATCGACTACACCGTCGCCGTCGACCCGGCAGATCCGAACTACGCCTACTACGAGAACTACAAGTTTGGGGACACCGACCTGGGTTACGCGCTTATCGATGTTCACGAACCCGAGCTCGTCACCGTGCAGGGCGTCAAGGCATGGGATGACGCCGATGATGCAGATGGCATTCGGCCGGATAAGGTCGAGGTTGAGCTCTTCGCCAATGGGGAGGAAGCGGGCAGCTGCGAGGCTACGTCCGAGAACGGTTGGACGTGGGCGTTCGAGGACATGCCGCGGTTCGCAAACGGCGAGGAAATCACCTACACCGTGCGCGAGAGCGCTGTCGCGGGATACGAGTCGGTCATTGCCGGCAGCGTGGAAGACGGTTTCACAATCACCAACACGCATGAGCCGGAGCCGCAACCTGGTCCCGAACCCGGACCTGAGCCCGAGCCCGGACCTGGGCCCGAGCCCGAGCCTGAGCCCGCGCCTGAGCCGGAGCCGACACCCACGCCCACGCCGACACCAACGCCCACGCCGACACCAACGCCGACGCCGAACAATCCACCGAGCTCATCGCCGGCAACAGGTGACAGCTTGCTCCCATTCGTTGGCGTGCTATCGGCCCTGTCGGTCGCAGCCCTGGCTGTTTGCGTAGTCGCCCGGCGCAGGCGCCGATTCTAGTGAAACAGGTACCTGGTACCTGTTTCAGAAATGAACCCTCTTAGTGACTTCGGACGCCAGTATCGGGGCGATGTCGCCTATCATGCTCACGATCGTCGCCCGCATGTCGGGCGGCAGCTTGATGGTCGCCTCGGCTATCGCGCGGGCGGTTTCGGCGGGGTGCTGCGAGAATTCGCTCCACGTGTCGGCGTCCGCCGCCCACAGCACCTCGAACACCGCGTCGATGAACAGCTCGCGTTTGTCGTTGTCGTACAGGTCTTTCCAGCTGTTCAGCACGTTCGTGACGATCTCCGCTTCCGGGCTCAGGTTGGCAAGCTCCACGAAGCTGCCGTCTTCCACCGCCCAATGGGTCGAGGCGTGTTGCAGGAACAAAACGCCGCTCGACTGCACGATGCGAATGCGATCGCGCGTTTCCATCAGCATGCCGAAGACGCTGCTTCCAGGTACCGTCTTGTCGAGTTTGGCGACGTACTCCGCCGAGTCGATGCGCTCGCTCGGAGGGAACACGAAGCCGGGCCCATCGTGGTTGAAGACACGGGCCACCTTTGCGAACGTGTTTTCACGGCAGGTCAGCACTGCGTATTCGGCCAAGTTGCCGCCCTTGCTGTGCCCGCCCACGAACAAGCGCGACGCGCCGAGGTCCGCGATGTCCTCGAGGTAGGACCGGGCGCTCACGTGGCTCGGGAGCTCGCGCGTGTGCGTGAGGTTGAAGTCTTCCTTCCATCCCGCAATCGTGTTGTCGGTGCCTCGGTAGGCGACGTACACCTCGTCGGTTGGCAGGAAGAACGAGACCGCCGAGAACTGCTTCTCGAAGTGGTTGGACACCTCGTTGACGTAGTATCCGACCTTTACGTCCATGAACCGCGGCGACGCAAGCAGCGCCGAAAGGAATTCGTCTCCGCCCATGCGTTCGAGCCAAATGTCGCCGTACAGGTTGTGATGGGCGATCCCGCAGACGGCAACCGGAAGCGGGACGAGCTCTGACGGCACGGTGTTCCCGAGCTCTCCCGCCTCGAAGTTGAAGTATGCAATCGTGGAGAAGACGAGGCTGTCGACGTCGCTTAGCGGCGCCTCGCGAAAAGAAGCGCGCTGCTCGAGCAGGTATCCGGTTATGCCATCGCCCATATGCCCTCCGGTCTCGCTTTCGTCTGTATCGCCGATAAGTACTGCTTGTTTCAACAGGGATCGGGGTGTCCCCGTACCCTAGATTGCTCACCCTTCCGCGTAACTCAGCATCCGCCGCGCCGTTTCCTTGCTCACCTTAGCATCGTCTCCCGAAAGGTACGCGTAGACGTTCCCAGGGTTGAGGCCCAGGTCCTTACAGAGTTTGTAGCGCGTGAGGCCCTTCTTCGCGAGGGCGTCGAGGATTCGGGGGCGCATGAGGCCGTTGATGCGGCGGTCGGCTGCGAGTCCGTCGCCTTGGGCGCGGAACGCGTCGAGCACCGACGCGTACCTCGCGGGCGCGTCGTCAGATGAAAGCAGCGCCTCGACTGAGTCGTATCCCACGAGCTTCCCGACGAGGCGCTCGTAGTCGTCGTGGAACCAGCGGCCCTCGCTGATGCGCGCGAGGTAGTCCGCCTTGCCCTGCACGGCGGCGAGCGCGAAGAGCGGCTCCACGAGCCGCGCGTTGTCCTCGGCAGCGGCGGAGAGCCGCCTCAGGTTCGAGGTGTCGATCCCAGACAGCTCTCGGCAGTACTCCTTGAGAAAGCCCTTAAGCGTCCGGCGCATTCCCATGCCTCCTTGCGTAGTCCTCGTACACGGATACCATCTCGCGGTATCGTCTGTGCGAAAGGGCCGACGCCTGAGCCTCGTCAGGGTCGCGCACGAGGCGGTCGAGCTCGTCCCAGTCGATCGCGTCGAGCATGGCGGGGCTCTCGAGGTCCTGCTGGTCGCTCGGGCGCCATCCATACAGCTTCATGACGGCTAGGTCCTCGACCGAGGGGGTCATGAAATCGACGGCCTTCGTCGGCAGGTCCAGCTTGACGAGACGGTCCTCGAAGTTGTAGGGGATCTGGTCGGCGTAGGCAGCGACGGACCCGTTGACGGCGGCGTAGTTCGCTAGCACGTCGCGCAGCGCAGCGTGACAGGATAGCACATCCACGTCGTGGGTCGTCGGGCGGTTAGTGAGGTCGTGCAGCAGGAAGGCGCTCCCGCCGACGATGACGACGGGGTAGCGCTGGCCCTTCGCCCCGAGGGCAAGGGTTGCTTCCTCGTCTATCGTGAGGAGCAGGTCGACCAACCGCTTCTTGCCGTACTCCACATTGCCTCCCAAAACTTATTATGCAATTAGAATAATAATATTGCTAAGCTTATTTAGCAACATCATTTTGCCCCACGATGGCCCCTTATCCAGTTGCATAAAAAGAAGGAAGTGCGTAGCTATCGAGCGTATTCGAAGCGCAAGCGACATATCGAGGGGGCAATGTACGTTCCAAGTCTCAGTTGAGAGGCCGTGCACCATCTTTTGCCAGAAGTGTACGGTGCGAAACGCGAATCGGTATGCACTTCCGCAAAAGAATGCCGTTTTCACGTCCGGAATTGAAGAAACGGCGGCTTTTGGGAGAAGTGCGCGTCCTGCTCCGAGGAAAGGCCAGCTTTTGGGAGAAGTGCGCGTCCTGCCCTGGGTAAAAGTCAACTATTGGGAGAAGTGTACGTGCTGCCTTGGATAATGGCTACCTAGTTGTCTGCGAGCATGATCAGGGTGTAGAACACGTCGCCCTCGCTAGCGTCGTGGTGTCAGTGGCGTTAAGCGAGAAGTTGGCTGTCGGTCAGGTTGATGGGCTCGCCGTCGAGGCTTTCGGTCGGCAGCGGCGGCAGTTCGGGCTCGGGCTCGATGATGAACGGCTCGAACAGCGGCTCGCCGTTCTGCGACAGCTCGACGGTGCCGGTCAGCACGTCGACGTACTGGTACGACTGACGCGCCGTGCGGCCGCGCTTGCGGTCGATTTCCATGATGAACAGGCGCGGGTGGACCTGCGTCAGCACGCCTTCGCTCTCGACGATCTTCGAGCGGCCCATGTTCGCCTTCACGCGAAGGCGCTGGCCGACGAAATCGTTGAGGGTATCGTGAATGGAGTCGACGATTTTAGCTTGCTGAGCCAAGTCCATGTGATTCTCTTTCCGCAGTACCGTGCAAATGTTCGACGGCTATTCTAGCATGCGCACAAATGCGTTTTCCACCCTCTGCAGATAGGCTGCATAAAAGATAGATACCGTATGCCCGCCCCCTGCTGGCGGGTGGGGTTAGCGCTTGTCCTCGCTCGCATGGTTCTACTGGTTGAAGCCATATCCGGCTGCGGAATCGCGCTTACCCCACCCGCCAGCAGGGGGCTGCATTATTCCTAAATGCTGCATAACCGTGTGGCATAATACGGGAATGCAAATGCCTAGCTCGAGGGAAGGGGCTGACATGAAGGCGCTTATTCCAGCTGCAGGTTTGGGCACGCGGTTTTTGCCGGCTACGAAGGCGCAGCCGAAGGAGATGCTGCTCGTCGTCGACCGCCCGGCTATTCAATATGTGGTCGAAGAGGGGCTTGCGAGCGCGGCCGACGAGGTCGTCATCATCAACAGCCGCCAGAAGAAGGTCATCGAGGACCATTTCTCGCCCGATCCGGAATTGGTTGCGTTGCTGCGTGCGCGCGGCAAAGACGATTACGCCGACGAGGTCGAGCGCGTGGGCAACATGAACGTCAGCTACGTGTACCAGGACGAGGCGCTGGGGCTGGGCCATGCGGTGCGCTGCGCAGCCGAGAAGACCGGCGACGAACCGTTCTACGTGCTGCTCGGCGACGTGCTTGTGCCGAACAACCAGATGCTGCCGCGCATGCAGGAAGTCTCCGATGCGCACGGCGGGGCCAGCGTCATCGCCGTCATGCCCGTTCCGCACGAGGATGTGAAGCGCTTCGGCGTCATCGCCGGCACCGAAATTGCCGACAGCGTGTGGAAGGTCGAATCCCTCGTCGAGAAGCCCGCTCCCGAAGACGCGCCCAGCAATCTGGCCGTGTTCGGTCGCTACCTGCTCTCGCCGCGCGTCATGGAATTGCTTGCCGACGTGAAGCCCGGTGTGGGCGGCGAAATTCAGCTGACCGACGCGCTCGACGCCGTGCTGCGCGAAGAGGAGATGTACGCGCTTGTCGTCGACCCATCCGACGGTTTCGACACCGGCACGATCGAAAGCTGGCTCGACACGAACAACATCCTGTTTGGAAAGCGGTAATTTATTTGAAATCGAAAACGTTTACGGTGAATCGGCCTTTTGCGGCCTTGGCTGCGTGCGTGGCAATGGCGATTGTCGCACTGCTGATGTGCACGGCGTGCGCGGCTAGCTCGAATGCCGGCGCAATTCAATCTGCAGCCACGGATGTAAGCAACGCTGCGCGCGTTGCCGGCACGACGGCCCAGATCGAAGGTACGTCCACGTCCCGCGTCGACGGCTCGTACACGGCCCAGACCTACGATCTCGACCCCGATGACATGCTGTCGATTCCCGGGTCGACCGACGTCGTTTCGATAAATTTGAGCGGCGGCGAACCGCGCTCGCTGTCCGCCAGCCAGCTCGCCGACATCAAGGACGCCATTTCCTCCGTCGAGCAACTCGGCGATTGCGGGTTCGTGTTTCTCGACGTGGCCAACGGCCATGGCCTGGCGTACAACGCCGACCAGGTCATGTATGTTGCGAGCGCTGCCAAAGCGCCGTTTATCTACCACCTTGTGAAGACGGTGCCGAACCTCGACGAAGACGAACGGCAAAACGTCGAGTGGACCATCGTCGATTCGGAAAACGAGGCGCTCGAAACGCTGTTCTTCGATCATCTCAACGACGGATACGACGAGTTCATGACCGGGTTCGACGTGTATCACGAGGATTACTCGGTCGACTTCTACCCAAAGATGGCTGCGCGGAACCTCACGGCCATATGGGCTGACATCCTTCTGTACATACGGGGCGGATCCGAGGATGCCCAGTGGCTCGCCGACCTGTTCTCTTCGACTGAAACGTCGTTCATCCGCGACGGCTTGAGCGGCACGGGTGCCGCCGTCATGAACAAGGCGGGCTGGATCGTAGAGCAGAACTACGATTACGAGTACGACGACGAGTCGGAGGAAGAGTCTTCGCTCGACGACATGGTGTACAAATCAGTTTCCGATGCGGCAATCATCGAAGCCGACGGGCGTACCTACCTGATGACGATCGTCACGAGCCAGCCCGATATGGGGATGACCGAATTGAACGTCTCCAACCTTACCCGGGCGCTCTTCGATCAGCGCTCTGCATTCTAACTTGAACGCTCACCCCGGGGACGGCGGACGGTTGAACGCTCACCCCAGGGGTGGTGTTCAAATTTGTCCTTCAATTTGAACACCACCCCTGGGGTGAGCGTTCAACCGTCCGCCGTCCCCGGGGTGAGCGTTCAAGTTAGAATGCAGAGCGCTGATCGAAGAGCGCCCGGGTAAGGTTGGAGACGTTCAATTCGGTCAT
>JAFUCC010000015.1 GCA_017459925.1 Eggerthellaceae bacterium
CGAAGCCGGATTGCCCGGTTGGATTTGACGTTCGCTTTGATCGGGCGGGCAAAAGCCCGCGCCTCCAAAGCGAAGGGGCTTGCGCCCCTTCTTCCTGCAAGACTTAACGCAACAGTGTTCGACCTACAAATTCAATTGAGCCGGAGGAGTTTATCTCGAGCGACGATTCGTACGTGGAGCGAATGAACTCGCGGATCGCGAACGTCTTTCCAACTTGTCGGGCCCCAGTGACAAGCAAGGCTTTCCGCATCGGATCGCCATGCCACCGGGCCAGCTTGTCTGACACGCTCCTATACAGTGATATAACGCCCCTATCGCTCGCATACATGCCACGCGACCATTATGAGCCCGATTTAACGCATGGTTGCGACCGTATTTACCATTCCTATGCGTATGCTTGCGACGTATATTAGTAATAGCGCAAATGAATCGATTTCCCTGAATGCAAGATGCGGGTTTGCGCATCAAGGAGCAACGTGAGCAGGAAAGCACACATGCCCTCGGCATCCTGGTGTTTTCCCGTCGTGGACCTGAACAGCGCCTCGATTTCCGTACGGCTCTTTTGGATATTGGCATCCAGGGCAAGCAAAGTGGGTAGCGAATAAGCGGGAGCTAGCATGGCGCACATAAGCATGCGGGCGCAATGGCCGTTACCATCACGAAACGGGTGGATGGCACCAAGAGCGAAATGCGCAGCTGCAGCACGGACTTCAAGCGGAAGAGCGTCCTCGGCAACAAGCTCGAGCAGCATATCTACCTGAGCGGGAATTTCTTCAGGCGGCGTTGTCTGATAGCCGGGGAGCAGCGGAGCAGGCTCGAAAGGATTGGGGCCATGGGCAAAGGGGACTCCCTTCACGCGGAATTGCGGGGTTTCGCATTCGCGGTAGAGGGGAAACTCTCCCTTGGTAGCGTGCGCCCAGAGAGTAAGCAGGTCGCCCTGCGTGCGCGGCACCCATGCGCCACGCAGGATTGCGTGCTGCCAAATACGCACGCGCTCGCGCATGTCTCTGCGCGCTCGCGCCTCGCTCCACGGCTCCCCCTTGAGAGAAAGGCACCAATCCCAGAACTCTTCACGGGATGCCGATGCACTGCAGGCGCGCGTGCTGGCCGCAGGCACATCGCATGTTGTCAGCTCGCGCAGAAGCGCCTCCGCGTCGATGTCTGCAAGGCTCTGCGCAGCCCTGATCTCCTGTTCACGGGCTTGACTGCATGCCTCTACGATACCGCTTGACAGCGTGAGCGCACACGAACACGGCAGCAAGTACCGTGTTCGCTCTGCCGGCTTTGTCGTGTCTGTTGCTCTTTCGCCTGTCACGATACCTTACGCAATCGATTCATGCTGGATGAGCTTATGCATGGCCACGTGCACATGACGAAGGTGCAGCAAAACCATCACGATCCTGAGGGGTAATGATCATCGCAGACCGACTTAGTGCCACAATGGGGATTGCACCCTCCCCAAGACGCCCCGCCTGCAATGCCTTCGAGCTGATCTTCGCTCAGTTCGTAGCCTGCATCCTGCGCAAGTCGCAAAATATCTTCGGGCGATGATGCAGCCTTCACCCGCTCCTTTTGCTCGTCGCTCAAGCTGTCATACATTGCTTCTATAGACCCAGCCATGTTCTCTCCTTTCGACACAGGGCAGGTTTGCACTCCAATCCCTTGTGATGCATCTGATTGATTATACGTTGGCAGTAGGGGTTTCATCTCGCACCGTTCCTCACCATGCGTAATTGCCGGCGGAGGAGGTTTCCCCGTCACCGAACCGCCGATGTTGGGACTTCCCCGCAGCACGGGGATGATTATCGGCGTTCTCCCCTCAGGTACTTGGCGTTAGCGAGCCACACGTGCTCCTTGCCTGCATCAGCGGGCCTGTTCTGCGCCATCACACCCACGATGGCGTGTGGAACGTAGGGCTCTTCCAGGTAAGCGATCTCCTCGTCGGTCAGCACGAGGTCGACTGCCCTTACGGCGCCATCGACGTGGCGCGCGACCTACGTACTGCTCCGACGTACCGCCCTGGTAGGCGATTGCCGTGTCGAAGAAGTTGAACGGGGCGCCAGCCCGGGTGTTCCATAAAAGCCGAACATCTTAACAACCACGTTGGGTCCCTCTTTTATGGAACACCCGGGCTGGCGCCCTGTTCCACTATTCGTCTTCGAGACGGATGTTTCCGCTAATGGGGTCGAATACACCCGGCTCGAGGTCGTACAGCTCGTTGATGACCTCGGGCGTGAAGATTTCTTCGGGGGTGCCCTGCGCGCAGACGCAGTCACCTTTTATGCACATGACGTAGTCGCTGACCTTGCGTGCGAGCGGCAGCTCGTGCAGCGACATGATGACGGCGACGTCGCGCGTGCGCACGAGGCGGCGCAGCACGTTCAACAGCTCGATCTCGTAGTGGATGTCGAGGTAGTTCGTCGGCTCGTCGAGCATGATGATGTGCGGCTCCTGCGCGATGGCGCGCGCGAGCAGGATGCGTTGGCGCTGGCCGTCGGAAATCTGCATGAAGTCTCGGTCGCGCAAGTCCCACACGTGCACCATGTCCATGGCATCGCGCACTTTCTGGCGGTCTTCGTCGGAAAGGATGCCGAGGCGACCCGTGTACGGGTAGCGGCCGGTTTCCACGATATCGGCGCACGTCAGAAGCTCGGTGCGCATGCGTTCGGTCAGCATGACCGATAGTTCCAGCGACAGTTCGTGGGCCGAAAGCCCGCCCACGGGCTTGCCCGAGATGAACACCGTGCCGCCGAGCGATTCCAGATAACCCACGATGCTCTTCAGGATGGTGGACTTGCCCGCGCCGTTCGGGCCGATGAGCGTGAGGATCTCGCCCGCATGCAGCTGTATGTTCACGTCGTTGATCAGCGGCACGCCGTCGTAGCCGACGACGAGGTCCTTGGTTTCGAGGTAGACGGGACGTTCCATTATCGCCTCGCCTTCTCGCGCTTCAGCAGGATGCTGATGACCACCGGCGCGCCGAAGATGGCCGTGACCGCCGAGATGGAAATCTCGGTCGGCGCGAACACCGAGCGGGCGATGAGGTCGCAGAACAGGCAGAAGATGGCGCCGCCGAAGAATGCGCCGGGAATGACCACGAGCGGCTTCGAGGTGCCGAGCATGCGCTTCACGATGTGCGGAACGGCGATGCCGACGAAACTGATAGGGCCGGCGAACGCCGTGACCGTTGCCGCCAGCAAGCTGGAAAGCAGGATAAGCGCGATGCGGAACACGCGGATGTTCACGCCCATGCTGCGCGCGTACTGCTCGCCGAGCTGGAAGGCGCCGATGGGCTTCGACATGCAGAACACTGCCACGGATGCGATGATCACCACAACTGTCATCATGCCGATGTCGTTCCAGTTCACACCCGAGAAGCTTCCCAACGACCAGTTCTTCAGGTTCACGATGTTGGCATCGGAAGCGAACGTGATGAGGAAGTCAGTAGCAGCCGAGCAGATGTAGCCGATCATGACGCCGGCGACGATGAGCATCGACATGGAGTTGATGCGCCGCGACACGAGCAGCACGAAGAGCATCGCGATGAGCGAGCCGATGAACGCCGAGGCGACCATCATGCCGCTGGTCATGACGCCCGAGCCGCCCACGATGACGATCATGACGAGCGCCACGACGAGCTTGGCGCCCGAGCTGATGCCCAAGATGAACGGGCCGGCGATGGGGTTGTTGAAGAACGTCTGCAGCAAGAAACCCGAAAGCGCGAGCGCGCCGCCCAAGAGCGCCGCCGCAATGAGGCGTGGCAGGCGGATGCTCCAGATGACCTGGTAGTTCGTGCTGTCGGGGTTCTGTCCGAAGAGTATCGCCCGCACTTCGTCGATGGGCACGTTCAGGCTGCCGATGCACAGGTTCAGCGCCGACAGCACCACGAGCAGCACCGCCAGCACCGAGAACACGATGGTGACGCGCCGATGCCGCACGCTGCGGCCGAAGCCGTCGTCTATCTCGTTTTGCGAGCGCACAGTACCTCCTTCAATACTACTCCCGATTTGAACGTCACCCCTGGGAAGATGTTCAAATTCGTACTTCAATTTGAACATCTTCCCAGGGGTGACGTTCAAATCGGGACAACGCTCAACTGCCCGCCGCGCTTTGCTATTTCAACTTGCTCACGTACAGCGTATCAGCTCCCGAGCCGGTGATTGCTGCGTTGAAGTCGGCGATGATGCGGCCGGTCTGCATCATCTGCTGGTACATGTTCTGGTCAGTCGTCCACACCTCGCCGTTCTGCACGGCTTTGAAGTCGGCGAGCAGCGCGTTCTTCCCCACGAGGTCGGCCACGCTGCCAACGCTGCCGTCGATCGACGCGTTGTAGATGATGATGTCAGCGTCGCGCGCCTCGGCGTAGAAGCGCTCCATCTCGAGCGTCACGCTGGAAGAGGCGCTTTCGGCTTCGTCGAGCGAGTCGAAGATGTAGGTGCCTCCAGCCTGCTCGATCATCTTGGTGATGTAGTCGCCAGGCTTGCGCACGATGGCCGCACCGTTCGAGTTGATGTAGAAGAACGCGACCGTCTTGCCCGTCGGCGTGCTGTCGATGGCGCCGACCTGCGCAACCTGCTCGTCGAAGAGCTTCTGTGCCTCGTCTTCCTTATCGAGCATCGCGCCGTAGCATTTCACCCACTCGGTGCGGCCGAGCGGCTCCGACTCGTAGCTCGACATTTCGGTGAACACGGGAATGCCCAGCTCGATGAGCTTCTCGCGCACGGTTGGCGTATGGTTGATCATCGTCGACTCGATGGCCAGGCGCACGCCCTTGCCGAGCAGAAGCTCGTAGTCGGGCGTGTTGTACTTGCCGCCGTACACCATGGCGCCCGATTCCATGGCCGCCTGCGCGGCGGAAATGTACCAGTTTTCCTTCGAGATGCCCGACACGGTGATGCGGTCGAGCGCGTCGAGCGCGTCGAACAGGCACATCGTGTCGGAGGCGACCAGGTACACGTCGCTTAACGGCAACTGGATCGTGGTGATGTCGTCGGCGATGCCTGTCGGCACATCCGCCCCTTCAGGCACCGTGAGGTAGCGCTGGCCGTCCGACAGGCACAGCAGCTTGTAGCCGCCGTCGAAATAGTCGACCGTGAAGCAGGTGGCGTACTGCAGCTTCATGCTGTCAATCGGCTTCCATCCATTGCCCAGATCGGCGTTGTGGAAGTTGGCGACCTGGGCCGTCGTCGGCCCGTTGTCGATATCGGCAACGTCATCGGCGTCGAAGCTGATGACGTAGTCGATCATATGCGGCGTGCTCATGGCCGTGGTCTCGGCCTGTATGGGGAAATCTCCGTCGAGCGAGGCCACGGGAATCTCGAACGTGGAATTGCCCGACTCGTTCACGGGCAGGTACTCCACGCCGTCGACGACCATCAAATCATAGTTCGAGCTCGACCACACGACCGTGAGCGTCATCGAGCCGTCTGCGGCAACCGTCACCTTTGCGGGGCTCTCGATGCTCGCGCGACCCGAACCGCCGCTCAGCGTTACATCGACCTCGTACTCCCCCGCCTGAGAAGCGCTTGCAGACGAAGAGGAACCCGCCGTCGTGCCAGCACCGACGCCAGTCGCCCCGCATCCTGCACAGAGCACGAGGGCAAAGAGCAGCATGGCAGCCGAAATCACCGTTAAGAGCTTCTTGGACATATCCCAACCTTTTCTGATGAGTAGCGGGACGTTCCTCCTACTCATTTTCCTGAAAATGAGTAGGAGGAACGTCCTGCTACTCATCATCCTGCTACTCATCCTGTCATTTGTAAATAACCGGCGGGGCAGACGAGAATCCGTCCGCCCCGCCTGTAGGGAAAGGAAAGCGTTCACGGGGCGGGCGGACAGCCCGCCCCGCTTACCGCTCGAGAGAAACAACGCTCACTTAGCCGATGACAGCCTTCACGTGATCGACGTAGATCTGCTGGACCTCGGGAATCTCGCCCAGGCCGTTGATCTGGCAGTCGATGTTCTTGAACGCGCCAGAGGCGGTGAACTGGCTGAACCAGGACTCCTCGTCCTCAGGATCGGCCATGTCGTTGTTGGCATGATCGCCAGCGACGACCATGAACGGACGCAGGATGACGTTCTCGTAACCGGCTTCCTTGGCCTTGTCGATGACGACGGAGCACTCGGTGTCCTCGGGCTCGCCCTCGACGGTGCCGATGAAGACGTTCGCGTAGCCGAGCTCGTTCATGACGGTCTGCATCTGGTCATAGGTGACGTTGGCGGTGTGCGACGTGCCATGGCCCATGAGCACGAGAGCGGTCTTGGCCTCGGCAGCGGCGGCGGCGTCAGCGAAGCCGGCTTCCTTCATGGCGGCAGCAACGGCGGCCTCGGCGACAGCCTTCTTGTCGTCGTTGATGACGGTGGCGTCAGCGCCCACCTCGCCCAGCAGCGGTTCGGCGATCTTGATGGTCATCTTGTCCTCGTACGGCTTGCACGCAGCGACGAGCTCGTCGTACTCAGCGCCGTGCATAAGATGCGTCGGGGCGACGACGAGGTTCTTCACGCCAGCTTCCACAGCCGCGTCGAGAGCCTGGTCAACCGTGTTGATCTGCTCGCCATCGCGGGCAGCGATGTGGTTGATGATGATCTGGGCCGTGAACGCACGACGGACAGCCCAATCCGGGAACGCAGCCTGGATAGCCTTCTCGACAGCGCCAATCGTGGCAACGCGGCTGTCGTTGAACGACGTGCCGAAGCTCACGACGAGAATCTCGTTCTCCTTGTCGGGAGCAGTGGCCAGCGGGTCGTCCTTAGAGGCATCGCCCGTGTCGAGGCCGAAGTAGTCGGCTTCCTCGACGAGTTCCTGCTGGGCAGGGGTCAGGGCGTCCCACGCAGCCTTGGCGGCGGCGCAGTCAGCGTCGGTGGTGTCGGTGCGCTCCTGCACCTGGATGGCCGCGATGAGCTCGTCGACCTCGGCAGCGGCAGCGGCGTCGGCGTCAGCAGAAGCGGACGAAGCCGAAGCGCTGGCGGAAGCCGAGCTGGCGCTGGCGGAAGCGGCGGAGGAGCTGCTCGAAGAGGAGCAGCCGACGACGCCGAAGGCCAGGCAGGCCGAGACAGCCATCACGGCAAGCGGTTTAACAAACTTCATAGTACCTTCCCTTTCTTTTCCTATTGCCTTTCCCTTTTCCGTAAAGGCGGGCTGAAAGCCCACCCTGCGAAACCAAACGTTACAGTGCGACGGGGTCGGTGACGGACACCTTGTGGTCGTACCAGTTGCCGTGCTCGCCGATAATCGCGACGTTGAATTCCTCGTCGAGCGCCGGCACGGGAACGTCGAACCCGTACACCTCTTCAGTAGCCCCATCCTCGTACGTCACCGTGTCGGTCGTAGGCTGGATGAGGTTCGCCTCATCGTTTTTCGCGTCGGCTGCGGTTCCGTAGTAGAGGTTCGTGATCTTCTTCGAGGTCAGGTGGATGTGAATCGCCATGCCGTCATCGGAAACCGTGAGCACGCCCTTGCCGTCGTCGGCTTCGTTGATGTGGAACATAGTGCTGTCGGTGTGGAACGTGGCGGAGTATTCGCCATTGGCCAACCCCGAAGCAGATGCGGCGCTCGAGCTCGCTCCCGAAGAGCACCCGACGAGCGCCATGGCCATGACGACCATTGCGGCGACGGCGATCATGCCGACAATGCGTTTCATATACGTACGTCCCCTCCAAACGTAAACGTTGCGCACCCCTTGCGAGCGCGCAGCACATGCAGATGACTTGTTGTCGGGGACGTCAGGACACGCCTCGAAGCCGCATGAAGCGGGCTTCGATGAGCGTGTCGCCGGGGTTCACAGCGACAAGGCTCTGCTGAGCAGGCTGGGTATCCTGACTTGGCGACATGCGCCTAACAGTAATGGCCCTTGTCCGGGACTTCCACCCGGTTCCCCCAGCACGTCCGCATGCGCGGTACGCTGGCTGCTCATGTGCGTTTTCAAATAGCCTTGTAAGTATACGACTTTGGAATTCGCGCGTGGATGCCTTCAAAGGAATGCCGACCAACATCACGAAATTTGTGCAAAAGGACGAACTTTCGCAAATCGCCGACCAGTACGCTAATTGATGGTGACAGGTCTGTTCAGCTCTTATAAAATCTTTTTATACCTATGGAAGGGTGGTAATAGGAAGTCCGCATTCGATATTCGACTGCGGGCGGTTTTATTAAGGGAGGGTTTACCTTGGCTCCCAAAAGCGGACGCGAATCCGCTATCGAACAGGACCATGTGAACGCATCAGCCGCACTTGACGCTCTCGTGGCCAACATCAAATCGAACGTCAATCTAGATGGCGCGCTCCACCCCGCCCTCGACAAGCTGGCGGAATACGACCGTGCGAACTCATCCGATTTCCTGCTCACCTTGAAGGTGTATCTGGAAAACGACTGCAACGCGCAGAAGTGCGGCAGGATTCTGTTCCTGCACCGCAATTCGCTCGTGTACCGCATCCGCCGCATTCAGGAAATCGCCGGCTGCGACCTGTCCGATCCGGCCGAGCGCGCCTACCTGCGCCTGTCGCTGCTGCTGCGATGAGTAAGAGGACTGTCCTGCGACTCATTTTTCGTCGCGTTAACCTAGGCCGGACGTGTATCTGAAAATGAGTCACAGGACAGTCCTCATACTCATCGCGCCCCTACGAATCAACCCGCAATAAGAAGGGCCGCAGCATGTGCTGCGGCCCTTCGTTTCGCATGCTGTTAACGTGCGTTACACGCAGGTGTAGCCGCCATCGACGGCGATGGCCTGGCCGGTGACGTAGCTGGATTCCTCGGCGCCCAGGAAGACCGCCACGGAATTGAGCTCGCCCTCATGGCCGTAACGCTGCATCGGGACCGTGGACTTCGCGAAGTTCTGGAAGTACTCGGTGTCGAGCGTCTCGGTGGTGAGCTCGGTGTAGAAGTAGCCCGGGCAGATGGCGTTGACCGTGATGCCCAGCGGAGCCAGCTCGGCAGCCGCGCCGCGGGTGAAGTTCACGACGGCGCCCTTCGAGGCATGGTAGGCGATGGTCGGGATAGCCGTGTTGCCCACGAGGCCGTAGATGGAGGCGATGTTGATGATGCGGCCGTAGGCCTGCTTGCCGGCCTCGATGTTCTTGGCCATGTAGGCAGCGAACTTCTTGGTCATGGTGAAGACGGAGCTGAGGTCGAGGTTCATGGTGAAGTCCCAGTCGCCACGATCGAACTCGACGAGCTTCGTACCCGTGCCCTTCTCGCCGCCAGCGCAGTTCACGAGGACCTCGATATGTCCGAACTTCTCATCGGCTGCAGCGAGGGCCGCGTCGATGACAGCCTCGTCAGTGACGTCGCACGCGAGCGGCAGCACTTCGACGCCGTACTTCTCGTTGAAGGCCTTCGCGCTCTCTTCGAGGCGCTCGACACGGCGGGCCAGCAGGATGAGGCTCGCGCCCTGCTGCGCATAGCCCTCGGCCATCTGCTTGCCGAGGCCCGAAGACGCACCCGTGACTGCTACGACCTTGCCCGTGTAATCAAACATGTGAAACCTCCTTGATCGTTGCCAACTTCTTGCATCTTACAAAGACATCTTTAAACCTACGAAGATTTCTTTTCAAAACTGTTAAACAATCCAGCGAACGGCCTTCACCGCGCTTTTGCGGTAGAAAGTCCCATCAAATGAGTAAGAGGACTGTCCTGCGACTCATTTTTTCCTGCGACTCATTTTTTCATCGCGTTAACCTAGCTCGGACGCGCATCTGAAATTGAGTCGCAGGACAGTCCTCTTACTCATTTGGAGCACCCGGGCCGGCGCGCCGTTCCACTAAATCCTGCCTTCAGCAGCTGAGGGGCCGAATATGGCCAGATAAGCATCGGCCACGATCTCGGCATGGTCGAATGCGAACCCGTTCGATTCGATAACATGCGCACGGGCGGGCATATGCGCGTTGGAACGCTCTTGGAAAAGGCAGGTGAGCGTGTCTTCCCCAGCCTGGACGGTGAGCAAAGTGGCGCCTTCAGCACCTGGCGCAACTTCGAGGGCGCACCACTGGGCATCAGCGGCGTCATCGCCCGCCGTCGACGCCACAGCCTCGTCGAGGCAAGCCGCATAGGCCGCCGAAACCGTCCACCCACGTGGATCCCGTCCCGGGGCGCTGTACACCCCGAACTGCTCGATGGGCAGCCCCGCAACGCCCGTCTCTTCCCGAAGCTCGCGCGCGGCAGCGGTGTTGGCGTCTTCATCGGGCGAGACGAACCCGCCCGGCAGCGCCCAACAGCCCAGATAGGGGTGCCCGCCGCGCTTCACCATGAGCAGGCGCAAAGCGCCGTCCGACCCGTCTTTTGCGAACACGGCGACGTCGGCCGTGAACGAGGGGCGCGGATAATCCTTCTGCTTGTAAGCGGCTAGAAACTCCGCTTCCGTAAGTCCCTTCGCATCCCGCTTATCCATGGGATTCCCCTTTCAAACGAAAGGGGGCGAGCCTCTGCCCGCCCCCTCGATGTGCCAGCTTCAGCGGCTTTTCATCATAGCCTAGAAGTCGATCTCGGTATCGTAGAAGCACGCCTCGAGCACGGCCGTCATTTCCTCGGGCGAAGGCTGGCGCGGGTTCGAGCCCGTGCAGGCATCGCCGATGGCGTTCACGGCGATTTCGGCCTTCTTCGCCTCGAACACGTCGACGGGCACGAAGCCGGTCTCGGTCGGATAGGAGTCGGCGCCGTACTGCGCGATGCCGTGCGGGATGTTCAGCTGGTCGTTCAGGCCGCGCAAGAGCTCGATGAGCGCGCGCGTCTTCGCCTTGTCGTCGGCGCCCTGCAGGCCGAACGCTTCGGCAAGCTCGGCGTAGCGCGCCAGGGCGACCGGGTCGCTCGCGTTGAAGGCGACGACCTTCGGCAGGTACATGGCGTTCGCGGCACCGTGAATGATGTGCGCACCGTAATCGGTGAAGGCGGCGCCGGTCTTGTGGGCCAGGGAGTGCACGATGCCCAGCAGGCCGCTCGAGAAGGCGATGCCCGCCATGCACTGCGCGTCATGCATGGTCGCGCGCGCCTCGAGGTCGCCGTTGTACGAGGCGACGATGGAGTCCTTGATCATCTTCGCGGCGGCGATGGCCATCGCGTCGGTGTAGCAGCTGCGCGCGGTCGAGACCCACGCTTCGACGCAGTGCGTGAGCGCATCCATGCCGGTATGGGCGATGAGCTTCTGCGGCAGCGTGGCCACCAGGTCGGGGTCGACGATGGCGACGTCGGGCGTGATCTCGAAGTCGGCGATGGGGTACTTGATGCCCTTGTCGTAGTCGGTGATGATCGAGAACGCAGTCACCTCGGTGCCCGTGCCGGACGTCGACGTGACGGCGCAGAAATGGGCCTTCTTACGCAGCTCGGGGATGCCGAAGACCTTGCACATGTCCTCGAACGTGCACTCCGGGTACTCGTACTTGATCCACATGGCCTTCGCGGCGTCGATGGGGGAACCGCCACCGATGGCGATGATCCAGTCGGGCTCGAAATCGAGCATGACCTGCGCGCCGTTCATGACGGTCGTGACGGAAGGATCAGCCTCGATGCCTTCGATAAGCTTGGTCTCGAAGCCCGCCTCGTGCAGGTAATCCTCGGCGCGTTGCAGGAAGCCGCCGCGCTTGATGGAGCCACCGCCGATGCAGATGACCGCTTTCTTGCCCTTCAGGCTTTTCAGGTTCTCGAGCGCACCTGCGCCGAAGTAGATGTCGCGGGGATTGGTGAAACGACCCATGTGAAACCACCTTTCAACACTGTTTCTTATGGCCTTGCAAGCGGAATCCGTCCGTTCGCTGATAGGGCGATTCTAGGCTCTCATCAGGCATTATTTCATTATGCGAAACGCATAATGACAGCATGAACCAACTGGCCATTTCGCATAATGCATTTTGCCGAAAGTTTTAACAGCGCTTTCAGGGCCACGAAATAGAAAGGCCGCAACATCGCGTTACGGCCCTGGTTCGAAATCATGTTTTTCGTTGTTCGGCTTTTGGGCATGCGGCGCGAAGCCAATTGACGTTACGCGGCCTTCTTATGATAGGCGACCCAGTACACGAGCCCCACCATGATGGCGCCGCCGACGATGTTGCCGAGCGTTGCCAAGCCGATGTTGTAGCAGGCGCCTCCCACGTTGACGGCCTGCGTAATGGCGTCGAGCTTGGCGGCGTCGATGTCGCCGACGTATCCGTACGTGTTAAGCGCGGCGATGCCCATAGGCAGGAAGAACATGTTGGCCACGCAGTGCTCGAAGCCGCAGGCGACGAACGCCATGACCGGGAAGATCGACGTGAACACCTTGTCGATGACCGTACGGCCGGCAAAGCCCATCCACACCGCCAGGCACACGAGCCAGTTGCACATGATGCCGCGGAAGAAGATGACCTGAGGTGCCAGCGAGATCTTCGAATACGCCACGTTGATCATAGCGTTGCCCACCGCCCCGCCGTTCATGCCGGCGAAGTTACCGCCGATGAGCAGCGCGACGATGATGAGCGAACCCACCAAGTTACCGATGTAGACGATGACCCAGTTCTTGATCATCGCGCCCCAGCTGATCTTGTTGCTGGCAGCAGCGCAGACCATCAGGCAGTTGCCGGTGAACAGCTCGGCGCCGGCCACGATGACGCACAAAAGGCCCAGCGCGAAGCACAGGCCGCCGAGCACCTGCGACGCTGCGAACGGCAATGTGGTGTCGCCCTTCACGAGTAGCATGAACGTCGCGCCCGTGGCGATCATCATGCCGGCCATGATGGACAATGCGAATGCCGGGGCGATGTCGAGCTTGGTTTTCCCAATCGCAACGTTCTGCGCCTGGGTGAACAGCGCCGCAGCGCCCCGGCAATCGGGCTTCGCGGCGGCCACCTCTTTCTTCAGTTCTTCCATGCCTCTCCTCGTTTCCTCAAATCAATTACCTCGGAGGAAATTGATTCTCTTTCTTAGATATCCCACGTCTCCTGAGCGGTGTGCAGCCACTCGTGTGACGTGTGACCCAAAGGTTCGCCGAGGACGTCGGCGTACAGCTTCTGGATGTCCGGGTTCTCGTGCGAATAGCGCAGCGTGTCGGCCGCGTCGAGCGCGTTCAGGTTGGCGGCGCGCACCTGCGCGAGCTCCTGGTTGAACGCGATGGGCTGGCCACCGCCGCCGACGCAACCGCCCGGGCAGGCCATGATCTCGACGAAGTCGAGGTCGACCTCCCCCGCCTCGATGGCGTCGAGCAGCTTGGCCGTGTTGCCGAGGCCGCTTGCCACGGCGATGCGCACGGGCGTGCCGGCGACGTTGAGCTCCTTCGTGACCCAGGGCTTCTCGGGCGTCGAAGCCGTCGTGTCGCATGCCGAGAAGTCGGGGTTCTCGCCCGTGATCAGGAACACGGCCGAACGCAGCGCGGCCTCCATGACGCCGCCCGTGCGTCCGAAGATCGTGCCCGCTCCCGTGGAAAGGCCCAGCGGGTTGTCGAACTCGGTTTCCTCGAGCTTCGCACAGTCGACGCGGAACATCTTCAGCATGCGGTCGAACTCGCGCACGGTCAGCACGGCGTCGACGTCGCGACCGGCATCAGTCGAAAGCTGCGGCACGTCGCATTCGTACTTCTTGGCCACGCACGGCATGATCGACACGACGAACACGCGCTTGCCGTCTTCGTCGGCTGCGGCCTTCATCGTGTTCTTCACCACGGCGCCCATCATCTGATGCGGCGACTTGGCGGACGAAAGCTGGCCCACGAACTGCGGGTAGTGCAGCTTCGCGAAACGCACCCAACCCGGGCAGCAGCTCGTGAACATCGGGCGCTTCTTCTCGGAGGACATGAACTGCACGAACTCGCTGCCCTCTTCCATGATGGTGAGGTCGGCCGCGAAGTCGGTGTCGAAAACCTTGTCAAAGCCGAGGGCGCGCAAAGCGGCCGCCATGCGGCTGGGCGTCGCCTCCTCGCGGGCAAGGCCGAGCGGCTCGCCCCAAGCGGCGCGCACGGCGGGAGCCACCTGCACGACCGTGATGACATTGGGGTCGGCCAGCGCGTCCATGACCTTGGGAATGTCGCGGCGCGCGGTCAGGGCGCCCGTCGGGCAGTGCGTGATGCACTGGCCGCAAAGCGCGCAGCCGGCTGTGTCGATGTTCAAGCCGTCCTTCACGGTGACCTTCATGTGCGGTCCGCTTCCCGTGAAGTCCCACACGGCGCAGTGCTGCACCTTCTCGCATTCGGCCACGCAGCGCATGCACTTGATGCACTTGCTGGAATCGCGCACGAGCGGGAACTCCTCGTCCCAAACGCCTTTGGGCGGCTCGGCGTCGAACGGCAGCGTCTGGATGCCGAAATCGGCGGTCAGGTGGCGCAGCGCGCAGGTTTCCGAACGCGCGCAGGTCGTGCACTCGCTGCGGTGCTCGGAAAGGATCATCTGCAGGTTGGTCTGGCGGGCGCGCACCACGGCGGGCGTGTTCGTGCGGACGGACATGCCCTCGCGCACCGGCGTGTTGCATGCGGCGGCCATGCGCTCCTCGCCTTCGACCTCGACGACGCACACGCGGCACGCGCCGATGTCGTTGATCTTCTTCATCCAGCACAGCGTCGGGATGTCCACACCAGCGGCTTTCGCAGCGCCGAGGATGGTCATGCCCTCGCGGGCCTCGACAGTACGGCCGTCTATCGTCAGCGCTACCATTTGTCGGGCCTCCCTCCACGCAGCGGGCCCATGCCGAAGTGATCGCACCTCAGGCAACGACCGCATTCCTGTGCAGCCTCCTCATCGCGCAGCGGGATCTCCACGCCGTCGAAATCGGCTCCGCGTTCGTCGGCCGGACGTTCATGAATGTTCACACGGCCGCACGCCAGCTTGCTGTCGAACACCGACCGCGGAATGTGCACGTCGTCGAAGACGTCGTGGCCGTATCCCAGATAGGCGTCGATGTTGGCGGCCACGGCCTTGCCGGCGGCGATGGCGCGGATGACCGTGGACGGGCCCGTTTGGCAGTCGCCGCCCACGAACACGTTGTCGAAGCCCTTCGCCAGGCCATGCCCGTCGGACACGAAACGGCCGCGGTTCTGCTCGAGGCCCTTCTCGGCGAAATACTCGTATTCGATGACCTGGCCGATGGCCTCGACCAGGATGTCGCATTCGAAGACCTGCTCGCCGGCCTCGGTTGCTTTGGGCGCGGGACGTCCGCCGCGGTAGAAGCTCGGCATCTGCGGCTGGCCCACGAAGGCGATCTCGTGATCGGTGCCCTTGTCGATGCGGACCGGGCTCATGAGCTCAACCATCTCGCAGCCTTCGGCGATGGCGGCTTCCACTTCCTCGGGAAGGGCCGTCATGTCCTCGATGCGACGACGGTAGATGCAGCGCACGCTCGCAGCACCCAGGCGCTTGGCCGTGCGCGTGGCGTCCATGGCGACGTTGCCGCCGCCCACGACCACGACGTCCTTGCCGGCGACGTCGTCGGGACGGCCGTCAGCCACGCGGTGCAGGAACTGCACGGCGCTCATGACGCCTTCGCGCGTGGCGTACTCTATACCCAGATCCTTGAAATGGTGCGCGCCGATGGCAACATACACGGCATCGTAGCCCTCGACGAGCTCTTCCCACTGCACGCCGACGCCGACCTTCACGCCCAGCTTCACATCGATGCCGAGCGAGAGTATCGCGTCGATGTCGTACTGCAGGTTCTCTTCGGGCAGGCGGTAGCGCGGGATGCCGTAGTACATCATGCCGCCCAGATGCGCGTTCTGCTCGTACACGGTGATGTCGTGGCCCATGAGCGCCAGGTAGTACGCGGCGGTGAGGCCCGACGGGCCGCCGCCGATGATGGCAACCTTCTTGCCGGTCGCCGGCGCCTTCTCGGGCGCGTCAACCGCGCCGGCGGTGAGCACCGCATGCTGCTTCATGCCGCGGATGTTCACGGGCGCGTCGATCATGCCGCGACGGCATGTATGCTCGCAGGGATGCTCGCACACGAACGCGCAGGCGCTCGGGAACGGGTTGTCGTTGCGGATGACGCGCACGGCGTCGGCCGGGCGACCGTCGCGCAGGCACGCGATGTAGCCGGGGATGTCCACGTGGCTCGGGCATTCCTTCACGCACGGCACCGCGGTGAACGGCTGCGTGCACACGCCCTTGGCCAGGTGGCTTTCGGCGTCTTCCTTGATGAGGTCGGCGAAAGCCAAACCCACGCGACCCGCTTGGAAGCCTATGGCGCAGTCAGCCGACTTGTACAGCGTGTCGCAAACCATGATGACCTGGTCGACGATGCCCTCGACATGCTCGCCGCGAAGAATCGACTCCAAGCCGTCGGCCAGACGCGCCAGGCCGATGCGACACGGCGTGCACTTGCCGCAGCTCTGCGAAGCGCAGAGCTTAAAGAAGCCCACGGCGGTTTCGAGCGGGCACGTGGAATTGCCATACACCGACACGCGGTTGATGACCGCGTCGGCGATGACGCGCGCTTGCTCATCGGCCTTCGTGGGTGCGAAAACAGGTAACCTGCTCACGGTTCCCCTTTCCCTCTCTCGCCCGCATCCCTCTTATGCGGGCCCCCAAACAATCAATTTCCTCCGAGGAAATTGATTGCCTTGCACTATCCTTGGCTTTTGTATGGCTTTCGCAATCAATTACCTCGGAGGTAATTGATTGTCACAAGAGCAAGAAAAACTACTTGAACAGCGACAGCGCCTCGGCCCTGGTCTTCTCGTCTTCTTGGAAAGAGCCGCGCACGGCGCTGGTGATGGTTAGCGAGCCCGGCTTCTTGATGCCGCGCGCCGTCATGCAGCTGTGCTCGGCCTCGACCACGACGAGCGTGCCGAGCGGCTCGAGCGACTTCATGATGGCATCGGCAATCTGCGAGGTCATGCGCTCCTGCACCTGCGGACGGCGGGCGTAGCCTTCCACGCAGCGGGCGATCTTGGACAAGCCGGTGATGCGCCCCTTGCGCGGGATGTAGGCGACGTGGGCCTTCCCCACGAACGGCAGCAGGTGATGCTCGCACATCGACGTGAACGGGATGTCGCGGACGATGACCATTTCCTCGTGATCTTCCTCGTGGAATTGCTTCAGCAGATGCTCGGCAGGATCTTCCTGCAACCCAGCAAACACCTCGGCGCACGCGCGGGCCACGCGCGAAGGCGTGTCGAGCAGGCCCTCGCGGTCGGGGTCTTCGCCGATGGCATACAGGAATTCGCGGATCGCCGCCTCGGCGCGCGGTTGATCGAGTTTGCCATACGTGGATTCAGCCATGGAAGACCCCCCTTATCGTCTTGATGATGCGACCATCGTAAAGCCTGACGGCGGGCGCAATCAAGCAGCGCCCGCCGAACGGAACCTCTACGCCAGCGTACGCTCAGCAGCCTGCACGATATGCGACGCGAGCACTGCCGTCGTGACGCTTCCCACGCCGCCGGGAACAGGCGTGATGGCGTCGACGATGGGCTCGGCAGCGTCGAAGTCGACGTCGCCGCAAAGCTTACTCGCCTCTTCGTCCCAGTTGATGCCCACGTCGATGACGACCTGGCCCTTGCGCACCGCGTCGGCGCCCACCGTGCGCGCACGGCCCACGGCCACGACCAGCACGTCGGCCTCGGCGCACTTGGCGGCGAGCTCCCTGGTGCGCGTATGGCACATGGTGACGGTAGCGTTGGCAGCCTGCAGCATCATGGAGACGGGCTTGCCGATGACGAGCGAGCGGCCCAGAACGGTGACGTTCGCGCCGGTCAGCTCGTAGCCGTAATGCTTCAAAACCTGCATGCAGGCGTCGGCCGTGCACGGCGGGAAGCCCACCGGCTGGTTGGCGAACACGCCGTACAGCGAGCCCTGCGTGATGCCGTCGGCGTCTTTCGCCGGGTCGAGGGCGGCGCAGGCCGCGACCTCGTCGAGGTGCTTGGGCAGCGGGCGGAACATGAGGCAGCCGTGAATCGCCGGGTCGGTGTTGACCTCGTTGATGGCGGCCATGAGCTCTTCTTGGGTGCACTCGGCGTCGAGCACGAACTTCTTTAGGCCCAGGCCCAGCGTCTCGCAGCGCTTCGTGGCGCCGCGCTCGTACGACAGGTCGTCGTCGCGCTCGCCCACGCGGATGATGGCCAGCGTCGGCGTGACGCCCGCAGCCTTGCAAGCCTCGATACGCGGAGCCAGCTCTTCGTTGATGGCGTCGGCAACCGGCTTGCCCTTCAAGATTTCTGCCATAAAACGGTCCTTTCCGAGATGAGTAGCAGGACGTTCCTGCTACTCATTTTGTAGAACGGTTTCCACACATTAAAGAGATACTGCAAATGAGTAGCAGGAACGTCCTGCTACTCATCCTGCTACTCATCTTACGCGCGGATGCCGGCGGCGACTTCGTCGGCCACGGCCTTGGCGCGGGGGACGTATGCGAGCAGCTCGTCAGCCTCGGCCTCGACCTTGGCGGCGTACTCGCGGTCCTTCAGGCCCTTGGTGTTGATGAACACGTTCATGGAAGCGGCGCGCATAGCGGCAGCGGCGCACACGGCACCGCAGCCCACGTCGCTGATCAGCATGCGCGAGCCCTTCACGTTCATCTCCTCGAGCAGCTCGATCGCCTTGGCGATCTGGCGCATCATCTCGAGCGGGCCGGCCAGCGCGTCCTTGGTGCACTTTTCCAGCACCTCGTCGCGCGTCGAATCCTCTTTGGGGATGCCGTAAGCCTGGGACAGCGGGTAGAACGCGGCGGCGTCCTCCTCGACGAGCTCGAGCAGACGGGCGCGGACTTGCTCGCCTTCGGCCAGCATGCGCTGCACGTCTTCCTCGTACTCGGCGTACTTCTTCTTGCCGGTGGTGAAATTGCCCACCATCGAGCACAGGGCCACGCCCAAAGCGCCCACGTAGGCGGCTGCTCCGCCGCCACCCGGCACGCTGACCTTGCCGGCCAGCTCGGCTGCGAACTCGGTACAGCTCTTGTCCATCATCTTGTCAGTCATCTGCGCTCCTTACAGAAAGGGGCGAGCAAAGCCTGCCCGCCCCCGTAGTAGCTTCTTTCCCTTAGAAAAGACCCACGATCTTGCCGTCAGCGGTGACGTCGATCTTCTCGGCAGCCGGGACCTTCGGGAGCCCTGGCATGGTCATGATCTCGCCGGTCAGCGCCACGATGAAGCCAGCGCCAGCGGAGATCTTGAGGTTGCGCACGGTGATGCGGAAGTCCTTCGGGGCGCCCAGCTTGGTCTGGTCGTCGGTGAAGGAGTACTGCGTCTTGGCAACGCAAATGGGCAGCTTGTCGAAGCCGTTGGCCACGAGCTGGTCGAGCTGCTTCTTGGCCTTCGGGGTGAAGTCGACGCCGTCGGCGTGGTAGATCTTCGTGGCGATGGCGTTGAGCTTCTCCTCGATCGTCTGGTCGACTTCGTAGCTGAACTTGAAGTCGTTGGGCTGGTCGCAGACGCGCACGACTTCCTCGGCGAGCGCCGTGGCGCCCTCGCCGCCCTTGGCCCAATGCTCGGCGAGCACGGCATTGACGCCGAGCTCCTTGCACTTGGCCTGGACGAGCTCGAGCTCGGCCTGGGTGTCGGTCGGGAACGCGTTGATGGCGACGACCGCGGGAAGGCCGAAGACGTTCTGGATGTTGGAGACGTGCTGCAGCAGGTTCGGCAGGCCAGCCTCGAGGGCCTCGAGGTTCTCGTTGTTCAGGTCGGCCTTGGCAACGCCGCCATTGTGCTTGAGGGCGCGGACCGTGGCGACGATGACGACGCAGGACGGCTGGATGCCCGCATAGCGGCACTTGATGTCGAGGAACTTCTCGGCACCCAGGTCAGCGCCGAAGCCGGCCTCGGTGACGACGTAGTCGGCCATCTTCAGGGCCGTCGTGGTGGCCTGGACGGAGTTGCAGCCATGGGCGATGTTGGCGAAGGGGCCGCCATGCACGAACGCCGGGTTGTTCTCGAGCGTCTGGACCAGGTTCGGCTTGATGGCGTCCTTCAGCAGGGCGGCGCAAGCGCCCTCGGCCTTGATGTCGGCCACGGTGACGGGCTTGCCGGAACGGCTGTAGGCGACGACCATGCGGCCGAGGCGGGCCTTCAGGTCGTCAAGGTCGGTGGCCAGGCAGAACACGGCCATGACCTCGGAGGCGACGGTGATGTCGAAGCCGTCTTCGCGGGCCACGCCGTCACCGGCGGTGCCGAGGCCGTCGACCACGTTGCGCAGCTGGCGGTCGTTCATGTCGACGCAGCGGCGCCAAATGATGTTGTTCAGGTCGATGTCGAGCTCGTTGCCCTGCTTGATGTGGTTGTCGAGCATGGCGGCGATGAGGTTGTTCGCAGCGCCGATGGCGTGGAAGTCGCCGGTGAAGTGCAGGTTGATGTCCTCCATGGGGACGACCTGGGCGTAACCGCCGCCAGCCGCGCCGCCCTTCACGCCGAACACGGGGCCCAGCGACGGCTCGCGCAGCGCGAGCATCGAGGACTTGCCAATCTTGCACAGCGCGTCATGCAGGCCCACCGACGTGGTGGTCTTGCCCTCGCCGGCCGGCGTGGGGTTAATGGCGGTAACCAGGATGAGCTTGCCCTTCATGGGCTTATCCTTGTAGGAGTGGATGTCGACCTTGGCCTTGTAGTGACCATAGGGCTCGCACGTAGCCCAGTCGATGCCGGCCTTCTCCGCTACCTCTTTGATCGGCAGCATCGTCGCTTCCTGTGCGATCTCGATGTCGGACTTCGCCATCTTTCAAGCCTCCTTTAGCTCGATGTTCAGGCCCCCGCCCCTTGTAGCAGGCGGCCTTGTTTCCTTATCGGTCAGTTGCCCGGTTGCAGCCTATCGCATCGCAGCCGGGCAACCCATACCCAAACTTACGTAGGTTGGATTCCAAACAATTAGAATCCGTAGGGGCGCGATTCATCGTGCCCGATTTCCTCGCTTGACGGGCGCGATGAATCGCGCCCCTACGAGGGGTCGGCGCCTTTGGCGTTACGGCAGCTTCGTGTCGACCTTCTTCAGCAGGTCGGTTTCCGGGATGATGCCGCCCGGCGCACCGGTTTCCAGGCCCAGCGACACGGGGATGCGGCCCTCGCAGTTGTCGCGGTGATGCGTGTAGGCGCTCCACGGGCTGGAGCTGTACAGCTCCCAGTGGTTCGGCGGGGTGATGTAGCTGGTGATGCGCTCCATCTCGTCGGACTTCTTCGCCTTGTGGTAAGCCTTGTACCAGATGCAGTAACGGCTGCCATCCGGGAAGACCTCGCAGTAGCCGTCGAAGGTGCCGCCGCACGGCCCGTTGCGCTGGCATTTGGGGCATTGCGTCATCGGGCACGTGTACAGCGTGGCTTCCAGACCGCAGTCGCCGCAGTCCATGCAGCCGTACATCATCGACTTGCCAGTATGCTCGAGGCCGTGGTGGCGGTACACGCCCTTCTTGTTGTCGAGCGAGTTCATGCGGCTGGCGAGGATCTTGTTGCCGCGCTTGCCGAGGGTGAGCACCCAGTGGTGCGCGAAGCGGGAGATGCCCCACTTGCTGAAGACCTTGCGCGAGCGCGCCTGCTCGGGCTTCGGGCTCTTAGCAGGCGTGTTCAGGCCGGTGAGGTTGCCCTCTTCGTCCTTCTCAGGCTGGTAGATGTAGTAGCCGTCCTTCTTGCCGAAGCTGACCTTCTTCACGCATTCGCGCCATGTCGGAGCCAGTTCCTCGGCGCGGTCGAGGATGCCGCAGAGCATCTCGGCCGTGACGCCGAAGCCGCCGATGTGCACGCCGGCGTAACCGAGGCCCTTGGCGATGGCGACCATCTGGGCGGCGCGCTCGATGCGGGCGCCCTTGCCCTTGTCCTCGGCCTTCGATTCCTCTTCAAGCTGGGCGAGCAGCTCGTCGCTGACGTAGCAGCCGGCGATGGTGCCCTTCTTCATGAGCTTGGCCGCGCCCTTGGTGATCAGGAAGATGTTAGCGATGATGGGCGTGTCGTAGCCGCGCTCGTCGCGGTAGCGGATGAGCTCTTCCATCTTCCGCGCGTCGTAGCCGAGCTGCGTGATGAGGAACCTCGCGCCGCCGATGATCTTCTTTTCCATCTTCAGGTACTGCGGGATGACCTCGCCTTCAAGGTACTTGAAGGGGTTCACGACGCCGCCGTTGTAGAAGTGCGTCTGCTTTTCGATGACCGGACCCTTGCGTCCGGGGACTTCCAGGCCGTTGTTCATCTCGGTGGCGAGCATCTGCAGGTGCACCGAGTCGAGGTCGAAGACCGGGCGTGCGCGGCCGTCCCAGCCGGTGCCCTGGTAGTCGCCCGTCATGAACAGGAGGTTCTCGATGCCGGCGCGCTCCATGCTGTAGAGCTGCGAGATGATCTGGTTGCGCGAGCGGTCCTTGCACGTGAAGTGCACGAGCGGCACGATGCCCTCGCTGACGAACTCCTCGCCGAGGCGGTCGGCCAAAAGCGCCGGGTTGCCGCTCGGATTGTCCGTGATGGACATCGCGTGAACGCGCCCCGTCGCATAGATTTTCTTGGCTTCTTCGATTTCCTTTTCCTGAGCTTCCTCGTGCGCGCCGCGCCCGGGAATGATTTCGCAGGTTACGACGAACTCGCCTCTCTCGAGCGCGTCCTTGAATCGATTCTCCACCAGATCACCCCTTTCAATATGCTGATGATATACACGAATCTTATCCTGCATTATCTAACGAAAGAATAGGGTTTTTCTCACAGTTGGTCATTCAATGCTTTGCACAAACCGCACAAGAAGCCATTGTGCGAAATGCACATGAGCCAAAAGTCGCCTCGACAACGGGCGAATGCTACCGTGGAAGCACCGTTGTCGAGGCGTATGGGACGTTCTATATCTCTGCCAGTTTTGCGGTTTAACTATTCGCTATAACGAATGGTATAATCTACGCAGAATAAAATTATTACTATTCGCTGCAAGGAAGGCTTATGGGAGACAAGATCTCGAGCGAAGAGGCCGCACGCAGGCTGTCTATCACGCAACGCCGCGTGCAAGAGCTCGTCAAGGCCGGCTCGCTCAGCGCCGAGAAGGTGTCAGGCGTGTGGCTTATCGACGCAGACTCGGTCGACAAGCGGGCGCGGGAAGTCAACAAGCGGGGCGGAAGGCCAGCGCGCGGCAAGGGGGCGAACGAGGCCACCTTCACGCTGATGAACCGCACCCACGAGATTGCCGAGGTTGTGTACGACGCCAAGCGCATGGAGTTCACCTCGTTCGGCGAGCTCGTCGATGAAGCGCGCGCTCCCATCGGGGTTGCCCCTGCCGGCGGCCGCATCTTGCTTGCCGACTTCAACCGTTGGTGGCGCAACCGGGGCATTCCCATTACGCGCCTCGGCCTCGACCGCCTGTTGCGCGATGCAGGGGTAGCGGTTCCCGAAGAGCTGATACAGCGAAACCTCGGCCTGTCCCTTTCCGACCAATACTGGATCCGCCCTGCGGAATCGCACCTTGCATGGGAAGAGGTCAATTTCTTCCACAACGACTTCGAAGAAGTCGCCGAGCATACCGCCCCCTACGCATCCTCCCCCTCCGTTCGCGCCGAGCCCGCGAACACGTCCGATGGCAACCTGGAGAAGACGTGGATTGTGCGCGATGGAGCGCGCTTGCTGCAGAAAGGCAGCTCCCATAACGGGCAGGAGCCATATAACGAGGTCGTCGCAACGGCGCTTCACCGACGCCTGCTCTCGCCGGGCTGCTATGTCGAATACACGCTCGAAGGCGAAGGGGCATCGGCATTCAGCCTGTGCGCTGATTTCATCGCTGACGACGAAGAGTACATCCCGGCGATGTACGTGCAGCGGACTTTGACGGAGCAAGTAGGGCGCAACGAGTACGAGCACTACCTCGCCTGCTGCGAGGCTTTGGGCGCGCACGGCGCCAAAGAGGCGCTCGACCAGATGATCATCTGCGACGACATCATCGCCAACCACGACCGCCATTTCCGCAACTTCGGAATCGTGCGCAACGTCGAAACGCTGGGGTGCCGCCCCGCCCCGCTCTTCGACTCGGGATCGAGCCTCTGGTGCGATGTCGACGAGAAGACGCTCGCACAGGGGGAACGCGGCTTTTCGAGCAGGCAGTTCTACCCCAACCCGGCACGCCAGCTGCTCCTCGTCGAGGACTTCAGCTGGTTCGACGCGTCGCGGCTCGAGGGCTTCGTCGACGAGGCGATAGCCATCTTGGCAGGCAATGAGGCACTCGAACGTCGCCTACCCTATATTCGCTCCGCCCTGGAGTGGCGCATCGGCCGCATGGCCGACATCGCCGAATGGTCGTAAGCGCAAAGCGCGTTACATAAGCTTCTGCGCAGATGATATGCGATTTCTTGCGGTACAATTTTATAGTTTAAGCGCTTAACACCTAAGCGCGACGTTTAAGGAGGTGATGGCGTGGACATTTCGCAGATGCGCATGATGCTCGTGCTTGCCGAGTGCAAGTCGATGACCACCACTGCGAAGAAGCTGCACGTGACGCAACCCGCCCTCACCTACCAGCTGAAGGCCATTGAAAGCGAGTTGGGCTTCAAGGTGTTCAACCGCACGCGCACCGGCACGTCGCTGACCGCCGAGGGCGCGTTTCTGCACGAGACCATCAAGGGCATCGTGGCGGAATACGACGAGACCGTGCGCCTGGCGCGCGCCATGGCCAAGGGCGGTGCGGCCGGCACCATCCGCGTGGGCGTGAACAACTGCTCGCGAGACAGCATCTCGTTCTTGCTGAGCATGGCGCAGGCGACCGCGCAGTTCTCGCTGATTCCCATCGGCTCGTCCGACCCGATTCGCCTGCTACGCGAAGGGGTCATCGATTTCTGGTCGACCTCCGAAGCGTCGATGGTCGATGCACCGCAGTCGCTGCGGTTCGCCGAGCTCAGCATGTCGGGGCAATCGGCGTTCGTGCCGAAAGACCATCGCCTCGCACGCAAGGTGGCGATAAAGCTTGACGACTTGGAAGGCGAGACCGTGTGGCTCTGGCCCCGTGGCACCACGTCGCTCGCGTCCGACCAGATTCGCGACCAGCTCGAGGAAACGGGCGCCGACATCGCGGACCTCATCTTCGGCGTTCCCGCGCTCGTCGCCGCGTTCATGGACGACGACGTGGTGGTCTACGACGACGGCTTCCTGCCGCCTTCATCTCAAGCGGCCATAAAGGTGCCGATAATCGACGCGCCCCGCGACACGCTGGGGCTCGTGTACCTCGCCTCGCAACAGGAACGCCTCGCGCCCATCATCGACAAGCTGAAGAGCCGCACGCCCCATGGCAGGGGACGCACGGTCACCCAGTCGGAAATCGCGGCTGAGCGCATCGTGTCGGTGCTCGACGAGATCAGCGCCACGGTGCGGCGCGGCGGCATGAAGGACATCGTGCCGCTCGTCGAATACGGCCTAGAGCTCGGCATCTCCGCGCACCATCTGTTGAACCGCGGCTTGCTGACGGGCATGAACGACATGGGCGACTTGTATCGGGATGGCGAGGTCTTCATGGCGGACATGATGGCCTCCATCTCGACCACCAACCTGGCCATGGACGTGCTGCAACCGTATATCGCCATCGAGGACCAGCACCCGGTTTCGGGGTCGGCTGCCATCGGCACCGTCATCGGCGACGCGCACGACATCGGCAAGAACCTCGTGCGCATCATGCTGGAAAGCCGCGACATCAACGTGACCGACCTGGGAACCGAGGTCGCTCCCGAGGCGTTCGTAGAACACGTGAAGAACAACCCGGACTGCAACCTCATCCTCATCTCGGTGAACCAATCCGAGCTGCTGGACGAGGGACGCAAAGTCGTGGAAGCGCTGAAGAAGGCGAAACTGCGCGACCAGCTGTTCATCATGGTCGGCGGCGCGGCAGCCGACGAGTCGTTCGCGGGCATCATCGGCGCGGATGCCTTCACGAGCAGCGCCGAAGACGCCGCCGAGACAGCGTACGAGTTCTTGAGCTTATAACCCCCGAAGGGGGTGTAGCCGCTTCCGCAGGCGGCGGTTAGCATTGGGGATGAGTGAGCGCAAATGCCGCCGAGGAGCTGTAGGCGAACCCCTTCGGGGGCTACCAGCGCCGTTAGGGCCATAGAACTAGAGGGGGAGCTTCATGGCACAGACCGACCGCGAACGCGTCATCGTTCGCACGAGCATCATAGGCATCGTCGCCAACGTCCTACTCGTCGCCTTCAAGGCGGCCGTAGGCTTGGCGGCTAACTCCATCGCCATCGTCCTCGACGCCGTGAACAACCTGACCGACGCGCTGTCTTCGGTCATCACCATCCTCGGTACGAAGCTGGCGGGCAAGAAGCCCGACCGCGACCACCCGCTGGGCCACGGGCGCTACGAATACCTGTCGGCCATGGTCATCGTGGCCATCGTGCTGTACGCGGGCATCACGTCGCTCATCGAGTCGGTGCGCAAGATCATCGAGCCCGAGGTTGCCGACTACTCGGTCGTCACGCTCGTCATCGTGGCGGCCGCCGTCATCGTGAAGATCGTGCTCGGGCGTTACGTCACCGCGAAGGGCAAGCAGGTTGGCTCGGGATCGCTTATCGCTTCGGGCAAGGACGCCCTGTTCGACGCCGCCATTTCCGCATCGGTTCTGGCTGCGGCCCTCATCTACCTCGGCACGGGCATCAGCCTGGAAGCCTACGTTGGCGTTGTCATTTCCATCGTCATCATCAAGGCGGGCATCGACATGCTGCGCGAGACGCTCGACGACATCTTGGGCCACCGTCCCGAAGGCGAGCTATCCACGGGCATCAAGCGCACCGTCTGCGAAGACCCGGATGTGCTGGGCGCCTACGACCTGCTGCTCGACAGCTACGGACCCGACCTGACCATCGGCGCCATACATGTGGAAGTGCCCGACACCATGACCGCCGCGCAGATCGACGCCATGACGCGCCGGCTGCAGGCATCGGTGTACGAGAAGCATCACATCGCGCTTGCCACCGTGGGCATCTACTCGCGCAACACGACCGACGACGAGCTGGTCGAGATGCGCTCGGCAATCACGCGCGTGGTCATGGGCCATGAAGGCGTGCTGCAGATGCACGGTTTCTACGCCGATTCCGAACAGCGTGTCGCATCGTTCGACGTCATCATCGACTTCGATGTAAAAGAGCGCGACGAGCTGTACGCCCATATCGTCCAGGACGTCCAAAATCTGTACCCTGACTATACGTTCAACATCACGCTCGACCGCGACCTCAGCGACTAAATTCCCGTTGACCTTACATGCAGAGTGCTGTACTATTCGCTTGAACATATGAACGAGTGCTCAGATGTGCAAATGTTAGGAGATACGCATGCGCAAGGCATTTAAACTCGACGGCGAAATCTGCGCGAACTGCGCTGGAAAGATTCAGGCGGGCATCGAGAAGCTCCCCGGCGTGAACAAGGTATCGGTCAACGCCATGACCTTGAAGTTCACGCTTGATGCCGACGACGATGCGTTCGACGAGGCCCTGGAAAAGTCGTTGAAACTGTTCGCGGACATCGAACCCGACTGCGAAGTGCTCGTGTAAAAATCCTAAAAAGGCGCCTGGCACCTTTTTAGGATTTCGCCAACATGAACAAGAAGCAGAAAAAGAAGTTGCGCCGCATCGTCGTTGCGCTCGTCATCTTTGTCGTGCTCGAAGCGCTCGAAATCGCGGGCGTGTTCGACTCGCTGCCCTATGGGCTGTGGATCGAATTCGCCGCGTTCCTCGTCCCCTACCTCATCGCAGGCTATGACGTGCTGCGCAAGGCATGGCACGGCATCGTGCACCGCCAGCCGTTCGACGAGAACCTGCTCATGTCCATCGCCACCATCGGCGCGTTCGCGCTGGTGTTTTTCCCCGACGCCGAGCCGCACATGGCGGAGGGCGCCGCCGTCATGCTGTTCTACCAGGTGGGCGAGCTGTTCGAAAGCTACGCCGTGGGCAAGACGCGCAAGTCGATCGCGGACATGATGGACATCGCCCCCGACTACGCCAACATCATGCAAGACGGTGAGCTCGTGCAGGTCGACCCAGCCGATGTGGCCATCGGCGACGAGATCGTCGTGAAGGTCGGCGAACGCATACCGCTCGACGGCGTCGTCGTTTCCGGCCGCTCGCAGCTCGACACCTCGGCGCTCACCGGCGAGTCGGTACCGCGCGTCGTCGAAGAAGGCGCCAGCGTGACGAGCGGCTGCGTGAACATGACGGGCGTGCTCACCGTGCGCACGACGAGCGCGTTCGAGAATTCCACCGTGCAGCGCATCCTAGAGCTCGTGGAAAACGCAAGCGAGAAGAAGGCACGCACCGAGAACTTCATCAGCCGCTTCGCGCGGGTCTACACTCCCATCGTCGTGGGATTGGCGTTGGCCATCGCCGTGTTCAGCCCGCTCGCATTCGGTTTCTCGATCAGCGGAAGCGTGAAAAGCGCGCTCATCTTCCTCGTGGTCAGCTGCCCGTGCGCGCTCGTCATCAGCGTGCCGCTGTCGTTCTTCGGCGGCATCGGCGCCGCGAGCCGCTCGGGAATTCTCGTGAAGGGGTCGAGCTACCTCGAGGCGTTGGCGCAGGTCGATACCATCGCGTTCGACAAGACGGGCACGCTGACGAATGGAACCTTCGGCGTCGTCGCCGTGCACGCCACCGAGGGCATCGACCAAGACCTGCTGCTGTCGTACGCCGCGCACGCCGAGGCGTATTCCGACCACCCCATAGCGCTGTCCGTAGTGGCAAGCTATGCGGGCACGATAGACCGCGAGAAGATTGCCGAGGTGGAAGAGCTCGGCGGTCAGGGCGTTTCCGCACGGGTCGACTCGCACCGCGTGCTCATCGGCAACGACGCGCTGATGAAGGCCGAGGACATCGACGTGCGCGACTGCCATCTCATCGGCACGATCCTGCACGTGGCAGTCGACGGCGAGTACCTCGGCCACATCATCATCGCCGACATGATGAAAGATGATGCCAAGGAAGCCATAGACGGCTTGCATGCCGCCGGCGTGAGGAAGACGGTCATGCTGACCGGCGACCGCGAGGAAGCGGCCGCCGCCGTGGCCGCAGAGCTCGGCGTGGACGAGTACCGCGCGCAGCTCATGCCGCAGGACAAGGTCGCCCAGGTGGAGGCGCTTCTGGAAGCGCACGGCGGGAACGGCAAGGTGGCGTTCGTGGGCGACGGCATCAACGACGCGCCCGTGCTCATGCGCGCAGACGTGGGGATAGCCATGGGCGGCATGGGCTCAGATGCGGCCATCGAAGCCGCCGACATCGTGCTCATGGACGACAAACCCTCGCAAATTGCACGAGCCATCCGCATCGCGCGCAAGACGCTGCGCATCGTGAAGCAGAACATCGTGTTCGCCTTGGGCGTGAAGGTCGTCATCATGATCTTGGCGTTGCCGATGATCGGCATTGCCACCATGTGGCTAGCCGTGTTTGGCGACGTAGGCGTGTCGGTGCTCGCCATCTTGAACGCCATGCGCTGCCTGAGCGTGCAGAAATAACCGCCACGAGCCCAAAGGGGACGTACCCCGTTAGGGCTAAAGGTGCTTTTGGATCGTGAGGGTGTTCTTGCCGCCTTCGTAGGCGTACGACACATCGTCCATCATCTGCTTCACCATGAAGATTCCGAGACCCCCCACCCGCTCTCCGAGGACTTCGGGCGAAATGTCGGGGTCTTCCTTCGCCAGCGGGTCGAAGGGAACGCCGTTGTCGAGGAACTGCAAGACCACGCGCAGCGGATTGTCGAGCACCTCGCAGCGGATCTCGATGCCGTCGTCGGCGGATAGCTGGGCATAGCTCACGATGTTGACCAGTATTTCCTCGATGGCCACCTGGATCTGGTACATCGTCTTGGGTGAACAATCATATTGGGCGAGCTGCTCTTCGACGAATTCGTCAATCGGCGTAGGATCTTTGTCATTTGCGGAAACGGTGATGCTTTTCATGTCCGCCCTCCCAACTCATGCGGTTACTCGAATGTGAGCATCGCGGCGAAACCGGTCATCTCGAAGATGTCCATGACATTGTCTTGGACGTTTCTCACCGTCAGCGTCCCCCCGTTGTTGCGCACATTGCCGCGGAGCTGCTTAACCGCACGGAGCCCAGCGCTCGCGATATAGTCGAGCTCCGAAAAATCCAGCACGACGTTCGGCGCTGCAGCAGCGGCCTCGGTAAAAGCCTCTTCGGCCTCGCGCGCGGCTTTCGCGTCAAGCCTCCCCACGAGCTTGAGCACATTCACGTCACCGTTGACTTCGTTGGCAATCGTCAGCATCCCTCACTCCGTTCAGTCGCTTTCGTGTGCTTCTCCGCTTGCAATCGTGCCCTTGTACATCAGCCCCAACATGGTGATGTCATCGAATTGCGGGGCGTCCGCGACGAATTCGTCTATGCGCCTGCGCACCAAGGGTAACACTTCTCCGGGATTTGCACCCGAGGCTTCGTTCAAAGCGCTCACGAGCCGGTCCTCGCCGAAGATTTCGTCAGACGCGTTGGTCGCCTCGGTGACGCCATCGGTGTACTGGAAGATGCCGTCGCCCGGCTGCAGCACGACCGTGTGGCTGCGGTACTTGTACTTATCGGCAAGCTCTTCGAAGTCTTCCTGCGAGAACACCGCGAGGGCAACGGCCCCGTTTGGCTTGGGTGGCAGTTCCCACGAGCCGCCATGGTACAAGGCGAGCTTCTCGTGGCCTGCGTCGGCATAGGTGAGCGTGCCGGTGGAAAGCTCGAGTATGCCCAGCCAGGCGGTGGTGAACATGCCCTCCTCATTCTTCTCGGCAAGGTCCGCGTTTGCGCGGCGCATGACCTCCTCGGGAGATGTGCCCGACAGCGCTTCCATCTTGATGACGATCTTCGACTGCATCATGAACAAGGCGGCCGGCACGCCCTTGCCGCTGACATCGGCCACGACGAGCGCCAAATGGTCGTCATCGACCAGGAAGAAGTCGTAGAAGTCGCCGCCCACCTCCTTGGCGGGCTCCATGGTGCCGAGCAGGTCAAATTCAGGACGCGCCGCAAGAGCCGACGTGATATCGGGCAACGTGTTCGCCTGGATGCTGGCAGCCATGTCGAGGTCGGCCTTCACGACGGCCAACGAGGCCTTCAGGGTTCCGACCGTCTTGTTGATGTCGTCGGAAAGCGACGAGAACTCCGAGGCCGTGCGCACGTCGACTTCCACGTCGAGATCGCCTTTCGTGATGTCGGCGAGCTGCCCGGTCATGCGGCGCACGCCGCGCACGACGACGAGCTTTATGACGGCATGGATGACGAGGAATAGCGCGGCAAAGACAAGCACTTCCATGAGCGCGACGATGAGCAGCGCCGAATCGCGCGACGAGTAGGCTTCGGCAGTGGGCAGAAGCGCGATGAGGCGGTAGCCTTCCACCTCTTGGAAAAAGGCGAAGCACTCCTCGCCGGCGAATTGCGTGGTGAAGACCCGGCCAGCACCGGCGGCTTTGGCGTCTGCGACGAGCTGCGCGCCCTGTTCGTTGGCGATGTCCTCGCGCGTGCTGAGCACCGTACCCGTTTCGTCGACGGCGACGAACGCGCCCGTCTGGCCGACGTGGCGGTTCCTCACCGATGCCTCCACCTGAGACGAAAGGTCGTCGAGGAAACTCGACGCGTCGTAGCCCACCTGCACGAACCCACCTTCCACAGCCACGCCGGCATACTTCATCGACGTACCCGCGTCATACGCGATGGGCTGGTAGCTTTGCACGAGCTGCGTTTGGCCGCCACCGGGGAGCAAGGCGAGGAACGCCGCCGACTGCTCGCCCGACGCCATGTCGAAGCCGATGAAGGCGGGGTTGTTGCTAGCGGTGATAATGCCATCGCCGTTAACGACGTTGATCTCGGCCACGTCGAGCTCGGCGGCGAGCCGCGCGCATTCGGCGTCGGTGGCGGTCGGCGCGTCCGGCAAGGCCGCCGCGGCGCGTTGCGTCAGCCCGAGCAGGTTCGCATCCGATGCGTCGACGATGTCCTCGTAAACATCTTCGACGCTCAGCTCCAGGAGCTCGGCGGCATCGGAGACGGAGCGGTTCGTCTGCACGATGGCCGTGAACCCCACGGTGAGCAAGAACGCCGCCACGATGGCGATAAGCATGCGGTTGTGCAGGATGCGGACCACGTTGCGCTCGCCGAGCGGCGTGAGCAAGGGCTTGCGGTTCATCAGATGCAGCACGAACGAGGAGATCAGCGTGGAAAGGCCGACGCACAGCGTCATGGGAAGCACGCAAAGCTGCACGACCTCGAATGCCCTCGCCGCTTGGTCGAGGTTCGTGACGAACACGAGCGTCAAGTGCAGGACCTCGGCCACAACGCCCGTGGCGAACGCGAACGACAGGTTGGGGATGTGGTAGCTGAACACGTACTTGCGCAACGCCGCCGCGAACGCACCGGCAAAAATGGTGCCCAGGGTGCAAGCCACTTGCGTGAACTGGCCGACGCCCCACATGACCGCGAGCCAGCGCTCCACGCCGCCGATGACGCCCGCGATGATGCCCGCCGGACCGCCGAAGAACAAGCCCGCCGCGATCGGCGCGGCGTCGCGCACGTTCATCATGGCGCCGTCCACGGGAATGCCCGCCTCGGTGCCGTAGATGGCGATGAGGCCGAACACGACGCCCACGATTGCCTGCCAGTTGCGCTCGGGAAGCTTTGCAACGCCCGCGCGCTGCCGGAGCGCCGTCAGCACGGCGCACGCCGCTACGGGGAGCAGCGTTGCGATGGCGAATTGCGCGATGATGCCGATGTCCATGTCAGCAGTATACCGTTCCCAAGACATGAAGCATGCCTTGGGAGCTGTTTCACACGCGAATGCGCTCCAGCAGAACAGACGCAGGCGCATCACTCGGATCCTGCGGCACAAGCTTGCCCTGCACATCGAGCTGCAGAATCGAATTCTTCAGGTCCTTAGCCCTCATCGTCGTCCGTCTCGGGTCTATCGGGCTCCCCCTCGAGTAGGAACAGCTCCATCGCAGCATCGAAATCCGACCGATACTCCCGATCCTGAATCACGCGATACTTCTCGAACTCGCTCTCGGCAAACGCCTTGGCTATCGCATGCGTGACCTCGCCGCTTCCGCTCAGTATCTCTTCGTCGTTGAACTGCAGGAATGCGTCGAGCCGATTCGCCCAGTCCTCCATGGTCATGGGGATGTGGCGCCGTGCCTGACGAGTCGCATAGTCGAGGTACATCGACACGATCTCGTTCAGGTTGCGCAGCTCGTCTTCGCTCAGGTAGTTCTTGGCGATCGAGACGTCACTTTTCATGATCTTGCCGTTCGGCGCCTTGGCCCAGGTAGTCAGCCCCATGTGAGGCTTCCTGTGGTCCGCCCGACCATAGACAACCTCGGCGGCGGTGTTGCCATGTGCCGCGAAGTGCATCTTGTTCTGCACCGTCGCGAAGAAGCGGCGTGTCTGCTCGGAGGCGGAGTCGTAGTCGCACGCCGTCGCGTAGATGTCGGTCACCTTCTGGTAGAACAGCCGCTCGCTGGCGCGTATCTCCTGATATTCCTCGGTCAGACGGTCGAAGTACTCTGCGCTGAAGACCTGGCCGTTCTCGAGCCTCCTGCGGTCGAGAACGTAGCCCCGACGTGTGAAGGCGGACAGCACGCCCGTCGCCCACTTGCGGAACTGCGTCGCGCGCATCGAGTTGATGCGGTAGCCCACGGAGATGACGGCATCGAGGTTGTAATGCTTCGTCGTGTAGTTCTTGCCGTCGGCAGCAGTTATTGAGAAATCCTCAATAACTGTCGCCTCCTCGAGCTCACCAGATTCGAATACCGACTTCAGATGCTTGTTGATGTTCCCCACCGTGCAGTCGAACAGCGTCGCCATGGCCTTTTGCGTGAGCCACACCGTCTCATCCTCGACGACGACTTGGATTCCATCGCCCTGACCGTCGAGGGCGAACATGAGAAAGTCCGCAGTGCTGTTCCGTATAGATTCGTTCCTCGGCTTCCCCATGAGATCACCCCTCGATTCCAAGGATCTCGCTCCATACTCCACGCTCTTAAAGCAATTTCATGCTCGCCGGTTCGGTTTCCACACGTCGGGATTATATCGCGTCGACGCACTTGATACGCGCTGAGCGGTCCCTCCGTTCGTTCCATACGACTGGAAGCGGTTCGCCGGAAAGCCATTCCCGGGATGGAATGGCGAGTAACTTTCTGGTTAGTAGAGATGCGCTTTATTCAAGAGCTTTGCGCAAGGTCGCAAGCGCGCTCTGGTGTCGCAGCTTCACCACGCCGTAGCTCATGCGCATCTTGTCGGCGACCTCGGTGAGCGGCAGCTCATGGTAGTAGCGCAGCACCACGACGTCGCGTTCGTCTTGGGAAAGATGTCCCAAAGCGCGGGCCAGCTCTCCGAGCACCTCTTCCTTGAGTAAGCCATCGTCGAGCCGCTCGTCAGAGGCGACCGAGTCAGACAGCACGACGAACTGCCTCCGCTTGCGGAAGTAGTCCGTCATGGTGTTTCTCGCTATGGTGTAGACCCAGGTGGAATACGATGCCTTCGTCTCGTCGTAGCGCGGCAACGCGCGCATCGCCTTCTCGAACGTCTCCGCCGTGATGTCCTCTGCATCCTGACGGTTTCTCACGCGCGCTGAGACATAGGCGAGCACCCTATCCCCGAAGGTCGCGTACAGCTCGGCGCCGTCCATCGTCACTGAAAGCCGCTCTCCCCCCACTTCGCCCAGAACACGCTGGGGTCGCCCGCGGCGTTCAGCATGCCGAGCTCCTCGATCGAGAGCTTGCCTTCGCCATAGCGGGAATCGACATCATCGATGACCGATTGCAAGGCGGCATTGCCAGCGAACCTCTGGAAATCGAAGAGGCCTTCGAGCGTCTTCTCGAATCGCTCCGCGTTCACGGTAGCCTTCATGACTCGCGGCTTAGATAATGCGGACGGGATGCGACGGATTGACCTCGCTGAAATCATCAGGCGGGTTTGGCGGAATAGGGTCGCCGCAATAAGGGCAGTTGCTCATACCGGCATCAACCGGCATGCCGCACGTCTGACAGCAGATATGATTGCCGTCATTGCAGTCCTGTGTGGATACAGCGCTTGGTCTGAAGCACATGGTCTTATCCTTTCTTCCGTTTCGACCGCGGCGGTTCCTCCAAACGCCACGGCCTTCCATCAACTCTCTCTACCCTCTATACGTGCGAAAACCGAACCTGGCAGGACTTTTTTGCAATTCCCCGGAATCTCACCCTAAACATCCAGGCGCTGGCGCTCGACCAGGTCGGCGAAGAGGCCCCCTTTCTCGATAAGCTCGTCGTAGGTGCCGTCTTCCACGATCTTCCCATCTTCCAGGTACAGGATGCGATCGCAGTTCTTTATGGTCGAAAGCCTGTGTGCGATGACGATGCGCGTGCACTTCAGCGCGTCGAGCGCCTCCGACACCTGCTTCTGCGTGCGGTTGTCGAGCGCGCTCGTGGCCTCGTCGAAGATGAGCACGCGCGGATGCGGCGCCACGGCGCGGGCTATCATGAGGCGCTGCCTCTGCCCGCCCGAGATGCCGCCGGCGCCTTCGGATATCATGGTCTGCATGCCCATCGGCATCGCCCTGATGTCATCGGCTATGCGCGCGACCTCCGCGGCTTCCCACGCGTCGTCCTCCGTCAGGTGCGGCGCCGATATCGTAATGTTGCTGAAGATGCTCTCGGCGAACAGGGTCCCGTCCTGCGTCACCGCGCCGATGTGGCGGCGCAGCGAGCGCAGGTCGAGCCCGGCCATGTCCTTGCCGTCGTAGTAGATGGCGCCCGCATCCGGCGCCTCGAAGCCCAGCAGCAGCCGCACGAGCGTCGACTTGCCGCAGCCCGACTTGCCCACGATGGCCACGTACTGGCCGGGGCGGATGGCCAGGTTCAGGCCGTCGATGACGTAGGGCATGTCCTCGTCGTAGCGGAAGCGGACGCCGCTGAGCTCGACGCGGCCGTTGAGGCTTGCCAGGATCTCCTTGTCCTCGGCGACCTCGGGCTCGGCCTGCAGGATGGGCTCCACCATGTCGAGGTAGGGCCCGATCTGCGCCAACGCCTTCACCACGCTTGCCATCGAGGAGAACGCGCCCATCACCATGCCGTACGCAGCGAAGAACGCGATGTAGTCCGACGGGGTGACGCCCGACGAGGCGGCGAGGTAGTACAGCACGATGGCGCCCGCGAGCGTGACGGCCGTGGCTGTGGCGCTGCTGAGCTTCAGGAACAGCGGCGGGTTGTACTGCAGCTCGGCGCTCTTGGTGTAGGCGCGCGCCCACTGCGCGAACGCGCGCTTCTCCGCGCCGGCCAGCTTGATCTTCTGCACGCCGCTAATCATGGCGAAGCTCTTGCCGTTTTCCTTGGCGGCGTATTCCATCTGCCGGCGCGTGATGCGCATCTGCACGAGCGTGGTGACCAGCCCCACCGCGACCGTCGCAGCGATGATGATCACGGCCGGCCACATGAGCGCTGGCGCGAACTGCCCGATCTGCACGATGTAGAGAAGCGAGAACACGGCGGTGATGCCGAGCGACAGCAGGTTCGACACGATGAGCTCGACGAGGTTCTTGGCGGCCATGCTGCGGCTCGCCAACTCGCCGGCGCTGTAGCCGCGGAAGAACGTGGCGGGCAGGCTGAGGATGCGCATCATGAAAGCCGCCGCGACCGACGTCGACGCCTTCGTACGGATGCGGTTGACCGCTATCTCGCGCGAGGCCGTCACGATCTGCTGCGCCAGCGCGGTGCACAGCAAAAACGCCGCCGTGGACCACAGGACCGCGTAGCTGCCGGTGTCGGCCACGTACCCGGTGAGCACCTTCACGATGGGCGGCATCAGCATGCCGACGAGCGTGACGAGCAGCGACACGCTCACGAGCACCGCGATATCGGCGGCGTTCAGGCATTCCCACATGTACGAGAGAAGATCCCCCACGCCGATCTTCTCGAGCGGCAGCGGACGGTAGAAGCTGCGCGCCTCGCGGGTGAAGAGGCTGGCGTTCGACGCGTTCACGGTGGCCTTGCGGCCCGCCTCGTCAACGAACCAGTAGCCGCGGTACGGTTTCGGGAACAGGGGCACCGGCGCGCCATCGCTTGCGCGGTAGCCGATGAGCGGGCCGAAGGCGTCTTTGTACCAGCCGTCGTCGAGCGCCACCATGCGGTGCATGATGCCGTGGGGGCGCAGGGCGTATTCCAGCTGCTCGTCGTGATCGGTGACGCTGGCGGGGATGTCGACGGGGCTGATGCGGTAGAACTTCAGGATGTCGTCGATGGCTTCCTTGGTCACGACGCGGCTGCTGGCCATCGAGCCGGCAGCGTCGCGCCCCACGACTGCCGAGGCCATGCGCAGGATGGAATCTTCGAACAGTTCCTGGTCGCCTAACTTGCGTTGGCGTATCTGGTCGTCGAACATGCCCATGGCCTCACCTCCCCTTTCGACATCCTGGATGAGTAGCAGGACGTTCCTGATACTCATTTCGGGAAATGAGTATCAGGAACGTCCTGCTACTCATCTTCATCCCCCTAGTCATTGCTCACCAGCTCGGCGTACAGGCCGCCGGCGGCGTACAGCTCGTCGTGCGTGCCGCGCTCGACCGCCCGGCCGCCATCGAGCACGATGATCTCGTCGCAGTCGCGGATGATGGAAAGCCGGTGCGAGATGATGATGCATGTGACGCCGCGGTCCCTCACGGCTTGCACGACCTCGTTCTCGGTCTTGGCGTCGAGCGCGCTCGTCGCCTCGTCCATGATGATGACATGCGGATCGGTTGCGAGCGCGCGCGCAATCTCGAGCCGCTGGCGCTGACCGCCGGACAGGTCGCGCCCGCCCTCGGAGACCTTCGAGGCGTAGCCGCCCGGCCGCGCCATGATGTCGGCGTGGATCTGCGCGTCGTTGGCCGCCATGATGACCTCGAAGCCTTCAATCGACTCGTCCCACATGCGGATGTTGTTCGCCACGGTGTCCTCGAACAGGATGATATCCTGGTCGACCACCGCCACCGAGCTGGTGAACACGCTGCGGTCGATGTCCGCCGCCGGCGTGTCGTCGAACAGGATCTCGCCCTCCCAGGGCTGGTACAGCCCGGCGATGAGCTTGGAAAGCGTGGACTTACCGCAGCCCGACGCGCCGACGAGCGCCACGCTCGCGCCCGGCTCCACGACCATCGAGAAGTCCTTGACGACGGGATCGGAAAGCCGCGCGTAGCCGAACGTGACGTGCCGAAGCTCCACTTTCCCGTCGAGCTTCCCGTAATCGGCGTCGTCGTCGAGCGACTCGTCACGGTAATTGGGGTCTTGCTCGTATTCCATGACGTCGTCGATACGCTCCATCTGCGTGCGCATCTCCTGCAGCGTCTGGCTGGCCCTCACCGTGGTCATGGCGGGGTTCATGAACTGCTGCATGTAGCCTTGGAAGGCCATGACCATGCCGAGCGTGAACTGGCCCTGCATGACGAGGAACACGCCGATGACCAGCACGGCGTAGTTCGCGAGGCTCGCCAGGAAATTCGGCACGAGCCCCAAGTACAGGTTCAGGTTCGCGAACCGCGTGGTCGCCGTGTTCACCGAAGCCTGGTAGCCCGCCCACTTGGCGAAGTAGCCGTTCTCGGCACCGGAAGCCTTGATGGTCTCGATCATCTGGATGCCCGAGACGGTGGACGAATCGAGCTTTCCGGAATCGCGCATCTGGACGCGCGTGATGTTCACGCGCTTGCGCGAGATGTAGCTCGCGAGCAGCGAGTTGACGGCGATGGCCGCGATGCCCACGAGCGTGAGCAGCACCGAGTAGCGGATCATCACGACGAGGTAAAACACCATCATGGCGATGTTGAGCGCGAGCGGCGTGAACGTGTTCACGAGGGTCTCGGCGATGACGGCGTTCGTCGACTTGCGCTGGAGGATGTCGCCGGCCAGGCGCTGCGAGAAGAACCCCATGGGCAGGCGCAGCACCTTCCACATGAACGTGGAAGACCCGACGATGGCCATCTTCCCGTTGATCTTGAGCGAGTAGATCGATCGTGCGGCCACAACGATGACCTGCAGGACAGCCACCAGGCTCAGAAGCCCGATGAAGGGCATGAGCAAATCGGCGTTCTCGCCAGTGAGCAGGTGGTCCATGAAGAAACGCGTGAACGCCGGCGTGATCAGGTCGAAGAGGTAGGCGACCAGCGTGGTGAGCGCCACGAACGCGACGGCCGCGCCTGCGCCGCGCAGGCGGTTTCGGGCGAACTCCCACGTGGATTTTCGGCTACCACCGGGCACGAACTTGTCAGTCGGCTCGAAGAACAGGGAGATGCCGCTGTAGGAGCGCTCGAACTCCTCCACCGTGATCTTCATCGAGCCGCGCGCGGGGTCGTTGATGTAGGCGTGGTTTCCCTTGAAGCCGCAGACCACTACGTAGTGGTTGCCGTTCCACATGGCGATGCAGGGAAACGGCCCCTTCTCCCTCAGCGTTTCGGCGGAATAGCGCCAGCCCTCTACCTCGAGCCCGTAACTGCGCGCGGTCTTGGCCATGTTCTCGGCGTTCGTGCCGTCGCGCGACACGCCGCAGTCGGCCCGCACCTGCTCGAGCGGCAGCCACTTCCCGTAGTACGCCAGGACCATGGCCAGCGCGGCGGCGCCGCATTCGAGCGCCTCCATCTGCATGACCTGGGGCACCTTGGCAACGCCTGCGGTTATCGGCTGTTTAAGGGCGGTCACGGCTAGCGCCTCATCAGTTGAGCAGCATCGAGATGACCTGCGTGGCGTTGTATCCCACGCGCACCTCGTACGATCCGTCGGGGATGTTGGCATGGGCCGACGCCACGAGCTGTCCGTCCGCGTCGGTGCCGATGGTGAGGACTTCTGCCTTCACGTCGCCGACTTCCATTTCCATGCCAGCTTGAACCTTGCTCGCCTTCGCGGCGTCGTCGAACGTGACCGTGAGCTCGCCGCCATCAGCAATGGCTGTACCCGTGGCGTAGCTTTCGACCGTGGTGAAGCCGCTCCACAGAAGCAGGCCCACGATAATCAGCGCCACCGCCAAAAGCAGCAGCCAGATTTTCGGCGTGGTGACCTTCAGGTAGTCGTTGAGCTGCTCGGGCGAGGCTATCCTGCGCGCACCTTGGCCTTCCATGTGACCCCTATCCCTTGGCGCCCTTCTTGGGCGCGTCGTCTTCGTCCTTGCGTGCAGAACCTCGCCTCGCCATGATGCAAACAGTCAGTAACGCTGCGGCTGCGAACGACACGATTGCCACGATCACATATCCGCCAGCGCTCGGCCCGAGAAGGGACGAGGCCCCGAAAAGGCCCCCGGCTGATGCGGAGGGCATCGCAGGAGTGCCTGCAGCGAGCCGTCCCGCGAGGCCCGCGAATGGAAGCGCCGCAAGGCACACGAATACGGCAAGCGCTCGGTCGGCGCGCACCCGCCTCAGCCGCCTCGAACGGCTGCGAACTGCGACGACGCGCTCATCCACCGTGCGCATGGCGTCCCTCCTCTCGCTCTGCTCGCGGCTACACGTTTCCCAGATGCGCGAGCAGCGGGAAATCCTCACCTGTTTTCGAAAAAACGTGAGAAGGACGCAATGGTCGTGGTTGCTGGTGCGTATCGATGCAGCCTCGGTCGTCCTGCATTTTGGGTTTATATGGCCAGCGCCGCAGCTCCAGATCAGAGCACAACAGGTTGGCCTCTTAAGCTCTCGAACATGGCGGACGACCCCGCCGCCATCGTGCTACCTGCCCTCGGCGCGCTCCCGGCGGAAGCGGACGACGAGAAGGGGCAACAGGGTTGCGAGCGGCAAGATGACGGCTGCGATGCGCGCCGGGCCCCCTGCGGCCACGAGCAGGTTGAAGATGCCGTGGTAGGTTGACGCCAGGCACAGCAGCCCGAACGTGCCGGCGGCGCGCAGCCACGAGTACTTCCAAGCGCGCGTCAGGCCGAAGCCCACGACCACGCCGCACACCACGTGCATCATCGCCGTGCTCAGGCCCCGCAGCAAGAGCGTCCCCGGGTCGGTAAGCCCACTGTCGCCCAGGTAGAACGCGCTCTCCATCGTGGCGAAACCCACGGCCACCACAATGAACGCCAGGTCGACGTCCTCGACGTCGGGCTCGAACATCACCAGATAGAACAGAAGCGGGAGGAATTTCGCAACCTCTTCGACCGTGGGCGCGACCTCGACGGCCGTGTGCACCGCATCGATGCCGACCGCCTGGGCGATGAACGAGCTCACATAAGCTGACGCCAGGCAGGCGGCCATGCCGACGAGAAGCCCCGCCACCACGACCCTCGGCTTGCTGCGGACGCAGAACAGGCATGCGACGAGCGGCGCGGCGATGAGCACGAATATGTTCTCGATATACATCATGCGTCGCCCGATTTCCACGCACACGCGAGGATGGCCGCATACACCAGGATGAGCACGCAGCTGAGCACGATATAGGGATTGATTTCCGTAATCGGCCCCGGCTCCAGGAAACACGATGACAGCCACACCGCCTGCTCGACGGCGACGAACGCGAGCACGGCCCAATGGAACGGCTTGTTGTGCGCAAGACGGCCGTCCGTCTGGCTGCTCGTCGGTTCTGCGACGATGCCCCTGACGGCGAAGAACCCGATGGCGGCCAGCAAGCCGTTCTCGACGGTGTTAAGCAAGGGGCTTCCGCTATCCACGATGTAGAAGACGCAGAGGGCGGCGCAAGCGATGACGGGGATCCAGGCTGCCGGCACGGGAGCGGCAACCCCTCGCCGCTGGTCGGCCTCCACAACGAGCATGAGCAGGAACACGTAGCCGGCAATCCACGCCATGTCCGGCACGTACGAGTAATGCGGCGTCTCCCCGTAGACGACGAGGTACCCAAACCAGTAGACGCCTCCGAGCAGCACACAGGCCTGGAAGCACGCCAGCGTGACCCACGCCATGTTGCGCGCGGACAGAGCGCGCCAAAGGGACGCCGCGAGGCATGCGGCCACCACGACCAGCTCTACCGCGTCGGTGATGCCCTCGATCAAGGTTCGCGCCGCCTCCTGCCGTCGATGACGCCATCCCGGCGCGCCCTCCCCGTTCCATCAGCGTGTTTCGAGCCGTGCGAACTGCGGCCGAGCTTGAAGGTCAGCACGGTCACCGCAACTCCGAGCAGAAGGCCCAACAGCCCGACGACGATATACCCAAGAGCCGAACCGCCAGACAGGACGTTTCCCATAAGGCCGAGGGAACCTGCCGAGTGCGATATGCCGGCGCCTGAAGCCGATGCAAAACCCAGCCCAGCGACGGCCACGACGACGATGCTCAACGCCCCGCCGCCGATCGCGACGGCGCGCTGCCACTTGCGGCGCGACGCCACCTCGCGCGTGCGCGCACGGCTCAAGACTTCGTTCATGCGCTCGTCAGTCGACCTCATACGTCACATCCTCCTCGGCAAGCAGCGGCCGCATCGCCCTCTTGCCGCGCTGCACCAGGTTGTCCACCTGCTTGCGCGTCTTGCGCATGATCGCCCCAGCCTCGTCGTAGGTCATCTCCTCGATGTACACCAGGTAAAGGGCCTCGCGGTAATCGGGGCTAATTCTGTCCAGGCACCGGTAGAGCGCCCGCGATCGCTCGTCGAGCAAGACATCGTCCTCGATCCGGACACCGTCTTCCGGCTCGATACGCAGGTCCTCCATGCTCATGAACCTGCCGCGCAGACGACTGTGGCGCAGCGCCAGGTTCCGGGCGGTCTTGTAAAGGTACGGCTTGAAACCACCTGCATGAAGGCGAGGGCGTTTTGCCAGCATCCGGGAGAACGCCTCGATCATGATGTCCTCGGCTATGTCGATGTCGCGCACATACCCGTTGACGTACAAGGTCAGCGCGTCGCCGTGGCGCTCCATCAGCGGGCGCAGCGCCTCGCCGTCCCCATCGAGGAGCCGCTCGAACAACGTCTCGTCATCAGCATAGCGCATCTATCTACAATTGCCGTTCTATATCGGTAATGCACCATTGGTTTAGAATCTCGCCACATGCGCAAATTATAACCGCAGGGCAATTCGTTTCCGATTGCAGCACCGGCCTTAAGCTCATTTCGGCGGCAAGTTGCGTATGGCTCTTCGTGACGAAGCGGAGACGAATCCAATCGCCAGGCTTTACCCAGCGGCCTTGTGCTATAGTTGCCTAGCATCTCGCGCTTGGCGCGAGGGCAGCCAAGCGCGCGGGGATGTCCCCGCGCATTTTGTTTCTGGGAAGGATTGTAGTGGCAGGTACCTTAAGCGCGTTTTTCGACGAGACCCTGTCGGCCAACACCGCCGACTACAAGCGACTTCGTTACCAGGAGCGGCGCCTCGCCCAGACGGCGGACTACTTCTGCTCGATGGAGCTCGCCGCCCTGCGCTATGCCGACCATGAGAAGACGAGCACCTACATCAAGCTCTTCGGCGGCCACCGCGCCTTCAAGGCCAATCACTTGAAGCAGATGCGCAAGAAACTGCACGCATAGAGCCGATGATGGGGTTATGTTTCAAAAAGTGTGTCCGCCCGAATTATTCACCGCCTGTAACCCGTGGGCATGTGGAACTCGCTCCAGACGATTCCCGATCCGTATTCCTCAGGCGCGCCGTCCTCGCGCTTCCGATCCGATGAAGCCGCC
>JAFUCC010000075.1 GCA_017459925.1 Eggerthellaceae bacterium
CCTATCGCCTTTTTTAACCTGAATTACATTGCAGATTATAGTCTCTTTCACCATCGTATCGGCACGAAACCGAGTGTTAGGCGCTTGTCTTCGACGCGACGCGCCGGGAAAAGGGGCCGACATGGCCAAGGCGACGCGACGTCGGTTGCTGGCGTTGCCACGACTATCCTCGCCGGTGCGGGAGCAGCCCTCGCCGGCAGGCGCAGGAGACACTAGCCGCGAGTCAGGCGTATCATGAAAAGACATGCTTCGTAAGGAGGGGGAAACAGAATGAAATTTTTGAAAGCATGTACGGTGATGGCCATGGCTGCCGCTCTGGCCCTGGCGCTCGCCGCCTGTGGCGGGAACGCCGGCAGCTCCGCTAGCTCGTCTGCGAGCAGCACGAGCTCAAGCGCGCCGGCCGCAAGCGCCAGCGGGTCGTCGATGGCGCAAGCACTTGCGGCTCTCGATGGCGTGAAGAGCGTCGATCCAGTCGACGTCAGCGGGTCACAGATTTACGCCGAGAAATACGTTGTCACATTCGAGCAGCCGCTCGACCACAAGAACCCTTCGGCCGGCACGTTCCCGCAGCGCGTGGAGGTCGGTATTGTCAAGGACGCCAAGATGAACGTCATGGAGACCGACGGCTACCTGCTGTTCGATCAGGCAATTGCCATGGACGACGCGCATGAGCTTTGCTCTATACTCTCTGGCAACTACATCCATGTGGAGCACCGCTTCTTCGGACAATCCAGGCCCGCGAGCCTGTCGAATGACGGCACGGACGGCTGGCAGTACCTGACGTCCGAGAACGCCGCCGCTGACTACCACCAAATTTACAACGAGCTCTCCAAGGTTCTCGACGGCCCGTGGGCTGCCACCGGCACGAGCCGCGGGGGAGAGGTGTGCACGTCGTACGCCTACTACTATCCCGAGGACATGGGCCTGTACGTGCCCTACGTCGGGCCGTTCAGCGGCGGCCGCGAGGATCCGCGTTTCTACGAGTTCGTCTACACCAAGATCGGCGACGAGAAGTACGGCGCCGAGAAGGCCAAGGAGTACCGCGACCTGGTATCGTCGTTCCAGGTGGAGCTCATGAAGAACAAGGACGTTCTGGCACCTGCGCTCAAGGAGCTCTGCGAACAGCAGGGCAGCGTGTACCGCGAGTACGTGACCGAAGGGAACCTGTTCGACCTGGTCGTGGCCGAGCTGGCCGTGCAGGAATGGCAGTCCAACCAGGAGACGAGCTCCAACCCGAGCATGGACGTGAGCTTCGAGGGCATGAAGACGGTGCTCGCCATGCCCGAGGGGACCGATAGCGAGAAGAGCGCGAAGCTAGAAGCCGAGCTCCAGTTCCTCTTCGTCCTGGCAAGCCCCACCGACTGGGCGGCGAACCATCCCGCCTGGCCGTACTACGTGGGAGCTGCTTCGCAGTACGGGCAGTACCACTACGACTTCTCGTACCTGCGCCAGGCATGCGAGGCGGCAGGCCTCGGAGACGTGCTGACGGTGAAGCCCGAAGACGAAGAGAACTTCGTGTTCAAGATGGTGTTCACGCCCGAGCAGCAGCAGGCGTTCGCCTACGATGGCGCGTTCTACGAGGGCGTGACCAAGTGGATCGACACCTCGGAAGCGAAGATCATGTTCATCTACGGCAGCAGCGACCCGTGGTACTCGCTGCGCATGCACGACACGGATAACCCGAACGTGAAGATGTTTGTCAGCGACACGAAGCCGCACACCGTGCGCATCACGGACTTCGACGAGGCGACCATGAAAGAGATCGGCGCGTTCGTCAGCGAAGCGATTCCCTTGCAGTAACGTCATTCATGCGCTGCATGCACTAACCACTTTGTGACGCAATTAGAAACTGCCTCCTGAGGACGGAAGGTCGATCTCGGGAGGCAGTTCTTTATGGAGTCAATCATCGTCGCATGCACCACGGGGGTGGTGACCCTCGTCGGGGTGATCCTCTCCAATTCCAAATCGAGCCCGTGTCCATTCCGTCTTGCCAAGATACATGCTTGTCGAACTCGTGTGTCAGCTCGTGAAACTTCTTCAGCAGGATTTCGTTCAATTGCCTTGGGCCCATTGCCGTCATCCCGCCTCAACGATGAGCCTGTAGCCGCCGCAGTGCAGGCAGCGGAACAGGAGCCCGCTGATCCAGCCGTCCTTCTCCAATTCGTCGCGGGCGTTCTCCCAGCCGTCGAACGACCCGTCATTTGAATTTCGGGAGATTGCTCTCGTCTACATCCAGGCACCCTCGGCGAGTTCGACCACCATGAGCCACTCCGTCTCGTCTGCGCCGTCGCCAACAATCCGGAAGCCCAGGCGCTTGTAGAGGCGCAGAGCCGGGTTCTCCTTCTGGACCGAGAGCGACGCGCGGGCGTAGCCAACCTCGCGCAGCTCATCAAGCAGGGAACGCATCATGGCGGTGCCCATGCCTCGACCCCGGTACGGCTTGTAGAGCGATATGGAGAACGAAGGCGTCTCGTCGTCGATATGGCCGTACTCGTCGGTCGTGCGCACCCAGCAGGCTCCCGCGACCTTGCCTTCGATGGTCGCGACCACGGCGCGATCGTCCGGGAGCGTGCCAAAGTCCTCGAAGGCCGCGCGGCATTTCGGATCGTTGTAGATAATCGAGCGAGGCACCTCGCCCTCGAAGCCCTCCGGCACGAATATCGCCTCGTAGAGGAAGTCCTCGAGAAGTGGCCACTCGTTCGATTCCATGCTCCTGATTTCGCAGTCCATGCCCAACCTCTCTTTCAGGACAGCTAACCGGTCCCGATGAGGTCGCCGCCGTCGGCGATGAACTCCATGAGGTTGAGGTGCCTCACGCCGTCGCGGCGCTGGAGCAGCGGGTCCAAGGTGAACAAGTAGCGCGGATACGAGTCCCTGATCTTCTCAAAGGGGCGGTACTCGCGGTCCTCGGTCGCGCGGTCGGCGATGGTCATCGCCACCTGTATGTAGAAGTAGTCGCCGAACGCCCGGCGCGCAACGAAGTCGCACTCGAGCGAGCCGATGCGGCCGACGCTCACCATGTACCTCATGCTGCGTAGGTACTGGTAGGCGACGTTCTCCAGCACGGGTCCGTAGTTGATGCGCGCGTCGGTGTTCATGGCGAAGTAGAACCCGAGGTCGGACAGGTAGTACTTCTCGTCGCGTGTGAGCGACTTGCGCGACTTCATGTCGAAGCGCTGGCATCGGTAGACAATCTTGGCGTCCACGAGTATCTGGATGTAGCGGTTGAGCGTCTCGCGCTTGATGGGCACCTTCTCGACCTCGTTGAAGTGCTCGAGTAGGTTCTTGAGACTCGTCGTAGCGCCGAAGTTGTTGATGAGGTAGTCGCGCACCGCGTTGAAGACCGAGACGTTCTTGATCTTGTTGGAGCGCTGGACGTCCTTCTCGAATATCTCTGCCACGACGCCCTGAACGTAGGCGCGCTTATCCGTCTCGGAGTCGTACTCGACAGCTTTGGGGAAGCCGCCGAGCCGCAGGTACTCGGTGAACTCCTGGGAGAGGTTCTGGCTCACCTCCTTGCCGAGGTGCCGCTTCATGCCGAGGTACTCTGCGAAGTCCAGTGTGAACACCTCGAACTCCAGGTAGCGCCCGGTCAGGTGCGTTGCCAGCTCACCCGAGAGGAGGTAGGAGTTCGAGCCCGTGATGAAGATGGACCAGCTGCCGTCGGTCCGGTAGCCGTTGATGAGCCTCTCGAAGCCGTCAACGTTCTGTATCTCGTCGATGAAGAGGTACTTGGTTCCTTGCGCGTCGGGCGGGGTCGAGCGGTCGATCAGGTCCTCAAGCGCGTCCGGGTCCTTCACCTTCCTGTTGCCGCGCGCGTCTAGGTCGATGAAGACGATGTTCTCATCCGGGACGCCGGACTCGCGCAGCTCGTCTGCGATGGAAAGCATGAGACACGACTTGCCGCACCGGCGCACGCCAGTGATTACTTTAATCAATCCCTCGTCGTGGTAGAAACTACGGATGTGGGCAAGGTACTTCTCGCGACGGTACACGTGCATTGCGGGCCCCTTTCTATCGAGCCCATAATAGCATGTTATCGGGGTAGTTTTAGAAGATATGAGAGAATATGCCCCTTAAACACGCTCAATTTGTGCTGAATGCTATTCCCACTCAGGGGTGCAATAGTTTCCATGTCATCATGAATGCGCAGGTCAAAGTGCTGGAGTTTTACGCCGAAAGCAACTTGCAAAGCGAGAGTAAGGAAAAAGTAAGGAAAAGACGCGCTTCGGTCGCACCGAGAGCCGCCAAAGCGGAGACTCCCTTTTCATTAACGTGGCTATTCCCGAGCCAGGTATAATTGCATTGCAAAAACCGAGGAAATAAAGATGCAAGTGTACGAAGAAGACAAATCGGACGCAGTGCCACTCCCGCCCGCAAATGACCGCGCGGTTCAACCGAACGGGCGGAGCGGGGCGTCGTTAGCTGTACGCATCGTGCTCGCGGTCCTCGTCTGGCTGCCCCAGCCCATCATTTTTTTCATGGTTGCACTCGGCGCGTGGAACACGACTTTCTTCTACGGTTTTTTGGGGAATGCGGTCTACCTGCTCGTGCCGGCAATCCTTGGCATCGTCACCGCCCTCATCTTCGTCGTGGGCAAGAATCGCAAGGCGACAGGGGTGCTTGGCGTCATCCTTGCCGCGCTGCTTGCGCTCTTCGCCGCCAACTGGGTGGATTCGTCAGCCGAGTTCGTGGACCCGGCAACCTACGACTGGCAAGCAGCCGATGCGCTTGATGAGAATAACATCGCAAATAACATCGAAGGAGGTTACGGCCAATACCGCCCGTTTACAGGAGAAGGAGTGGAGCGGCTCGACGAGCCCGCCTCGCTGCACTTCTCCGCTGGGGACAACCTGCCTCGTGTCGATGCGGCCACGGCGCTTCTACCATTAGCTTCGGCTTTCGTGACGGCTACCTATCCTGAGGAGGCGACCAGCGTCCTGTGGGATAGATGGGACTATAACAACGCTGCCGAAAATGGATATGTGGTGGGCTTCCGTCTCGCGCTGCTCCAGGCGGTAGGGGAAAACGAGTCCTCAGACACGCGCGTACAGAAAATCATGCAGGATTCAAGAGATTATACGGGGCTGAGTCGCGAGGGTTTCGACTTGGGTTTCGATCGCGGAAGCTCCGACGGAGTACGGGCCGCCGAAGCGGGGGTGCAACCATACTCGGTGGAAGGCGACAACCAGGGCTATTATGACTACTTCGACGACACGCGCATTCCCGTGTACGACATCGAGCATCCAGGCAAGGCCTTCGGCGAATATGGCGATACCTTCCAGTACAACAACTCGTCGGCAGGCTTCACCGTCCTTGCCCAGGGCCATACGGACGTCTTCTTCGGCACGAAGGCCGACGATGGGCAGAACCAGGAAGCGCGGGGGATGGGCGTCGAGTTCGACTACACGCCCATCGGCCGCGAGGGCTTCGTGTTTTTGGTGAACGCCTCCAATCCGGTGGATTCGCTCACCGTCGAGCAGGTGAAGGCGATCTACGCCGGCGAGATAACGAACTGGCGCGAGGTCGGCGGCAACGACGAGCCGATTCGCGCATACCAGCGCAACCAGAACTCCGGATCCCAGTCGATGATGGTGCGCTTCATGGGAGATACCCCGCTCATGGAAGCCCCCAGCGAGCTTCACAGCGCGTCTATGGGCGGGCTCGTGAGGGCCGTGGCCAACTACGACAACGGTGTGGGCGCGATAGGATATTCTTTCAGGTACTATGTGACCGACCTGGTGGGCGAATACGACGTGAAGTTGCTCGAGATCGAGGGGGTGCCCCCGACGCCCGAGAACATCACGGACGGAAGCTATCCGATTACGGGCGAGTTCTACACCGTCACGCGCAAGGGCGATTTGGAAGAAGGCCGCGCGCAAATTGCAGACGACCCGAACGCAGATACCAGGCAGGCCAACCTCGTACGTTTGATTGACTGGATTCGCGGTGAGCAGGGCCAGGAGCTTGTTGTTAAGTCGGGGTATGCGTGGCTGTGAGTCCGAAGGTCGGGCGCGATTCGTTGCGCTCAGACGGTTTCGTAATGGGTCCACATGCTTAGCACCTTGACGGTGCCATCGTACTCAGTTTTGTCGCTTACCGTTGGCTCCTCGAGCACCTCGTATACGAACCTGTGCTGCCTGTTGATTCTTCTCGAGTACATTCCCGCAAGGCTGCCGACCAAAGGTTCGAATGCAGGCGGATAGGCGAAAGGGTCCTTCTCGACCACAGCGACGAGGCTCTTCGCCTTCGCGTCGAGCCCCGCTGCCTTCAACTTCTTCGCGTCTTTCGCCGCCTGCTTCGTGAAAACGATCCTGTACATGGCCGCTACCACTCGAGGGAATCGGCTGGCACGCAATCTTCGAGATCTTCTTCATGGCCTGCAAGGAGCTTCTCCGCCATGCCGGGGACGCCCATGATGTAGAGGGTCTCCTCGATTGCGGCCCAGTCATCCTCGCCGACGAGCACCGCGCCCTTGCCCTTCGAACTCGTGATCGCAATAGGTTTGCAGTCCTCGTTGACGCGTGCGATGAGGTTGTAGATATCCTTTCGGGCCGCTGTCGATGTAATGCTCGTCATGTCGAGATCCTTTCATCTTGATTCGGTAGCTAAATTATAACGTACGCAACAACGTACGTATAGTGGTTCGAGGTCAAGGTGCCGTAAGGAAAAAGTAAGGAAAAAGACGCGATTCGGTCCGTTTACGCCGTCGTGAGTCGTAGCGCGTTGTCGTACATAATTAGCAATCTACCTGCGGAAACATGTCCATGCAGTAGTATGGTGTCGCAAGGTGTAGAACCAGCGACTTACTCCCACTCAACTGTCACAAGGCGAGTTTCCACGCACTAACAGTTTGTCGTCTCGTGCTCTCCCGTGTCGCCACGTGCGCACACTCCATTCCTTTCAAGGCCCTTATTGGGTACGTTCCGTGACGGGTGTGACGGATAGGGTCCTTTGCGGGTGACGTATACTTACGGGAGTCGACCTGTGCAGAACGGCTCTTTTAGTGTTGCCGCAAAAAAACGGGGAACATGTACGAGGAGGCTTCACCATGAATTCGAAGAACGGGACAGTCGCAAGGCGTTTCTTGATTCCCCTTGGCATCATGCTGACAATGGCAGCGCTAATCCTTGGCGCCGCCATTTCGCCTGCCGCGTTTGCCGATGACGGCGATCTCGCCGCCGGCGGCTCCCCGTCTCTTGGCAACGCCAACAAGCCCGCCCGCACCATCATGATCTACTTGGATGGCGCGTCCTCCGAAGAGAACACTCCGGTATGTTCTGCCATGCTAAAAGAATACATGGCGTCGAACTTCAATCGCAGCGATTTTCGCATCATCGTCATGACGGGCGGCTCGCTCAAATGGCATTTGGAGGCGAGCTACCTGCGGGACAAAGACGGCAACGCCAACACGCTGACCGAGATCAGCAGCGAGTACAACCAGGTCTGGGAAGTGTATGGGGCTAATGACGGCGGCTACTTGCGGCTCTTGGACGGCGACGGCGTGAGCGGTGATGATGCCAATGCCAAAAAGTCCACAGAAGAGCTCATGTACGATCCGGAGACTTTAAAGAAGTTCATCAACTACGCCCACAGCATCGCGCCGGCAGGCAAATACGACCTGATACTGAACGACCACGGCTCGGGTCCCCAAAAAGGTTATGGCTACGATGACCATGGCGACCCAGATGAGACCTTGTCCGTGCTTGAACTGCGGCAGGCAATCTCGGGAAGCGATGTCTGTGCACAAGGCGGCAAGTTCGACTTCGTCGACTTAGACTGCTGCGTGATGGGCAATTTCGAAACCGCACTCGCCCTGTCGGATTACACGAATTATTTCCTCGGGTCGGCAGACGTCGACCCGCATGCGACGGTCGATTACACGGCGGTGTTCGATTTCCTCGCAACTGACCCCGATATGGATGCCTGGATCCTGGGACGCAAGCTCGTGGATCTTTTCGCCGATTACTATGACAACCCCACTGGCGCGATATTGGTAGGTCCTTCGGAAATTTATTGCGTAGTTGACACGAACAAGCTCAAAGAAAGCGGGATCGTGGACAAGCTGCTGGCAATCGCAAGGCAGATGAGGGCGGAGGCGACAGCTGGGAGCTTTTACGACGAGATCCGCGTTCCAAAAGACGCTTATCACTTTGCCTATGCATACCTGCAGGACTTCGCGACCGTGATGGAGCAGCTCGGGATCGGAGTGTACGAATCCGATTGGCAGGATCCGGGATTCCTGAACGCCTATACGCAGACGGCGCTCGAGATTCAGAACATCTTGCATGATGAGGACATCGTCTATTCGAGACACTCGAAGAAGTCGGAGCAGACGTATGTGTTCTTCGGCAGAGACGATAACGGGAGCATAACGGCAAGTGCCAAGAAATCCCCGACGAGCGGGTTGAGCATCTTCGCCTTCGCCAATCCCTCCAAAGGCGACGTTTCCGGTGAGGTGGCATCCTACATCGATGCGATGAACGAGCTTGTCGAAGCAATGGAAGATCCGTCGGAAAAGGAGCTTCTCAAGACGTACATGCAGGCAGTTCTCGATTACGAGCTGATCTGCAACGCCGGCGTGGCCGTCTCGACCCTTGTGGAAAACGGTTGCGCTCCTGACGAGATCGACTACGACAAGGTCCTGGAATACCTCCAGTCCCAGCAGTCCGAAAACCACGTCAAGAGGGGATGGGAGTACATCAAGAAGGCATTCGAGGGAAGCGACAGGGACGTGCCGGCATGGCTCGGCGGGATCATAGACATCCAGCGCAAGGAAGTCTTGGATCATGACAATGTCTCCCTTGCGACGGAATCGAAGGATGGGGAGTATTGCTATCGCATCGACGTGACGGATACGCCCAAGCGGGTCATCGACGTCCCGGTGCTCACGGTGACGGCCAACAGGGAAGACGAGGTGTTCAAAAAGCCCACCAGGACGTTTTACGGCACCCGGACGCTTGACGGCGCGGAGGGGGAGTCTGCTGACGATTACATGAGCGCCACCGACTCTTCCTACCTGATCCCGAAGTTCGACGGGCAATGGTATGCCGTCAAGGATGCGGATGGAAAAATGCATCTGGCATCCGATGCTTCGGACAACTCCGTTTACGCAAGCTTCTACTTGGGCGACCATCTTTTGGGTGTGGGAGAGCTGGTCTTCGATGCGGACTGAAAGGCGAACAGCATCTACATCTACTGCAACACGATACCGATTGCCCTCGACACGCTCGATGAGATGGTAACGGTGGCCCTTTGCAATGATCCGAGCCGTGGAAAAGCGGAAACCATAGACATGTTCGCGATGGAGAAGACGAATGCCGAGCTCGTGAAGGACAGCTACTCGAATCTTGGCATAAATGATGTTGAGGTTAAGCTCGCCATCTCGGACATGTACGACGTCCAGCATGTGGTGAAACCGGAGCTGAGCTTCGACCCTGCCGGCGGGCAATGGGAAGACGGCACGGACGCCATCAGGAAGTACGAGCCCGCGCTGGAAAGCGAGTTCGCCATCATCGACGCCCCGACACGCGACGGATACACGTTTGAATGTTGGGAAGGGTCTGAGTACCAACCAGGGCAACAATATCATGCGGACAGCGATCATGTGTTTACGGCAAAGTGGAAGAAGAACGACTCCAGCGGTGGTGACGACAACACTTCTGGTGGAGGCAAGACGCCAAGCTCCAGCGGTGGTGACGACAACACTTCTGGTGGAGGCAAGACGCCAAGCTCCAGCGGTGGTGACGACAACACTTCTGGTGGAGCAAAGA
>JAFUCC010000076.1 GCA_017459925.1 Eggerthellaceae bacterium
ATGAACGGGTTCAACTGCACGTTCAACGACCTGCGCCACACGTTCGCCACCATGATGATTGCCAAGGGAACCGACATCCGCACCGTCTCGGACTGGCTCGAGAAAATGAAAGCGTGCTTCGACGTCGACATGGACGGCGTATTCGGGAAAATGGAGCCCAAACGGGAAGAGCCGCCCGCGTCCGGCATCGCCGGCCTGACGTTCACCGTCGAGCAATTGGAGCTCATGCTGGCAGAGGCCAGAAGGCGCGAGAAGGGCGCAGCGTAACGAGGCGTCTACGGAACGGCGCGAGCGCCCCGCCCAACTCGGCCTGTGCTATAATCCCTACATTCCCTACTTTTCTGGAAGCGAGGTAATGGAAATGACGACGGCGGTTTTCGCGGACACCGCGAAGGTGATGCCCAAGGGGCAGGTGACCATCCCCAAGGACGTGCGCAGCGTTTTGGGCGTGTCGGCGGGCGACAAGGTGACGTTCCTCGTCGAGGGGGCCACCGTGCGCGTCGTGAACGCGGCGACGTACGCCATGCAGGCGCTTCAGCAGCAGATGGCGGGAGAGGCGAAGGCGGCGGGCATCGCGAGTCCCGCGGACGTCGACGCCCTCGTTGCCGAGATGCGCGCAGAGGAATAGCGCGTGCGCGTCTTCATCGACACCAACATCCTCATATCCGCAGCCCTGTTCCCCGGCAGCGTTCCCGACCTCGCCTACGCGAAAGCGGTCAGCGCGCCGAACGAGGCGATCATCAGCGACCAGGTGGTCGACGAGCTCAGGCGCATCTTCAACCGCAAGTTCCCGCACCGCATGGCCGAGCTCGACGCCTTCATCGCCAGCATGTCGTCGGCCGTGGAGATCGTCACGGCCCCGGCCGAGGAGGAGGATTCCGAGGGGGCGATCCGGGACCCGAAGGACCGCCCCATACTCCGCGCGGCCATAAGCGCCGGAGCCGACGTGCTCCTGACGGGAGACAAGGACTTCCTCGAATCGGGACTGGACAGCCCACGAATCATGACCGCCGCCGATTTCTACGAGTAGGGGCGGCGGCTTCCAAACATCACCCAAGGGCGCGGGGGATCCCCCGATTTGACGCCGGACGAGGAGCGCGGCGGAGACTGGCATGACAGCAAGGAGGCTCCTCAGGCTATGGCTATGGCCCAAGGAGCCTCCCGCTTGCAGCACCCTACCGCTCTGCGCCCACTATTCTGTGCGACGTGTACACGGAGCAGGCTACTTGCGTTTGCCACCCGTGCGCACGGAGCAGGCCACTTGCTGAGAGGAGGGCTATCAACTTGCGATGACATTTGCGAGCGCCTCTGCGAGCTTCAACAGATTGGATATGTAACCGTCCTTTGCTTCTTTGTCGACGGCGGCTCGCAGTTTCCCAACCCAAACCAGGGGATGACTGCGCAAATAGGATACAAGGCTAGAAACAGCTGCGCTCCATTCTGCATCATCACTGACCACCTCGCGCGCACGATCGCAGAGAACCGAAGCGTAAAGCAATTCGATGCCTATATGGTCGGCATACTGGTTGTTCTGATTTGAAACCTCCAAACCGGCATCGCGTAGAAGCGAGCGCATCTCGTACGTCGCCTGACCGAACCCGACCGTCGCGCCTTCGGATTCAGGGCGGTACATGGTCTCCCATGGCGCAGCAGCGGGATGGGGCGGACCGACAAACAGGTGAGTGTACTCGACGGACGCATCCTGAACGGGATCGCCACTCGCCTGAGCCGATTCCTGCGCTGCTTGGGCATACGTCCTGCATGTATCGACCGCCTCCGCAACGCACACATCGCCGTACGTGGGAAACGCATCCCAGAAGGAAGGTTCGATTCCCACTGTTCCAGTTTGGTTCATTGGGGCGAGCAGGGAATTGCCCAGGAAAGCGAATGCTTCAGCAGCGTCGTTCCAGAATTGTGCATCGCGTTGCATGTGCAGTCCTTTCGCGAATTTGCCCGAGGAACGCCGTACCCCGCAGAATTGGCAGCCGGGCGCGGAACCCGGTGCGGGCAGATTGTCGGGAGGGCCACCCGCACCTTGAACGGGAAGGGAGAGAGCTTACGCGACTTGCGCGGCGCTTTCAGAAGGTGCCGCCTCTGAGCCGGAGTCGCTCTTCAGCAGCTTGTTGCACAGCAACACGAATGCGAGCGCGCCAAGGGAGATGACGCCGAGCACGATAAAGACCTCGGGGAGCGTCGGGGCGTAAGCACCTGCAGTTGCCCACACATCGGTCGCGGTGCCGGATTGCGCGGACAGCGTACCGGTCGTGATGCCGGGACCGCCGACGACGTTAGACGTGATGAAGCTCGTGAAAAGCAGCCACGCGCGCTTGCACGCCACGCCGAGCACCACTAGCGCGCTGGCGAGCACGACCATGCCGCGCTTCTCACGGTTCTTAGCCACGGCCAGCACCACGAACGGCACCAGCAAGCCGCCGATGATCTCGAACCAGAAGAATGGCGCCGTCGCTCCGGAAACCATCTGGGAAAGCGCCATAGCCTCGCCGGCGCCCGGGTAACCCATGGTGAGGACCTCGCACAGGATGAAGAACGCATCCACGGCAATGAACGTGGCAAGCAGCTTGCCGAGCGAGGCCATGAGGCTGGTTTCGAACTCCACAAGGCCCATCCTGTCGAGCATCAGAAGCGCGAGCAGCAGCAAGGCCAGACCCGAGTCGAGGGCCGACGCGACGAAGATCGGGGCCATGATGGCCGTGTACCATGCGCGGGCGATCTGCAGGCCGAAGATCCAGGCTGTCACCGAGTGCACGAGGATGGCGACGGGCAAGGCAACGTAGGAGAGCTTGCGCACCTTGTCGCCGGCGCCCCGCTGCATCCAGACGAGGTCGAGGATGTTGATGACCAGGTAAACGACGATGATGCACACGTCCCACATGAGCGGCGATGTGAAGTTCGGACCCGTGAACAGGCGCCAGAAGCGCTGGATGCCGCCGAGGTCGACCAGGATGAGCACAGCGGCCACGCAGATGCAGACCGTCGAGAGGATCACGGCTGGTTTGGCGATTGGCTTGAATGACTCGATGCCGAACACGTGCGCGGAGCTCGCCACGATGAGACCGCCTGCGGACAAGCCGACGAACAGCATGAACATGCAGATGTAGAGGCCCCATGACGTGACATTCGACATGCCGGTCACACCGAGTCCGCCGACGAGCTGGAAAACCCAACACGCCACGCCGACGATGGTGAGCAGGGCGAGAACGATGCATGCGCCCTTTGTCTTCGAAGATAGTTGCATGATGACTCTCCTTCCCTACTTGATGTAATGGACTTGCGGGTGGGTTCCCTCTTCGGGCAACAGCACATATGCCGCGTTCTCGCGGACGGCGCGCGACGCCTCGGAGTTCGGGTCGTCGAGGTCACCGTAGATGCGAGCGCGCATGGGGCAGTTCACGACGCACATCGGCTCCTCGCCGCGGTCGCCGCGCTCCTTGCACAGCGTGCACTTCTCCATGATGCCCTTTCCACGGGCGGGTACCTCGCGGTCGCCATAGTCGAAACCGACCTGGCGCACCGGCTCGTTCCAGTTGAACGTGCGAGCGTTGTAAGGGCAGGCAGCCATGCACATGCGGCATCCGATGCACTTGTCATAGTCGATCTGCACGCGGCCCGTATCGTCTTTGTACGTGGCGCCGGTCGGGCACACCTTCATGCATGCGGGGTCCTCGCAATGCTGGCAGGCAATGGGAAGGTACTCGCGCGTGAGGTTGGGGTAGGTACCCTGCGCGCCGTCGATATGGTCGGTGTTTACCGACAGCACGCGGTTCCACATCATGCCGTCAGGCACGTTATTTGACATTTTGCAGCTCAGCGCGCAGGCCTGGCAGCCGATGCAGCGGCGCTGGTTGATGACGAGCGCTAGCTTGGTCATGGCATATCACCTACGCTTTCTGAATCTCGACGAGGTTGTCGTTGAAGGGGACTTGTGCACCGTGCGTGCCCGTATAGCTGCGCGGGACGCACGTGCTGTTCGTGACGTTCTGCATGAGGCCTCCGGGGCTGTACTGCAGGAAACGCTCCTCGGCCATGTAGGCGCTGCCCGGGCGGATGGATTCGTCCACCTGAAGCATGGCCGTGAACTCGCCGCGGTCGTTGAACACGCGCACGGTGTCGCCGTCCTTGAGGCCGCGCGACGAGGCGTCGACCGGGTTCAGCATGAGCGGCTCGCCATACATCTGGTGGAACCACGGCGTGTTCGACATGTACGAGTGGTTGCGGAAGCGCGTCTTGCCCGTCAGGAAGATGAGCGGGTACTTCTCGGCCAGAGGGTTGTCTGCATACGCTTCGCTCGGTTCCTCGAACTGCGGGAACGCCTGGTTGAACTCGATGAGGCTCTCGTAGTAGAGCTCGGCGCGGCCCGTGTGGGTCTTCAGCACCGGCGTCGTGGCGCCGGTCACCGTCGGGTCGACTGCAGCGGGCATGTGGTACACGCCGCCCGCCTCGACGAGCTTCTCGAACGTGAGCCCCTCGATCTTCTTGTCCTGCGACTTCGAGAGCTGGAAACGCGCGAGCTCTTCGTAAGTCTCGGGGAGATACTGGTCGCAATCCCACTTCGCCAAGATGAGCCGCTCGATCTCGAGGTCGTCCTTCGCCTCGAACATGGGCTCGAGGGCCTTCTGCTGCAAGAGCACGTTTCCGAACAGGGAACGCAAGGCCTTCCAGTCTTCGGAGCACTCGAATCGAGAGGTGGACGGCAGGACGATGTCGGCGTAGCTGACGACAGTCGAGTTGTAAATCTCGGCCACGGCGACGAAGTCGAGGCCCTTGAGCCACTCCGCCGTCTCGTTCGCATTGCCGCGCTGCAAGAACGGCACGTCACCGAAGAACATTACGGCATGCACGTTGTTTTCCTTGACGGGCATGTCGAAGAACGGGACGGGATGGGCTGCCGGCTTGAACCCCTCAGCGGTCGGCCATGCAGGGAACGTAGCGGCGATGCCGCTGTTCATTCCGCCACCGCCAGGATACGCGCCGATGCCCGCGCCGCGCTTGCCGTAGTTTCCAGTGATTGCCGCCATGATCGCCAGCGTGTGGCCCAGGATGTCGCCGAGCGCGAACTTGTCCGGACCGCCCATGCCCCAGTTGATGACTGCGGGGCCGGCGTTGGCGTAGCGGTCGGCCAGGTCGATGATGACCTGCTCGTCGACGCCGCTCTTCTCCGCAGCCCACTCGGGCGTGTAATCGGCGATTTGCTGTTTGAGCAGCGTGAACTGGGTGACGACCTTCTTGCCGTCAACCGTGAACTCACCTTCCAAAGCAGGAGCCGAGGCGGCGCTGTACACCACGGCAGCGTTCGCGGTAGCATCCCACACCATGGGCACGCGCGCAGGCACTTCCTTCTGCGCCATCGGGTGCATCCACTGCTCCATCTCGCCGAGCAGCGCGCCCGTCTCCGCGTCGATCAGATTCGCCATCGACGTGTGCGCGAGCATGAACTCCTCGTCGTACCAACCGTTTTCCACCATGGCGTTCAGGACGCCCAAGAACAGTGCTGGATCCTGACCGGGAATCGGCGCTATCCACTGGTCCGCCTTGCCGGCAGTTGGGCTGAAACGGGGATCGATGTCAATGAACTTAGCGCCGGCCTCGCGCGCCAACGCAACCGATTCGAACCATGGGATGGCGGTCTCGGCGTGGTTGTGGGCGATGTTGATGATGGTCTTTGAGTCCTCCCACGCCCACACGCTGTCGGCCGCCAGGCCGTGTGGCTGCATGAACGCCGGGATGAACCCGTTGGCAATGTTGCGGTCGATGCCCGACAGCGCCTCGGTCTGGCAGCCGATGTAGGTCGGGATGAAGTTGAAGCCATGAGAGTTCAGCGCCTCGATGGTCTTCTTGATGAACACGGCGTCCTTGCCGTAGGTCTCCTGGGCTTCCTTGAACGCAGTGGCGATGGCGTCGATGGCCTCGTCCCAGCTGATCTGCTCGAACTCGCCCTCGCCGCGCTCCCCCACGCGCCGCAGCGGCGTCTGGATGCGGTCGACCGAGTACGTATTCGAAATCTCGCCTACAGCTCGCAGGCACTGCTTGCGGTTGCGCTCGTCGTAGAGCGAATGCGGCTGAACGCTCACCATGCGTCCGTTGCGCACCGTGCAATCGAGCGTGCACCCGCCGCCACAATGAACCAAATGGGGAACCGAGCACACCGTCTCCTCGGCTTCGGCGTATGCCTTTGCAGGTGCGAGCCAATTGGAAGTGGCGGTCATGCCCCCTGCGGCGACGCCGAGCGCTCCGACGGCGGCAGCCCCTTTCATGAAGCCTCGCCGGGTGATTCCTCCGCGAAGGCCTTTTCCTCCTGACATGTTTCCTCCTTCGGGATTCGTCAGGATATCCCCCTCGTCGTTTCGCTGCTTGATGACGGCTGCGCAACCGCCCAACGACCCCTTCGAGTTCGGATATCGACTGATGGTCTAAGGATCAGCTGAATCTCCTTGCCATGCACCCTAGCAATCCTGAAATCGTACGTCTCGTACAGATTCGGACAATATGTATGAATCAAGACGAATTGGGTAGAATATGGTCAGCATTGGAGCTCGATCACGAGGAGGGGATATGGCACGTACGGAGGAGCCCAAGCGGAACAGCAGGACGAGGCGGGATATAAAGCAAGCTATGCTGAAGCTGCTCGCGCATAAATCGCGCGACGAGATAACGATGAGCGAGCTTGCCCGCGAAGCGCAGGTGAGCCGGAGCACGCTGTACCAGCATTACGGAAACGTTTACGACGCATACGCCGATATCGTGAACGGCTTTGCTGACGAGGTGACCCCGGTCATGAGCGAGGCTGCTTGCTTCGACGGGATCGAGCCGGAGGGCACCGTCCCGTTTTGCAATCTCGTGCGCGCAGAGAAATACCGGTCGATCACAGACACCCCCTGTTTCTTGGAAACGTACATGGGCACGTTCGAGAGAATCGGCAATCACGAGTTCCTGAAAATCCTCACCAATGCAGGCTATTCGCCCGAGGTCGCCGAGGCGGTTGCCGTGTTCCAAATGAACGGCTGCTTTAAGGCGGTCAAACGATACGGCAACGACGAAGAAACGTGGCGCGAGGTGCGCGACGCCATAGACACATTCATCTGCGGGGGGCTGGAGGCGTGCCGTCAGAAGAAACTCCACCAGAAGTCGGGCAAATAGAAGCGGCCGCGCCTAGTGCTTGCCCCCGCAGGCCGCGCACGCGAGGCGGTACTCGATCTCGCCCTCGCGGACGCCGAGCTGGTTGTACTCCAGCGTTCGAAGAACAGCGACCCGTTGCGCTCGTACACGTCGAAGCGCCCCCGCAGATCGAGCGAGCCGCAGCGATAATGGCCGTCGAGGGAGCCGACGAGCCAGGCGATTTCACGGTTGAAGGCACCGTCGTGGAAGAGGTAGGCGCGCCTCGAATCGGGAACGGGATAGATAACCGGGCTCGTATCCGGATCTGCAGGCTCGATGAGCGACGGGCCATTGCGTAACTCGCCGAAGTTGTCGGCGCCGTCGTACCCGAGACGCTGCGCCCAATCGCCCTCGTCGCAGCGCTTGGCGATGTAGGCCCACGCCCGCTCCTGGCGCATGTCCGGATCGTCGTAGACGAGCTCGATGAACTCGTCGGCCGAATGCGCTGCTTCTAGCTTGCTTGCGAAACGAGGGGAAACCTGCCCGCCGAGCGCAGTTGCCGACAGGACGTCGCGATACAGCTCGCGCTCCTCGCCTTGAGCTTGCGCGATTGCATCCATCGCTCATTCACGCTCCTGTCGCACTCGCATGCCATAGTAGCAACTGGTCGAACCAACGTTTTGTGCGAATCCTGCCGCGTCGTACGCATCATGTGCTTTTGTCCGATTTCAAAGGCCTCTTGTGCAAGCGTTCAGAAGACCAGGTCCTTAGCGATGCGGCAATGACAAACCAATAACATTGCATAATTGGAGAAGTGATCATCAGTGAGTAGCAAGTAGCCTACTTCGTACGCACAAGGCGATTTCCAAACGCAAGTTGCCTACTCTGCGCGCACAAAGAGCGGGGGCGGGTTTGGGCGGACGCGTAAACGGTTGGCAAGATTTTTCGAACGCAATCACCAGCATCCCTGCCCCGCCTTCACCCGCTCCACCCAAACGGGGGAGGCCCCGCGCCCCTATTGACAACCTAACGCCCGAACTGCGCAAACCAGTTGGGCGTTATTCTCCATCGAAGTTATCGACGGAAGACAGCTCTATCACTTCCCACACCTCGCTTGCGATGCGATACTGGGCGACGTGGCCGTGGGTCGAGCGGTCCGGGCGCCGAACGCCATCGCGGCCCCTCACCATCACAGGCTCGATAACGCCCTTGTCACGCAGCTCGGTCATGCCGCGAGCCACCTGGTAAGCCGTGAGCCCCGTGCGCTCCGACACGTCGCGCGCGGGCGCGCGCCCGATGGTGCCGTCCTCGTAGACCTGGCGGCACAGGTCGAGCATCACGAGCATCCCGTTTCGCCCGACGCGGCGGGCGTTGAGCTCGGCGATGAGCCCTTCCGGGACCACTGAGAA
>JAFUCC010000016.1 GCA_017459925.1 Eggerthellaceae bacterium
CTTTGACACATCGCGATGCGCCAAAGTGACCAGGCAAGGCCGACACACTCCTGACACATTTCCGAACTTCTATTTTGACACGCAGGCAATAGTTTTTCGCCGACCGACCAGGTATGATTTGATTGCCCTACGTTAAACCGCCGTTGACAAGGAGCGCTCATGAACCAGCCTTACGACGCATCCGCCGGAAACTTCCAAATGCACGAGGCGAAATGCCCCGAATGCGGCGCGCCCTTGCAGGTGCCCGATAACGCCGAATGGTTGACGTGCTCGTTTTGCGGCACGAACATCCACGTGTCGTACCCGCAGCAGGGCGGCCAGCCGAGTGGCTTCGAACCCGACGGCACGATCCGCGACCGCGCGACCGGATACGGCCTGTTCCGCACGCGCGGCCTGAAAGGCTGGAACGTCGCGAGCACCGAGCTGCAGCGCACGGGAACGAGCTCGCGTCCGTACGTGCCGCAGGTGGAACTGCGCGACCGCGCGGGCGGCGTCATGAGCGTGAGCGCTGGCGAGGCGGGCGCTCAGAGAAATGGCGGGATGAATGCGATTCTCGGCATGTACACCGGGCATCTGGCGGGCGTCGACACCGCGAACTACGCCGACATGCCCGACCCCCTCGCGCTGACCGACCAAGTTGCGAGTGGTGCCGCGGCGCGGTTGGGCGGCACGGACTTCCGCTTCACGAAGCAACTCGCCTGCCCCGATTTGGAAGGCAGGCGCCAAAACGGCTTCGCGTGGATTCAGCGTTTGGCGCAGTCGCAGGGCGCGATGGTTGCGAGCCCGTTCGTCGGCGTGGTGCTGCGGACCTACGACATGACATGCGGCGGGCAGCCTTGGAAGCTTGCGGCGTTCGTCGAAGTCGTCGCCGCGAAGGACGGCATGAGCGCCGGCATCGGCGAGGGAATCGGCGCCATGATGGAGGGCTTCGGGAACCTGGTTGGGTCGGTCGGCGGGCTGTTCGGCGGCAAGGGCGGCGACGGCAGCGCCGGCGCAAACGCGGGCGCGAGTTTCCCGAACCCGTTCGGCGGCCAGCAAAACAACGCGCAACAGGCGCAAGGCGGCCAAGGCCAGGGGCAAAGCGCCATGGATTTCTTCATGGGAGGCGGCCTCGTCGGCAAGATGATGCGCGACCGCAAAGCGGCGTCGAACTCGGCGCAGCAAGCGCAGCCGATGCAACAAATGCAGCCTACGCAACAACCTTCGCAGCAGTTTGCCCAACCCGCCCAGCACCCCATGCAGCCCACCCAACAGCAACAGCAGCCCGCACAAAGCGCATCGTGGTGCATTCCCGACTTCGCTGAGTATTCGCGTGGCGGCACGGTATTCTGGTACGTCCAGACCGTCGCCACCCTAGCTGCGCCTGCCGATGATTTCGACGCCCAGTTCGAAAGCGCGTTCTTGCCGTTCGTCAGCACGCTTCAAATGCATCCGGATGTCGACAGCCTGACCATTCAGGTCGTTCAACAGGAGGCCGCGCGGATTCAGGGCTCGACGCAAACGCAACTTGCACAGAACGAAGCGGCGTTCCAGGCGCAGCAGGCGGCCCACCAGCAGCAGCAAGCAGCGTTCAATTCGTACAACGACTCGATTTCGGCGGCACGCGATGCGCGGCATCAGCAGTTCATGGCCAGCTCGCAGCAGCAGTTCAACCACTCGGGCCCCGACTTCTCGGAGGCGATTCGCGGCGTGAACACGTACACGACCTCCGACGGGCGCGAAGTCGAGCTGTCGGTGCACGCCGACCACGCGTGGGAAAACCAGGCAGGAGACGTCATCGGCACGTCGGGCGGCACTGAGCCCGGCGCCGGCTGGACGGAGATTCCGCGGACGTAGCAGCTCTAGCCGTACTTTGGGCGATATCCTGCCACAGTTTCAGCCGTCGGTCGTACTTTGAGCCATATCCTGCCATCCGCGCAAGTCCGAGTCGTACTTTGGATGATATCCTTCCATCCTCGCAAGCCTGAGCGATTTCGTGGAAGGGTAAGAGCTCCAAGTACGATTTGGATTGAGCTCTCGGCAATTTTACTCGAACTTACACGAGCTATCCTGCCAGTAGTCGTACTTGGAACCGATATCCTTCCATGAAAATGGAAATTCCCGTGGGAACGCAGCTGGAACGCGAAAATGAGACACTGCGAAATCGGAGAGTGCACAACACTTGTTGGTAGGAGCGAGCGCGAAGCACTCGAACCCCAAGAGTCGGGCATTAGGTTCATTAAAACAATGCCTTTGAAGTGCGTAGACGGCGATATTGCCCTTGGATTCTGCGCGGACAGGTTCGTCCTCAGACGCGGAATCTAACCCTCGCAACACCGAACTCTGCTTTGATTCAAACTATTGTGATTTACCCAAACAGACGCAAGGCTCCCTACGCGATGCGTTCGAACTCCATACCGCCTATGTAAAGATAATCACCATCGATCTCTATTGGAACGTCCACGCTGGTCCACTTGCCCAAATCAAACCCGATGTTCAACCCATAGGATTTCGCTGCAGCGTCCATATCGACAGACATCCTCAACATGCCGTTTGAAATCGAGTACTCACCTTCAGACTCGGTCAGAACAGCGCCATCATCGTCGAGCCAACAGCCGAAAACTACACCATCATCGTAGAAGTCGTATGCCAAGATGATCGGCAGATCGAAGTTTGCAAACATTCCGTCGATATACTTAAGACCGTCACCAGAAGAGCCTCCAGCCGATAGCCTTTCGAGCTGCGTCGTAGTGTTCGGCGACCCCGTGTAAATCGTGATATGGTCATTGTCGACGACCTCTACGTCGAACGTCAATGTGTCCTTCCAGAGCATGTTCGTACAGTCGAGCTTCAGCGTCCCTCCACTCTCATACAGCCGATAGGTGTCAGCCGGGCTGTAGAAATTACACTGCTCGCCATCGAACGTCACGGTGATACCTGGCTGCGCCTGCCCGAATCCAACCGAACCCACGCTTTTCCAAGATCCTTCGATGGAAAAGCCCCCGGGTGCAGGAGCGTATGTATCGGATGATTCCACACGCTCAGTATCGTCATCAGAACTCGACTCGCCAGCACCCCCTCTTCCAATGCAGGCTAATTGCAAAATCTTTTCAGACCCCTGCAATTCAAGCGCCCGTTTATAGTTGCTCATCAGATGATTGTCCGCACCGAGCACTTCTGTGTCGTGAACCCGTTCATCTCTGTAAATATCTGCATGCCCGAACTTCGCATAAGGAGAGCTGGCGCCAAGGGTCGCTTTTGTTCCGTGAGGGCCGAAGCTGTCGTAGTAATTGTATATGTTGTGTATATTCTCGTATCCATCATCGATACCTTCATCGCTCGTGAGCACCTTGATTGCCCCAAAGGTATAGACGTACACGTCATCGGGTTGTAGCCTTTCAGACCACCAAGTTCCGCCATTAGCACCCATATCGAACTCTGCGCCGAGCATGTTTGCGGCAGCGCCGCCGAGGCTATGACCCGTAATGAATACCACGAGACGATTGGCGTTGCTTATTTCCGGATGAATGCTCAGATAATCATCGAGGGCGCTCGATAGGCTCTCGTAGAACTCGTGGACGTGCTGGTAAACCTCGTTTCCGTAGAAATCCCTGCGGTTTTCGCCCAAGAACTCGCCACTGTGGTAGTCGCCCAGCAATTCTGCCGCAGAAACCGATCCTCTCGCGGTTATTGCAACCACGGTCGTGGGTTCTCCATTAATCGAGAGCACATCGTAGCCTATTGCACATGCCGACCCTCCAACCAACTTCCCCAAAGGGCCCGTTGTGTAGTTGTAGTCCTTCACGTTCGACATCCCGTATTGCGCGTAGAGCGCTTTTATCTTATCCGGGTCCGTGTCCTCGGACTCTTCGCACAGCTCTGCAGCCACTGTCGCCAAGTCATTGTCGTACTCCGACGAAGGCCCCTCGAACAACGCAGCGCACCACGCAGAACCGTTGCCCGTGTAAAACTCGGCACCTCGCTCGGTGACGTTTTCAGAAGATGCAGAACCGGGAGAACCGCCATCGCAGGCAGCTAACATCGGAAGGACGGACAGCGAAAGCAAGAGCGCCATCAGCGGAAACAGCTTTTTCATGAAGCAACCTCTGAATAGGGAATCAAATCTTGCCGTCGATGGAGGCCAAACCCTCCAGGGTCGTCTCGCCTATGTGAACCAAGAACGCCATGGCATCGTCGTTATCGGGAACGCGCCCCTGGGACAGCTCGCCGACAAGGAACACGCCAGTCACGTCTTCGCCGCCATCAGATACGGGAAACACGCCAGTGAACGCGTATTCGAACCCGCCACTCGTGTCGGGATCCAGCTCTTCGGTGAGCGTCCAGCTCCCCTTGAACGAGGCGCTATTCAAAACATGTCCCTGGTCATCGAACTCGCTCGGCATGGTCACGACGATAGAGCCATCGGATGCAAAGTCGAAATACAGGCCTTCAGGCACAGGCGCTTCAACGAGGTTTCCGCTCTCGTCGGGCACAGACAGGCTGAGCGCCACCCAATGCCCCACGACGCGCGCTTCGGCGTCTTGCTGTCCGCCACCCGCGCCGCTGCATCCCACGAGCGCAACGCACATTGCCGCCAAGACGGCGACGGCCAGCTTTGCGAATCGGTTCATACAACCCCCTCTACTGTTGTCGAACAAGGGCAGCCGTACGGAAAGGCCGCAAGAGGAGCATAGCGATAACCATTCAGCGTTCGTTCAGCATTTGCTCAGGGAGATGGAAACGCAGCCGATGGACGGGAATTTACGGGCGGCAGGAGCCGCAGGGCTCGTGGCCCAGGGCTATGGCCTCGGCGCGCGAAGCCCCCTCAGCCGCCGATGACCCGCCCCCGCCCCCATCGCCACTGCAAGTCGCCAACGCAATTACGCATGCAGCAGCTACGAGAACGGCGGCGACGCGCGCTGGCCATTTGCGAATCTTCATCGTCAATCGCGCCTCGCGCCAACAGGCTTTACCTGCGCTTCTTCGACGCCTTCTTCTTGCGCTTGTTTTGCTTGCGGGTGTTCTTCACCGTGCCGATGACGAGCAGGATGACGAACACGAGGGCCACGACGCCGACGACGATGAGGAGAATCTGCCACCATTGGAACCCGGAATCGCCCTGTTCGGCACCAGGTTGCCCGTCGTCTGCCGACTCGTTCTGAGCCTCGCCATCGGCAGTTTCCAGCGAAACGTCGTCAACCTGCGCATCGCCGCTTACCGCAAGCGAAAACTGCCGGCCCTCCTCGACCGCCACGTTCTCGAACGTCTTCTCGCTGACGATATCGCCGGTATCGGGGTCAATGCTCTGCTGCGAGACGGTCATTTCGCCGCTGCCGGTACCCACGATCTTCACCGTATAAGGCTCACCAGGCGGAGCGTACACGTACTTCTCGTCGCCATCGGCCATGACGAGAACGGTGCCCGCATCCTCGATCGACGCATCTTCGCCCTTGGTCGCGCCCATAAGCGCGCCATCGGGGCTGTAAACCGCAATGTCAACCGGGCAATGAACCGAAGTGAGCGAATACGGATTAACCGCCCCATCGCCCATGTTGTAAGGTAAGTTGCAAAGCATCATTGCAAGATAGGTGGAGCATATGTGCTCGTCGACGATGTTTCGCGGATGCCAGCCGTTTTCGCCGTAAACCCTCTCATAGTATGGTTGATATCGGCTTTCCGAGGAATCGTAGTACCACGTGTGCCCATATTTCTTATAGCCGAAAGGAACGTTGGGGACCGCGTCATGCAAATTCACGATATTGTGAACATTCGTGAAGCTTTCCCTGTTGTAATTAAACGTTTCATGATTCGGCGTGGCGAACGTATACGCGAAAATGGCATTCCTCGATCCGCAGCTTCCCTCTAGCATCTGCGCAAGTTGGCTGGCCACTGCCGCACCCATGCTATGACCGGTAATGAAGAGAATCGTATTTGACGAGTTGACGGTAAACCCATACCGATCGCTCAGGCTGCCATAATAGGACTTGAACTGATTGCGCACGTTATCAGCCGCAGGATAGAACCCGTCTATCTGGGAACGCAAATCAGTGAGCCAGTCTCCGATTTCGTCCGTTTTCGTGCCCCGCACCGCAATAGCCACGACAACTCTCTGCGCTCCGTTCAGGCTGATGTCTTTGGACGCAAACACCGTTGCGGGCATTTCGGCGTTCTCGGCATTACCGCCGTAGTAAACGGACGACGTGTTTTCGAAACCCAAATCACGCATGCGCTGCTCGCCTGCTTGCTGCCCCAGCTCTGCGGCTTGGCTGAGGACGAGCGCCGCCATGGCGATGTCATGATCGTACTCCGAAGAATCCTTGCCGAATAAATCCCAGCCCCAATTCAAGCTGACGGTGTTGTCGTCGTCGAATGCAACGTCCATTTTCTGAATCTCGCTAGAGGCGCTCGCTTCGGCCTCATCATTTCCCTCGCTTCGCGTTTCGTTTGGCTCGTGGGCAGAGCCCTCGGAAGGCAGCGTGAAATCGGCTTTCGCGCCAACCCTGGTCAGCGGCAACTTGCAATTCGAAGACCATGCCGTGTAATCGCCGTACACCTGGACCAAGTAGAAGTTGTCGTCGTTGCATTTCAACACTTCGAAATGGTAGCCCTCGTCAACGCCGCCATACGCAAGTTGCATGAGCCACAAGACGCTCGACCCGTCTATCTCGATAGGAAAGGCGGCGCTTCCCGTGTCCTCGGTCTTCCATGTGCCCTCTTCGGGCCATAAGCCGAAATCGCTTACGCAGGTGCCATTTTCGTAAAACGAGAATGTCGCATCACCACTACTTGTGGCCCAATCGCCTACAAGGAAGGAGTCGTCGGCGAACGCGGCATTCGGAAACAACAGCAAGACGGCCGCTAGCGTCGCCGCCATCAGAGAGAACAGCTTCTTCATGAGACGATCTCCAATCTGGAAATCAGGCATCGCCATGAATGCAGGCACTCGCCTATCGAGCCCTGAGCATCGCGCCCGACGGCTAGCTTCCGCACGACATCATGTGGATGTTGCGCTCCATCTCGGTGGCGAAAGGACGCCCGCAGCGCGGGCAACTCCATGTGACCATGCGCACCCTGTGCCACATGCGCTGCCACATCGAAAGCCGCTTCTCTTCGTGACATGTGCAGTTCTCAGCCATAACTTACCCCTTTCGTTTGGATGTCCCGGGCAGTCGAATGCCGCCACCGAAACCATAGGGCGAGTATAGGCACGACCGTTCAGCATTTGTTCAGCATTCACTCAGGACGATTCAGGATGCTTCGCAACCAAGACGCGCGGCCAACGCCGCGATTCGGGCTTGGCCCACTGCCCGGTCAAGACAGGAATAGGCTTGCATGAAGGCGCGCAAGCCCTCATCGGACACCAGCCACCCCACCGTGCCCGCCTGATTGGCGATTTCGATGACACCCTCTTCGGAAAGGCGCTCGCACCAGTCCTCATCTGCGGCGAAATCGCCTACGGACATCCTCGACACGCCCTCAGCCTGCCCTCGCATCGGAAGTTTCGCCGCCGGTGCGCCACAAGCGCCTTCTGCCGCAGTGGAAACGACACCGTGGGCGTCGGGAACCACAACCTGGTAACTCTTCGTAGCCCGGTTCGTCACGATGGCGCTTTCCGGGCCGCCCGCCTTGGCAATTTTCGCCCTGATGTTGCACATGTGCTGCTGAATGCTCCGCTTCCGCTGCGCAGCGTCCTTCGTCCCGCTGTCAGCCCCGCCACCATGATTCAACGAATACAGCTCGTCAACAGTCGCAGAGTGGCTTTTCTTACTGCACAGGTGCTTGAGAATAACAAGCTCGGACGCTGTCAGCGCCTGCGGCGATGCCGTCGAGCCAAGGCGGCGAACCTCGCCCGTCGCCATATCGAGGAGCATAGAGCCGTCGGGCCCAAAACGCGCAACGGGAACGCTGCCCGCACTCCGCCCTCCGCCCATCGTCTCAGCTCGTTCAATACGCCTCGTCATCTGCGCCCTCCCCTTGAAAGCAAGGCAGCCACAGCATCTTTCAGAAGCTCGGGATAGAAATCGCCGTTCGCGTAGAAACCGACTCGGAACGTCAGCGCATAGGCAAGTGCGGAAGCTAGGAGGTACCAGCCGAATCCGAACAGGCTGAACGCCTCGCACGCAAGTGCCACGGCAGCAAGCGGACAGTTCGTGCAAGCCGTGAAGTACGCCACCAAGGCGATGGCCGCCGTGAACGCCGGATCGACGCCGCACGCAGAGCCGGCGAAGCAGCCGAACGTGGCCCCAATGCACAGCGTGGGCATGATCTCGCCACCCTTGAAGCCAACTCCGAGCAGAACAAGCGTGAACAGGAACTTGCCGATGAAGAAGGGGTCGACTACGTTTCCAGAAAGCGCGGGAGCAATCTGGGCCATGCCGGTCCCGGAATACGCATCGCCTCCGAACGCCAAGACGAACACGGCGGCCGCAACGCTGCCCGCAACGAGAACCGGCACCTGAACACCCCTCCGACCTGAAAGCGAGCGCAACGAGGCGAGCGCCAAACAGAAGCACGCAGCCAACAGGGAGCAGGCCGCGGTCAGCGCAAGGGTCTCTCCCAGCAGCTCGGGCGAAGCCATGGGGACGGAGCCATCGATTGCGAGCGAATCGAGCGACATACCCCACGACACCGCCCGTGCAACAGCCGAAGAGGCGGCAATGGCAAGATAATCGCACACCTTGTGCGACCGATATTGAAGAACCTCCACCGCGAACAAGGCGCTGGCCACCGGGGTGCCAAGCAACACGCTCAGCGCGCACGAGAGGGCGCATGCGCATAAGAGGCGCTCACGCTCGGGGCCAAGCTTGAAGAGGCGCCTTAACGTAGCCGCCATTCCGCCGCCCATCTGCAACGCCGCCGCCTCCTTGCCCACTGACCCGCCTACGCAGATCGTCAGGCATGTCCCAACGAATATCGCGGGCACGACCCGCGCAGACACGGGCTCGCTGTGTCCCTCGTTGCCGACGATGTGCTTGGTCGCCCACCCAAACGGCACGCGCAGGACGCGATATGCCGCCCATGTAACGATGCCGGCAAGTGGAAAAGCGAAGGCGAGCTCGGCATGCGCGCGGAACAGCCCCGCCGCCGCGTCAACCGAAAGGCTGAAGACCACAGTCAGCGCCACGGTGGAGGCGACCGTCAGCGCAATCGCCCCAACAACCCGCAAGCCCTCCATAAATCAGCACGCCTTTATGATGATGAGCATGTCGGCAGGCCCAAGGCGTACGATCTTTTTTCCATCTGCTCCCCGCATGGGGCACAGGTGATGCGTGCCTGTGGCCATGTCGACATAACCAAGCAACACGCGTTTCTCCTTCGGGTCCAAAGGCGAACGCAAATGGCGAGCCAGGCGGTCGAAGTCAACGGGAGTCTGCCCATCGAGGTGTTCGCATGGGAGGTACAGATCGGCAGACTCGAGCTGAATATCGGCGCCGCCCGGGCGCAGAAGATCCTGAAGAATGCGGTACCGATGCCCGCTTTCGGCGATCTGCACCTGAAGTGCTGCGATGAACTTCCAGCTGATAATGTAGTCGCTGACATACTCGTTGTAGGCCAGATCAACATTGTCCATGTTCTGAATCTCGCTGGTGATGCGGAACGGCGCTAAATGGCTCTCGCCATAGTCGCCGCTTCGCGCGTTTTCGGCGATAGCCTTCAGGTACAGCAGCGTGAGCAACGTCTCGGTATCGGCGTCCTCCTGGTTCATTTTCAGATCGCTCAGCACGATAACGTGGCTGAACCGCTCCCCCGAGAAGAACACTCCCTCCAAAACAGGGAGGTCGATGACATCGGACATGGCGCACTGGAACTCAACGCGAGTAGACAGAATCTCAATATCGGTATTGGCATTGCCCTTGCTGTTGGAACCGTGCGTGGTCTCGAGCTCACGCACGGGGATGTCCTCTATGCCCTGAGATAGGAACCGCTGTCGAGCGGCCATTACGCGAGGTTCTCTTTTTATCCGATATAGCAGCTTGATGGTGCAGTTAATCGGCTCGCCCGCTGGGCGGACGGCGCTGTAATACCGCGCAAGGTTAACGATGGTCTGATCGAAGGTCTCGTCGTAGCCGACTACGAGTATCTGGTTCGAGGCCTCTCGCAGCTCCCGATTTTGGTCGAATTCGAACTCGGGAAACACCACGTCGCCATCGGCAGGCGGAAGCAGGTCCATGTCCCTTCCATCGTGGGACAGCATGACCAACTCGTCGCCTTCGCGAATCGTCATGGCTTCGTCGTACGCCGCCGCACTTACATCGGAAGGGATGTTCATGATGACGTCAAGCGCACCGTTGGTTGCACTGGAGCCGGCAGCGCGGCAAATGCCTAGCGGAACAGCTTCGTGGAATCTACCGGCAAGTTCATCAAACCGCATGCCCACACAATCATCTGCTGGACGGATGTAAAGCTCTGAGCCTTCGTAGCTGTATATCTCGGAAAGCACGCTCGACAGCCCGGGCTGATAACAAGTCTTGGCAATAAGATTAGAGAGCGTGTCCGAAAGCGAAAGGATGCGTAGACTCGATGCCTCGGCAGCATGTTCGGCGGCGCGAGCAAATTGGCTCTCGCGGAACGTGCAGACCGTCGTGGGTAGAACGAAATCCGGATTGGCCACCTTCTCTTCGCGCATAAGCGAAGCCACGGCGAGTAGAGTTTTCAGAATTAGGGCGTCATCGTAATCATTGATGATGACCGAATGAGCCCGCTCGACAGCGCATCGGCGCAAGTCATCGACTTGGCGTAGTTCTGCGTTTCGGCAAACGATCCGGCATCCTGTGCGCTTTTCAAACTTGCTAAGAGACGCCCCGACGAAGCCCGAAAGGCGCCTCTCCATTTCCTCTCGGGTCATCTTGTCGTCGAGTACGACAAAGCACTGTCCACGGTCCCCTTCATGCCCCAGCCGCAGCTCTCGGATAATCGTCTGGACATTCTCGTTAAACCCCACGATGACGATGTGACCTGTTTCCAGAACGGGAGAGAAGCCGCGCTGCAGCCCCTCGTAAAACGTCGTCAAGGCTGTGGTGATAATGCCGACGAGGGCTGAGGTTACGAGCAAGCCGATGATGACAACTACGACGGTGATAGCCATGCGGCCATGCCCCATCGAGGCGTCGGAAAACTCAGGCAATTCCGGATTGATGGTGTATGCGAACGCAGAATAGAACGCCTCTCCGACGGTCATGCCCGTTTCATTGCAAAACAGGAAATAAGCGAAGGCCGAAATGAGCACAATCACGAGCGCGGCAATAAACAACGCCCAGGCCAAGGAAGCGAACCCACGCGACAAAAGGTTGTCGAGGAAATTGGCGAGCCGAAAGCGCCTCAGCAGTTTTTTCTCTACGACCCCCAAACCTATTGCCCTTCGTTTCGCCCGCCAAGTAATCACAGCCCGAGCAGGCCGCCGGCTATGTCAAAGGCCGAACCGAATGCGTTCGTCAACTGGTCCGATAAGTCTATTTTCCAGTTGTCGCCTTCCTTGACCATGGAAAACGTCTCAGTCTGATCGACCTCCTGTGTATCCGACCCCGACATGACGGATATATGCACGTTGACGTTCGCCGTAGCGTGGGTGTCATCGGAGAAACTAACATCGATCCTAGTCGGTTTCATCTCATACGTAACGCCCTGTTGGCTAAGTGCGGAACCAATGGAGGGGTACAGCTGCATGATGTAGCTGCGCACATCGACATCCGACGAACCGGAGGAGTTCAAGAGAAGAGACAACAGGTCCATCGAGCCGTTAATCGCGGCGGAGGTCGCACTGTCACAGCAGTCGATCATGCCCTGCAAGTCCCCGTTATTCAACGAGGCGTAGTATTTCTCAACTGTGGCCTTCGCCCCTGAATCGCTCGGACCACAGCCCGTTATACATAGGCATACAGCCAGGGCAACGATGATTGCGATTATTTTTTTCATGTTCTACCTCCTGCAAATCGACGCTGGGCTAAATGGGCCCCTCCACGTGGTTGAACGGAGTATCGCCCTCGAGCAGAATCCCGCGCGAAAACGGATACTCGTTCATGAACAGGCGCAACCCGAAGCCGTACACGTCGGTTCGCAACACTTCGTTGGCAAGGACACGTTCGGCCTGCGTCGTCTCGTTCATAAGGAACAGATACTGAATTTCGGACCACTTGGCCATGCCTTCGTATATCGCTAGCGTATGCTCGCCATACTTCTTCTCGATGGCGTCGGCATCCCAATGCGAGTACTGCCAGATGTGCGTAAGCTCGTGCGCAGTCGTCGCTATAAGGCTGATGCGGGGCACGCCGTTTTCGAACATGACGCCATATTTGCCCTTGCGATTGGTCGCCAAACCGACTGTGCGCGCGTCGAAGTTGTTCGATGGCACGAATTTCTTTCCAGTTGCACGGGCGAGCTTCTTGGTCGAGACGACCTGCACAGTCATCTTTGCCGGCAGGTCGATTCCATATTTCTCAATCAGCCCCTCACGAACCTGATGGAACAGAACCTCGAAGTTCTCCTTGCCATGCACGACGGTTCCACTGCAATCGGAGCAGCGGTCACGACCGTCCTTCAAGCGCTCGTACTCTGCACCCGACAACGCTTTGCCGCAGAAGTCGCAGTACCGCTCAGTAGGCTCTCGATACCCGGCGTAGCGGCTCGACTTACCCTTCAGCTTGCGTGCCTGCGTAAGTGGCCCATCGGTTGCGACGCCCATATCAGCTAGGTAGTCCTTGGCCGTATTACAATCGAACACGGCATCGTAGATCTCGGTTGAGTGGGCGCCGAACAGCAAGTAATGATTCAGCTTGTACGAGTCGTCGCCAGGAGCTTCAGAAGCATCGGGGCCTTCAACCCCGCCAAGCAGAGCGCTGTCTTCCTCAACGAGCCCATCGCTAGTCGCCATCTTCAACCCCCTCTCCTTGCGTTTCTTCATCCCCCTCGTCGGGTTCAGACTTCGGCTCGGGTGCAGACGTCGGCTCGGACTCGGGCTCTTGCTCGAACCCTCCCTCGAACTCGTGCTCCGATTCCGGCTCAGGCTCAGATTCGGGTTCCAGCTCGAACGCGAATTCAGGCTCGTCTTTCGCCTCGGGCTCGGAAGCCGCCGGCGATTCGGGAGCCGCGGGGGAGCCGTCTCCTTCGCCTCCCTTGCGCTTACGCTGCTTCCCTATGCCGAACAGGCCCTTGATGCGGTCGACAAGGCGGCCGAAAAGCCCCTTCGGCGGCTCGTACGGCTCTGGGTCGCCGGGGAACTCGCCCACTTCGACGCGCTCGGGCTCGGGCCGCTTCCCCTCCATCATGTCGCCGTGCCAATCGAGGTAATCCCAACACATCTCGAGCACGCGCATGATGTTGCGGTCGATCGACGAAACAAGCCCGATGTCGATGAGGCTGTCCTCGACGATGTACACGCAGCTTTCGCTTTCCGGGCAATCGGCTGAATACAGGACCCCTTCGGGAAGAAGCTCGCATGCAGGCGCGAGCACGGCTATGTAGGAGTGGTCTTTCGGGTACAGCGTCTTGAACAGCTCGCTCATGAGCACGGCAAGCGTCGTGACGGCAGCGCTGGACGCGCCCTGGAAGTCGATTCGCAACAAGCTCTTGTTGCAATAGCGGCGGACGGGAATGTCCGACAGCTCGATTCGCCGGACGTCTTCCAGGTCACCGTAGTCGGCGAGGTCGAGATAGCCCGCCGTTTCCACGATGATGGATGCGCGCCCCTGGCTGATGCGGATACCGCCGATCGTCCGCGTATCGCCCGGCCTCTCGCTTTCCTCCCAATCGCTCACCGCATACGAGCGCAGCTGCCGGTAATACCGGCGCCGCGTGAAGTGGTCGGCGGCACGCCGCAGCATGACGCCCCCATCGCTCGACATGGAAAGCACTTCGTAGTACTTGCCTTCCACCGTGAGGAACTGTCCGGGCAGGAACAGCTGGTACACATGCCCGTACAACCGCGAGCCCAAGAGCATTTCGGAGCCGTCGGGCGCCTCGGTGATCAGAGGCACGTTGCGCAGCGACTCGAACGCCGTGGATATGCGCGCGTCTTCCCCGAGCTCGTAATAGCGGTTGGTCACGATATCGCGCAGGGCCGGCACGTATTCGGAAACCTCGGTGACCACGATATGGTTCTCGGGCAGGTCGTCATCGTCAGCAACTTCGAAGTGCTCTATCATCATGCCCTCGAGCGCCTCGCGGACACTGCGCCCGTCCAGCACGCCCGCGTAGCGCAGGCGCGCCGCCACGTCGCCTTCGAGAAGCCGACGCTCGCCCTGCACCATCATCATGACGATGGAGAAGACGACGTTGCGCTCGCTCTTCGAGTAATCGGGAGCGAACGCGGGGATCGCCTTCGGATCCTTCGCGAACATGTCCGAGTTCTGCACCATGTAATCGCGCAGCAGGTAATTGGGCGAGAGCACGTTGACGAACGCCTCTTCCGACCCGCGCGTCGAGAATTGGCGGCTCATTTCGAACAGGTTGTTGAACTCGTCTTCCGCCACGACGAAGCGACGCGGTTCCTTGGGCATCGACCACATGTCCGGGTAGAACTCGAAGCGCTTGTCGACCTGCCCCTGCTCTTGCGGAAGGTTGGCGAAGCGAAAGATCTCGCCATAGTATTGACCGAGTATCCAGCGTTGGTCGACCAGCGGCACGGAATCGCGCGCCGCCCAGGCTGATTTCGATATCTGGGCGCACAGGGCGACGAGCCCCAGTTCCGACCCGAACCCGAGGTAGTGGGCAACATCGGGGAACAGCCGGTGCTGGACGAACTCGCCGTCGACGCTCCAAAGCATTCCGACCGACGTCCCCTCGCAGTACTCGGTCGCGCCCACTTCGGTGAGGTTCGTCCGCAACGCATGCGAGAGCGAGTCGACGAGCCCGTCGCTGTTCTTATCGAAAATACAGTACGCCACGTCCCTGCCGACGGATAAGTGCTCGGCCAGGATGTTCAGGCCCACCTGATACGTGGCGAGCATGCTGGAGGGGTCGATTACCAGGGCGAAGCTCACCTGCTTGAAGAAGTCGGAGTTGCGCAAGATGGTGCGCGTGTCGCCTAAATCCGAAAACGGCATGATGGCCACATCGGGGTACGCGTCGCCTTCGTGCGGCAGGCTCCCGACCGTCCACATGTCGCGGACGTTCGTCACGAAAGCGAGCCCGTCGGAAACGAACCCCGCAAGGCCAGCCCCCGCATTGTCGGCGCTGGCATCGGTGCCGCTTTCACCCGCATGAAGCACGAGGGCCTTGCCGTCGCGCAGCAGCTGGGCGTTCATGGGGAGGAACACGTAAGGCAGGTAGTCGCGGTAGAACGGCGAAGCGAACATCACGCTCTTGCCTTCGAGCAGCTTCACCACGCTCATGACGACGTCGTGGTTCAGCTCGTCGTAGTCGCCCACCGAGCCGCGCCCCACGAGCCCCTTGTCGGTCAGAGCCATGAAGTAAGCCCCCGCCACGCGCTCCGAGAACTGGGCGCTATGGCTGAGCTCCTCGCAGAAATCGTGATGCGACCCCGCAGAAGTGCGCCGCCGACTGCGCGAGAAGGCGTGCAGGACGCGATCGCCGAAATAGTGCTCGAGCGACTTCTGAACCTTCGCGTATTGGAACACGCGCGCCGCCTGGTCATCCTCGAACTCGACGCTCTGCTTGTACTCCTCCTTGGTCAGGCCGTCGAGAAAGAAGAACACCTCGCCTATGACGACGACGGCGTATGCGGGGTAAAACGGGTTGCGGAAAGCCGGCAAATCGGAGAACCCGCGCGACGCCAAGAACAGCAGCGTTGCTATCACCGCGGCCGCGTAGAACAAATTGCGGAACAGTCGGCGGACGCCCCTGTACTCCTCGCTCAAATACCAATGCTCGTATTCCTCGTCGTAGTCGTAAAACGCGCCGAACAGCCCTTTCAGGGCGCTTTCATACGGCTTCGAAGCCGCCATCATGACGCCGCGGTACGCGGTTTTCACGGCGGCAAACGCAAGCATGAACAGGCAATTGAACACCACCGCCTCCACGAACGCGGTGTTCAACGACGCGAGGGGCGGCACGAAGCGCGCCAACATGCCCAAGCCGTACTGAATGAGGTTGTTGATGTCGTTGAACCACACGATGAGCACGACGCCGTACACAACTGCCACGACGGGGAGGAACAACTGCCGGTAGCGGTTCGTCTTTACGCAGTTGGCCTTGGCGACTACGAACACCGTAGCCAAAAACGGGACCGAGCCGCCGAGCACCATGAGTAACGATTGCAGCACGGAACCCCCTAACACACGTCGATGGGCTCGAGGCCCATGTTCACAATGAAGCTGTACGGCATTTTCACGGCCATTTGCGAGGCTGTCCCGCCGTTCAGGGTGCGCTCGACGCGCCACGCATCGCATACGCTGAAGAATGACGGGGTCTCGAGCAGGTTCAACGCCCGATCCCAGCCACCGCGCAAGATGCCGTTGTACAAGTCGGGGTTGATGGTGGCGTTTGGCGCAATTCGCAATATGTCGTCAATGCGCGTGCGCAGAAGCGCGTCTTGCTGATCGAGCCCTTTAGCCCGCTCGGTAAGAGCGCCTCGACGCTTCTGCCGATACAGAATCTCTTGCTTCTTCTTGAATGCGGCATAAGCCGAAAGCCGTGCGCCGAGGCGGTTCGCGTCGGAATGAAGATTCGCCAGCAGCCGCGAGATAACTCCATTGAAACTGCGATACGAGTCGCGGACGTTATTGCGCATCCGAAGCAGAGTAATGGCCACCGTTGCAAGCAGCACAAGGCAACACGCCACCGTTACAAGCCAGGCCGACGCATTCGAAGCCGCCCCGCCCATGATGCCAAAGCAGTAGGGAGCGAGCCCTATGAACAGCGCCACGCACGCGGCGATTGCCGCAAAGATTGCTTGCGACTTGCTCGGGCGCCTGCCGATCGACTCGACGATGGCATCGCTTGCATCATCGATGCTCGAGCGGTGAGACGCTATGTTGAACGACTGAAGCCCCACATCGCGCGCAAGGTCGTACTCCATCGCCTGCACCTCGTCCTCGAGCTCGGCGCGTTGGTATCCGTTCAGAACGCAGTATTCCAACACGCTCGGGTCAAGCGTGTTGGACATGCGGAACCGGGCTGCGGCCATGGAAAGCCCACGGGCAGGGGCGCGCAGCAGCGAGCGGAACTCGTCAAGGATGGATGCGCGTTGGCGAGCCCACACAGACCGGTCGTTTTCTGGCGCGTCCTTGATGAAGCCAACCTCGTTCGGGTCAGCATGCAAACCCGATTCGTCCACCGAGTCGAATGACACGGCGATGCTCGTCGTGCAATCGGGGACCTCGCTCATGAACAGGTCGGAAGTGGCAAGCTTCAGCTCCTCGCTTTCGAGCTCCAACGCAATGCGCCGGCGAACCGCCGACCATTCGGTGTAGCGCCGCGAGAAAACGGAGTCGAGCTGCTCTTCGTCTAAATCGACGTGAATCTCGTGCACCTTGTACGGACGCAGGTAAGATGGCGGGACGTCCGCCACCACGATAGCCAGCACGCTGAGCCAGAAGTGAAACCAAGGGTCGCGTTTCGTGGCAGACGCGACGCCGCCGGTTTGGGACTTCGGCGATTCGGACGCATCGGACGCATGCTCGTCGGGCGTCGCCGCTGCAAGCCTGTCGCACACGATGAAGCGTGCCGAGGACGGGTAGCTGTTTCGCTGCCAGAACCCCAGGGGCACCTCGACCTCGAGCTCGGCCCTCTCTTCATCCGTGAGCCCTTCCAACCCTTTCCAGTTGGCCTTTTCGATGAGCTCGATTTCGCGGCTCTCGCGGAGCTGTCGTTCCTCCTCGAAGTCGCTGCGGCGCTCTTGGGCGAGATCGGAGTCGATATCTCGCGGGGTGATGCAAAGCAGTTCTTGCGGGCGGGCCACGCCGAGGCGATACCGCTTCAGCAGGTCGTAGCGCTCGTCCGATTGCGGAAGCAACACTTCGAACTCGTTGAGGCTTATGGCCTCGTCAGCAAGGATGATGTCATCGGGCCTGTCGGATGCATCCGCCGCTTCGCGGCCCGATTTTGCAAAATCGGGCCATTCAATCACCGACTTTTCGGGCAGGCCTCCGAGCATTTGGGCAAGTCTCACAACGGGGCGCTGCGATTCCCGCAAGGGCTCTCCCGCAGAAACGTCGTAGTTTTCGGGAAAGTCGTACGGATTGTCGAAATGCCGGTCGGTTTCCGGTTCAACCATCTCCTTGCGCAGGTCGCATACGATGATTGCTCGCCACGACTCCTCGTCTCCCACGATGTCAGCCAATTCCGGCACGGCGGCGCTGACCGACATCCCATCGGGATGCCAGTCGCACACGTCGAACGCGCCCGCTTCGCCGTATTCGTCGAGCACGAAGTCGTAGCGCAAAAACGAGCTCCAGACCTCTTCGTCGGCTTTGTCGATAAACAGTACCGTTTTCATGTCTCAGCTGCTAACGAATCGAGCGCCAGGCCTTCTCGATGCCAACCTGAACCTTCTTCATCCGCTCGAAGCGGCTGTCGACTGGCTCGAGGAAGCTAAGCGTCTTCTCGCGAATGGTGTTCACCACGCCGTTCGTCCCGATGCCCGGAAACGCGCGCTCGACGCTTACGAGGTTGCGTTCGAACAGCAGGTACTGCTCTTCGAAGAACTGGCCGCTCTGGTCGTCGAGGTCATCAGAGCTCGTGAAGTTAGCCAAATGGGCTCGCACGATGCTGAAGATGCTCTCAATCATGGTGTCGATCTCGCCGCTGCGCGTCTCAGACTGCGGAAGCGAGATGCGGTAGTACACGGGAATCTCGAGTATCGATCTGCGGGCGCGATCGCCAGCCGGAGCGGCGGGCTGTTCCTCGTCGACGCCGAAATCCCATCCAAAATTGTCGACCTCTTCGTCACCGAGACCGAAAAAGTCGGTGACAAGCGCCGTGTCGAGGCGATGTGCAGGTTTCGAGGCGGCGTCCGCGTCGCGTTCTTTCAGCGAAAGGATGTCCGCAATGATGAGGCGCGCCGCTTCCTTCACGGCGTCATCGTTCCAGGAGCGCTTGAACGCCTCGGAGCGCACGTTCTTCAGCAGCTTGCAGCTTTCGATGGAAAGGCCGACCGTGTTGTTCCTTTCGCGCGTCAGCTCCTCGGCGCTGCGCGATATGAGCTTCTTCACGGCCCGCGGGTTGAACTTCATGGCGTCGTACACTTCGTAGAAACGGTCGCACGGCGTGCCGTTCGACACCCACAGATGGGTTTCCTTCTGGCGTGCGGTGCTGGTCAGGTAGTACACATCGTCGCCTGTGGAAATCTGACGCGCCTTGAACTGCTGGTAAATGAGGCCGAACAGATACGCGTGGACGATTTCTTCCCTGATGAGAGCTTCATGCTCCTCGTTCAAGTCGGGCAGCGCCTCGACCAAATGCCAGTTCTTGTCGATGTGGGGCGTAATGAGCTTGTTTTCCTTCAGGTTGGGCGAGAGTTGGTTCACCAACATGAAGTACGCATGGTGGTACTCGCCTTCCGGCATGGGTTGCATGCCGCCATGTGCAGGCGCGTACTTCGGCAGGTTGGTGGCGCAGAAGCCGTACATCGAACGGTAGAACATGATGGAGTACTTGCTGTACTCGCGCGAAGGGAGTTTCGTCGCGTTGTACTGCGCGAGCTTTTCCGTGAGCGCCTCGGCGTATCCGCCCGCGTTATCCAGGATGCTCTCGGAATAGGCGCAGGTCTTGAACGTGCGCGGCGTCTCGCCGACGGGCGGCTCGATGAACGGGGCGGCCAGGTGGAACGTCTGGTCAAACACGGTGCGCAGGTAGCTGTTGACATAGGATGCTTGCTCGTCTTTGCCGGAGAACGGGCCGTCGTGCAGGTACACGGCCTCGGCGGCGATGGCCTGCGCCACGTTCTTGTCGACGACGAGCGGGTAACCCTGCGTCGGGTCCATGACGCGCTCGACCCAGTAATCGACGATGGTCTCGTTGAAGATATCCTTGAATGCCTGGTTCTTCACCTCGTTCGAGCGCTCGGTCTTATTCACCTTCGTGAACGCGAGCAAGCTGTTGTAAATACGGCCGCACAGCTCGAACGGCAGCTCGGACGTGTCGCCCTTCACCGGACATTCGTCCTTCAGACCCTGCAGGCACCTGGTGGATGCGCACACGTAGCGGTGCGTCTGGCCTTCGACGTCGTTCTTGTAGCGCGGATCGTTCTCGATGGAATCGGCCTCGGTAGTCAGGTTGTCGATTTGCTGGCCAAGGTACGAGTAGAAGCCCTCGAATGCATCGCTGAGTGCGTCGACGTATTTCTTCGCCTCGACGAGGAACGCCTTCTTCACCGTGAACTCGAGGCGCTTGTCGATGTTCTTCTTGAAGCGGGTAAGGCCATCGGCTTGACCCAACATGAGGGAAATGGTCGACTCGTCAAGCGATGCGCCGCCCTGCCACGGAAGCGACAGCTTAATCTTCCGCTTGCCTTTCTTCCCCTTCTTGCCGTCATCCTCGACCTCTTCGGCAGCGTCGTCCTGCCGGTCTTGGAGGTCGATGAAGCTTTTGATGGCGCTCTTCGCGGACGCGATGTTCGATTCGCAGTCCTCGATCTCCTCCGCCAGGTTCAGCGAGGATTGGTAGAGCATGTAGCGCACCGCGCCGGGGTGAATGGCGCCAACGCCCGACCCGTCCTCGATCCTGAGCAGGCTTTCGATTTGCCAAGGCGAGGAGTTCGATTCCAGAGGGTTGCTGTTGAAATCGGAAACCAGGTACGTGGCGGCGGCGATGCGACTTGCCGCCGTTTCGACCTCGTTGTCGATGGCGGCATTGTAGCGGCGCGCCACCTCGTAAAAACGCTCGTACTGGGCGGTGAGCTCGGAAACGGGGTCGTCAGAATCGTCTGCGACCATTTCGATGCCCTCGTTCGTCGTCTGGATGGCCGCCTCTTCGAACTGCGCGATGGCGTGCTGCATGTCGCTGCACTGCCTTCCGAGCTCGGATTCGATGACGTTCTCTGCGCGGGTCATGACCGCATCGGGGAACTCGTCGGCAGGCCATTCGCGCATGATGCGCCCGCCTTCGCCTTCGTATTCCGTGTACACGCGCCGGCCAATCTTCTTGTAGAACGGCACGCCGTCCATGAGGCTCTTGAACGTGCTGCTGTAGTAATCGGCGATCTTCAGCTCGTCATCGTCGCGGCGCATGCGCTCGTACTGCGTGTCGAGCTCGAGCCACTCCTGCGAGATGTTGTCAGCCGCCCACCGCAGGCCGATGTAGCGCTGCACCTGGTCGACGGGGTATTCCAAGAACGACGAACCAGCGCCGCAGTAACGGCTGCGCCCGTTGTTGGCCGCAAGGTTGCGGATGATGTTGTCCTCGCTGGAATTGCTCCGCGCCGACACGGCAGATAGCGCCTGGGCGTAGATTGTCTCGGCTGCATGCTGCAGGTACGCATCGTGGCTTGGCAAGTGCTCGCCTTCGCTGTTGATGGCGTCCATCAAGAACACGAAGTGGTACGGCAGGATGTTCGGATAATCCACGCGCTCGCCCGACCCCGGCTGCGGCGCATTGAACACGACGTGCTTGAACTCGTCGCCTTCGCCGGCGTATTCCTTGCGGAAGAACGCGTCGATCTCTCGGATGGTGGCATAGGCGTTGCAGCGCAGGCTGTTGCGCTCTTCCTCGTCGACAATGAGGTCGAAGATGGTGTCGGGCTCGAGGAAGAAACCGCGGATGATGGCCGAGTTGTCCTGGTAACGCGTGATGAGGAAGTTGCGGATGAACATGGCCACGGGAAGCACCAAGCCCGAGCCCGTGCCGCCGTTGTTCGAGCCCACCAGCATGATGCGCATTTCCTGGCGCATGGTCTCGCCGGAAAGGTTGTGCAGCTTCTCGATGGCCTTTTCCAGCTCGGACATGTAGCCCTGCTCGATGGCGTGGTCGAGCGCCAGGCGCGACACGGCGCGAACCTGGCCGGCGCCTTCGGTGAAAGGTTTTCCGGTAAGGCCATCGTTCACGGGGAACCACAAGTCGCGCGCATAGGGGTTCTGGTCGAGCGCGCCTCCTACCGTGCCGCGTGGCGAGGTCTGCACCGTGAAGATGCGCGGGAAGTTCTCCTTGGTGTCGCGCAGGTCGTTCACGTCGGTGTCCATGACCACCAGTTCGACGTTCGAGAGGCCCTCGCGATCGATCATCTTCGAGATGCGCTTGACCACCTTCTGGCCCATGCCGCCCAAGCCTACGATAAGTGTTGCCGCCATGCCTAATCCTTTCTTCCTTACCTGCTGCGCAGGCGCTTTCCCCATGCTTTAGAACGTGATTCGGTACGTCGCTTCCTCGGGTTTGCTCCAGCCCTTCTTCTTGTGCGGCTTCTTTCCTTGGAAGTTGAAGCCGCCGCCAGGCGTGAATATCTGACGTTCTCCGCTGTACGACGGGTTGATGTACTTCTCGTTCGATCCCAAGAACTCGTCGCTCTTATGCTTGTCGAGCGTTGCGATGGTCGTATCCGATAGGCGGACGCCCTTTTTACCGCGCTTGGTCTTCGCAGCCACGATGCCGATGGTTTTCTCGCCCAAGGGGAATCGCTCATTGAGCCGGTACACCGATGCTGCTTGACCTTTCACCGACACCTTGAGCGTGTTCGTTTCGGGTGCCCAGGGGGGCCAGATGGTATGTTCCTTCTTCTTCTGCGCGTATACGAGCTGCAAATCCTCGTTGTCTTTCACGCCCGATATGCGCGGCTTCAGCTTGGGCAAGCGCGGCTTGCGCAGCTCCATGATGATGAACGCGATGATGAGCAGCAGGATGAGCAAGATGATGAGCTGCAAAATGTGCATGCGCAGCCAATTCAGGAGCTTCTCCAAGAAAGAAAGGCCGCTGATTCCCACCTTGTCGGTGGTCGACCCGCGCGAAAGACCGTTGCCCGTGTCGTACACGGCCGATATATCGAGGGGAACGTCGCCGGAAAGTGTTTGGGCCGAATCACCGTTGTACGCACCCAACCGCACTTCGTACGTCCCCGGCTCTTGACCTTGCGATGCCTCACTGAGTTCGATGCCTTCCGGCGTTCCGAAGAACCAGCCTAGGATCCCCTCTGGTTCGCTTGCAGTGGGTGCGACGACCGAGACCTTGGTCTCATCCCATTCCTCTTGCGAAAGCGGCTGGCCATCTTCCTTAGTCACCCGCACTACGATAGGGTCAGCTTCATCGAGCGAGTGGACATCAACCGGCTCGTTCGGCTTGCTCGCCACCGAAACGTTAAGAGGCGTGGCAGGCGGCGTTACCTCGACCCCCGTGTATTGCTGACGAACCTTCATGCCGTCAGCTGTCTCGGCAGTTGCAAGAAATACAGCAGTACCTCGCTCTAACGTGACTGCTTCGCCGGCGCCGACTTCTTGAACCTGAGCTCCATCGTCGACGCGCAACGAGAAGACCGCGTCATTAAGCAGGACAGAATCGAGTTCCTCACCCGTATCTGGATCCACGAAATCATACGAGACGTAATACGTGCCAGCGCTCAAGACATTGTCGGAATTCGGTTCGAGAGAATAGGCGAAACCCGAATCATCCGTCAGCCCGATTGCTATGCCAACGTTCACTTGGTAGTAAACCTCGATGCTCTCGGCGCCGCTTATGTCGAAATGGCCCTCTCCCTTGGGAAGGTTGGCATCATAGGTGGCCACGACGCCTTGCAGGTTCGTGTTGGGGTTGTCGCCGCCGTACTGGTTCGGCCCGTCGGTCATGCGGTCGCGGTAGCGGACCTGGGCCAACGACGGCTTCACGGTGGAGCCATCCGATAGGGTCAGGTTGCCAACCTCGATATCGCCCCCTTGCGCGAACACGATAATCTTGCTCATGGGGACCTCAAGCGCAAGGTCGCCGTCCTCGGTGTACATCGACGAATCGAGCGGCATGCGGCCGAAGATGAGGTTGGCGATGTCGGTCATTTTCTCGAGGATGTTGCTGCTCGAAGCTGATTCCACGTACACACGGCGCTGCTCATCTGCGGCGATAAGCTCGGCTTGGTCGCCAATGGCCAGATACACTACGACTATTCCCTGGTCAACCGCTTCGTTGACAGCCTGTCTTACGTCATCAAGCGCTCCCCCCACGTTGAATTCTCCGTCGGTTGTTATGACGAGATACTTCTCGTCAGCTGGTTGCGAGAGAAGCCACTGGTACGCTTCGCGCGTTGCGCGGGGATCGGTCCAGTCGGATGCCCCCAAATCGGTTGTGTGAACGGTCTTGGCGCGCTCGGCGGCATCCATCGCGCCCGTCAGGTGAAGCTTCTCGCCAGGAGCGTCCATCGCGTAGAGCGAGAGCGTATCGTTGTCGCCCATCATCGCCGCAAGGACCTCGAGGCTGTACTGGGCGTTGCACCATTTATCGGACCCGTTGGCCATGCTGCCTGAATTGTCGTAGGCGATTGCGATAGCGCGGGAAGCGCCCGTATCGACTTCGTCCGCATAGGCGACGTTTCCCGCATCGGCAAAGGCGGCCGCCATGAAACACGTCGAAAGCAAGACCACAACAAGCTCGAACGAAAGGGTCAAGAGCTTTCGCAGCTGTTCCATCCGCGTACCCGCGCTTTCATTAACGTGTGACGCCACGGACAAACGTTGTTGTGCGGTTGAAGTTGATTGGAACGCTCTGCGCTGGCCGTCTTTAATTTCAAATTGAGTCCTTTTGGACTCAATTAGTATATCAGCCGCGGGAGATTCGTCAAATAACCCGACGAACAACCTCTCGTCTGTAGCCCGTTTCCAAACAACGTGCTTTCAGTTACCACCATGTTCGATAACGGTGTCCTATCGGACTCATTCCGAAGCCCGCTTCACCATATGCTTGTCCACATGACAGCCCAAACGCGAGAAGCCCTCGGCAACCGGATTCGGGAACTGCGCAAGGCAAACGGCCTTTCGCAGCAGAAACTTGCGCTTATGGTCAACGTTGAGCGCAGCTATTTGGCGAAACTCGAGCAAGGGAAGCGAAACCCTAGCATCGATTGTTTGGAAAAGATCGCCGGTGGACTGGACGTGACGCTATCGGAACTGTTTGCGGGCCTCGAGACAAGCGGCACCGACGCGATTCGTAACCCCAAGGCTGACGCCATCTCGATAGCCTCTTCCTCCGTTCGCAACGGCTACTTCGCTCTTAAGCTCCCATCGGAATAGACTTGTGCCCATAGTCTCACCTCCTCCAGCAGCACTGGCCCACATGATAAAATCGGGATGACCGCCTCGTGAGAAGGGAGGGAACGATGTCGGACGCCGAATCCCGCAAAGTCGATTACGTGGTGATGATCATCAGCGAATACGCAAAATCGAAGGGGCTTTCCGTTAAGGGCGCCTTTTTCCAGCTGCTCGGATGCGGCGGAATCGACGCCCTCGACGAGTTCTACGACATCGAGCACACCCTGCCCGTCTCGTCGACGATCGAGGGGCTATCTGACCTCTACGCCAGGAGCGCATCATGAGGCTTTACCACGGGTCGAACGTCGAAATCGAGCGCATCGACCTTTCCCTGGCGGTGCCGTTCAAGGATTTCGGCCGCGGGTTCTACCTAACCAGCATGCCCGAGCAGGCCGGGCGCATGGCGCTGCGGGTCGCCCGCTTCCGCGGCGGCCAAGCAGTGGTTACCGAATTCGAGGCACCCGACGACTTGCTCGAGAGCCCCGAGCTGAACATTCGCGTTTTCGACGGGGTGACGATCGAGTGGGCCCTCTTCGTGATTAACAACAGGAACCGCACGTTCAGCGACATCGCGTCGCCTGAATGCAACCACGACCAGAAGTACGACATCGTCTTCGGGCCCGTCGGCAACGACGACATCACCTTCCTGCTGGAGCAGTTCTCAAACGGGTACATAACCGAGGAGAGGCTGCGGGACGGGCTGGAGTTCAAGCGGGCGTCGGACCAGTACTCGTTCCATACCGAGCGCGCGATAGCGCGCCTGGCGAAACGCGGGGCATACCATGCCTGACAAGGTGGAGTGGCTCATAGAGTCGGCGACTGCGAACGTCGTCAAGATCATCATGCAGGAAAGGGGCTCGTCCATGACCGAGGCCATGGACGAGCTTTTCTCGTCGGACCTCTACGCGGGGCTGGCAGACAGGGAAACCGGCTTATACCTCGAAAGTCCTTCCCACCTTTACGAGCTTCTTAAGCTCAATGGCTAAGCAGAAGAAGGTCCGATCGCTCAGGATGTTGGTCCTTTTTTTCGTGAGGACTTCGGAATCGAACACATCGGCGCGCTCCGCCCCTACCAGACCGCAAAATGTAGACAGGGACTAATCAGCCAAATCCTCCAGCTGGCGTTCGAGCTTTGCTCGTTTTCTTTCACGGGCCGTCGACTCAGCTTCAACAGCCTTCGGAGTAGGATCGATTACCATTGCCCCATCTGGCGCCTCCCCCATCGGCAAGGCAACTACTTCGAACCCGCAGGCTCGCATCATGAGAACGGCGTTGCTGATAGATGGAGACGATTGGTGGGCAATGCCATTAGCTATGTAGCCAGCATTCCTGCCGATACGCTCCGAAATTCCCGACATGGTCATGCCCGCTTCCTTCGCGGCAACTTTCAACGCGTCGTAATACTGCATAGCGCCCTCTCCTCTGCATATATCTAATAGCATACCTATCTTTCTTGAAGATGGTGTGGTCATAAACATATCTTTTTTGATATGTATCGTTTTCATGATATAATGACCACGTCAGCAATTGAAGGGACGTGCGAAATGATGAAGCCGCGGGCAAGACTGCCACCAGGTGCATAAATAGAAGGCTGCGAACGTTTTCGCCGCAATCGGCAAATGTGAAGCGGATACGCGGCCAAATATGATGAGCAGTCCCTCGGGCGGGCAGGCCCGAGGGACCGTAACGGGAGGACGTATCTCCCGGGGACGAGGTTAAGCCATGGTTTGCAGTGATGCAAGCAATAACGCTTTCGAGGGGCCCGACACCCTAGGCGCCAATGCCATAAGGGAGGTGGCTGGCTTCGGTGGCCGCTACTCGGTGACAGCCAACGGCGACGTGCTCGACAACAAACACGGATCCAGGAAAGTGAGCGGCTGGCAAAGCCGAAAAACGGAAGGCAGGCGCGTCTCCCTGTACGCAAACGACGGGATGAGCCGGCGCCTCGTCGCCGACCTCGTCGCCGAGGCGTTCCTGGACAACCCGTTCGGCATCGCGCACGCGCTCCACAAGGACGGCGACGTGCTGAACGACTCGCTCGGCAACCTGGCCTGGGGCGTCGAACCGCTCGTCGGCGAGGACGGTTCGGAGGAGGAGTGGGTCAACGACCCGAGCTTCGACTACATCGTCACGAACCTGGGCAGGATCATCGGGAAGGACCACGGCAAGCCCGCAGCCCTCATCGTGCACGGGAACGGCGCGAAGAGCTACAACGGCTTCGGCGTGAATCGCATGCTGGGCGACATCGTCGCGGAGGCGTTCGGCCTCCCCAACCCCCATGGGCTCGCGCACGCGCTGTTCAAAAACGGCAACAGGGGCGACTGCCGGCTGGCGAACCTCACCTACGACCCCAACGAGCTCGCCGAATCGGTGAAAGCGGGCGAGGTATGGAGGTTCCTCGTCACCTCGACGGGCGACGAGTTGTTCGTGAGCAGCCTGGGGCGGACGATAGCGACCGAAAACGCGAGGTTCTACAAGTGCTACGTGAACGAGACTCGCTACATGTTCAACAACCGCCACTGCCACAGGGCGGCCGACCTGGTCGCGGAGGCCTTCGGACTCCCCAACCCCCTCGGAGTGGCCCACGCCCTATTCCGCGACGGGAATCCTTCGAACTTCTGCTTGGAGAACCTCACGTTCGACCCTTCAGAAGTCAGGGGCCACGAGTGCGAATGGCGCCCCGTGCCCGGCTTCGAGGCGTACCTCGTCGGCGCTGACGGCAAGTTCTTCAAGATCGACGCAGAAGGGCGGCCCTTCAGCGCGGGAAGGGCGCCCTCCTCAAGGCGGGCGCGATTCACGAAGGTGCTGTACGGCCCCGGCGGCGAGGCCGTCGCAACGGTGCCCGACCTGGTCGCGCATGCGTTCGCAGACGTCGTCGGGGAGAACCGCTTCGGGGCCGCACGACCCTGGCACCTCGACGGCGACCCGCACAATTGCGAGGCGAGCAACCTGTCCTGGGTGCCCGCCTCACCCGAGGGGAGGAACGAGCAGTGGGCTCCCTTCCCCGGCCACGAGAATTCGCATATCGTGAGCAGCCTCGGGCGCGTCGCGAACCTCCAATCCGGCTTGCTCGTCGAGGAGCCGCTGCTGGCCTGCGGCAAAGCCTGGGTCCCGTTCGGGTCCGGCGCCCGACGCGAGCTCCGCGCCATCGAGGAGGCCGTGGCCGCCCGCTTCTCGGGACGCATGTCGGACAACCGGGTGATCGTCCACCTCGACTGCAACCCCCTGAACAACGAGATCGGCAACATCCGCGTCATCAAGAGGGGCGACCTGGGCAACTTCGCAGCCGACGCGGTCCGCCGGGGAATAAGCCCCGACGTCGTTGCGTCTTACTTCAAAGGCGAAGGCGGAGCCGCCGAGCGCATGTTCGACGAGGGAGGCCCCGCCCTGTACGGCCCGCTTTTGGAAGGTCGCGTGCGGACGGCCGACGCGGGGACGATAAGCGTCAGGAGCAAGATGGCGAAAGACCTGTGCCTCGCAATCAAGGGCACCACCTGTGCGATTTGCGGCGACGACGTGACCAAGATATACGGGCCTGGCGTAAGGCCCGTCGTGCACCACATCCGCCCCCTTAGCGAATCGTCCGGCATGCGCGAGGTCGACCCGGTCCGAGACCTCATACCCGTGTGCCCCAACTGTCACGCCGCACTGCACAGCAAGCCCGGCCATCGCGAATGCTACACGCCCGCCGAGTTGCGCGTCATGATTGCCGCGCAAAAGAAAGCGACGGCGGCTTAGCGATATCCCTCGACCTGATTGAAGCTCGGACAGCATACGGTACTTCAGCCGTCCCGAACCCAAACCATCGGCCGATGCCAACGATTACAAGCGAACTGCGCAGTCCCAAAATCAGCAGCGTCGAAATGCGATGCCTCATTGGTAATACATCTCTAACTTTTTCAAGCCATTTGTAGCAAGTGTCGCAAAGCGTAGAAAAACCCGAACTTTCGGGTTTTTCTCACACGTTGCACTTGTTGGGGTATAACCCCAAACCCGATTTTGTGACCGCGCATGCGGCAACGAAGTTGGCCTCATGCATCCGGTCAGCAGCTGGGCTCGGCGTCGCGTTTTCTCACGCGCTTCGCGCACAAGTGAAAACGCTTCCGCTTCGCTAGAAGCTGCCGGGGGTACCCGGACCCCAGGCCGAACGCATCCTTCGCGCGCTCGGCTTCAGCGGGCTCTGTTGCGCTGAGCCGATTGTGTGGAGCGGCTGTGGGATGGCGGTCTCGATCCGCCGCCGCTCGATCCGCCGCCGGTGTGTTCGGGTTCGAGTTTCTTACCTTGGTGTGCGTACGCATAGTTACGCTGCCAACGGCGGAACTCGGACGGATTTTCGCGCTTGAGTTTCGCGTGTTCTTCCCTGGTGAGTCGAAGGCCGCGATTGACTTTCGTTTTGAGGTCGTACTTGGTGTTGGTGACGAACGCCTGGTTTTCCTCGCGCCGGCGCTGAATGTCTTTTGGCGGTGTTGCTGCCCAGCGGTCGTTCTCAGGAAGAATGTTGGTATATTCAGCGACACGCAACAGCGCCTGGATGTTGTCGATCTGCTTGCGGAATCCGTCATAGCGCCTGTCATTGGGATCACCGAACGACACGCGCTTGGTGTACTCGTCGAGGCGTTCTTGCGCTTCTTGGATGGTGTGAATCTGAGAACCGTTGATTGCAGAAAATGCTTTCGACAAGTCACGGAGAACAACCTTGTTCTTGTCCGTGACGCCGACGACGTAGACGTTAGAAACCAGGTCGATGATGCGCTTCTCGTCACGGTCTTCCGGGAACAGGCTTTGGTAGTAAGCGAGTTTCATGCGACCGATGAGCCTGTTGTTGGTGTACTCGTGGCCAAGACGCATGCCACCGCAACGTTTCTTATTGTCTTCGTGGGCAACGTTCTTCTGCGGATAGTAGAAGATTAAATCTTGGCCACGGTTCCTCCGCCCACTCCGCTCTTCCGTATGAACACCCATCGCCTCAAGGTTTGCGCGGAGCTCTTCGAAGTTTTTGGAAAGGTTGATGGCGATGTCAATTCCCTGGCGCAGCTCTTCCTTCCAGGAAACCTGGCCCTTGCGCCTTATTTCCCTCTCGGCCTTCGTCTCGTAAATCTTCTGCGCGGACGGCCGGCTGTCGTATCGAACCTCGTATTTCGAAATGTACTCGTCACCCACTTCGACGACCCGCGCTTCGTGATGCGTGCGCTCGTGGATGATGGTGCCATCCTCGCGCTCGATTCGGTCAACTGTGAAATACGACAACCCCAATTCATGCGAGATTTCTTCGAGCCGTTGGCCAATGTAATGGGTGTCCCTGTCGGAAAAATGAAGTCGGTTTCCCGTTTTGAGATTCGTGTTGTTCACGACAATATGAGCGTGGGGAATACCAGGCCACCCGCGGGAGGCGCGTTCGGAATTGTCGTTATGGTAGAAAATCCCGACATGATACATGCCGAAAGAACCGTTTATGCCAAACAATTCGTCCGCCCAGCGTCGTGCGAGTTCGCGAAGCTTCGAGAGATTGCACTCATCTCTTGGTGAGGGGGAGAGAATGAAATGGCGAAAAGTTACCGCTGGTTTGCCGTGGTGCGGCGCGTCGTTGCCATTAACAGCGCGGACTTCGTCCATGACGGTGTCCCACATCTCCTCTTCTCGCGCACTGCTGAAATTAAGGAAGTCTTTGGCAAGACACCTATCCCCGTCGTTGCCGACGAAATACTCGCGAACTTTGCCCTTGCCTAGTTCCAAATAATCCTTCGTCGCGCGAAGGTTGGTGTGTCCGCTGATTGATTGCAACACGGTCATGCTGCATCACCGATCCCATACTTGCTGCAGAACTTGTCATACAGGTCGTTCGTTTCGTCGAGCATTTTGTTCACTCGATTCAAGTTGTACTCGATGTCGAACTAGCTTGGCATACCCGGCGCGTCGAAGAAGGCGTTCATGAAATGGACGGCGCTGTTGAATGACTTACCGCATCCGGTTAGGTCGTGGAGAACCGATTCCGGGTCGAGGACCCGAACGAAGAAACTGGGCATCACCTCAACGCCTTGCACGTGCATTTGACGTTTCTGGACGAAATACCCTTTGCACGTCTCTTCGAAAACCCGGAGCGCGAGTTTGAGGTACAACCCTTCGTAAACCTCGAACACATCAGCTTTGAGTTGAAGGAGCTCACGAATTCCCGGCTCGCAAGCAAAACCGCATTGCCGTGTTGAAAGCTCTTTCGTATTTGCATCGGTGAACGCGATACTGATGGACTCGCGTAGCACGTCTGCGCAATCGCTGATGCGCTCGATGACGTTGTACAGATGCTCCTGCAAAGAGTCTTTCAACTGAAGCGCTTGCTCGGAACGGTACGAGTAGTTGCCTCTGAAGTAGCGCTCACACCGACGCAACGCTTGCTTTATGTTCGTGTTCTGACGGATGAACTCGACGCTGAACTTATGTTGGTCGGCAACATGCATGAACGGGATTGAGAGCATCGAGTAGAAGCCTTCAATCTCCGGCGTCACCGATTCATAGTATGGGTAGGGACCGAGAAGCACTAACAGCCGATATAAATTGGAACGGGAAAGTCCCGAAACGGAACAAAGGAATGAGGCGTAATCGTATTCCGATTGCGTCAAGCGGAAATGATATATGGGATCATACGAGTCCATCTGTAAAACTTCGCCTCATTCCGTTTCCTCGTTTGACAACCAATGTGGAAGACGGTTGTCGGTTTTTTGCGTCCTATGGACGCGCGGGGTCCGGGTACCCCCGGCAGCTTCTAGCGAAGCGGAAGCGTTTTCATTTGTGCGCGAAACGCACGAGAAAACGCGACGCCGAGCCGAGCTGCTGACCGGATGCAGGTGGCAAACTTCGTTGCCGCATGCGCGGTCACAAAACCGGGTTTGGGGTTTTACCCCAACAAGTGCATCGTGTTGAAAAAAGCCAAGAATTGGGTTTTTCTACACGATGCGACACTTGCTACAAACGGCCTTCAAACCTCACTCTCGCACACTCGATCCAGACTTGAATTCATAACAGAATGGCTGACACAACTTCTCGCAACGGCAACCGCAACGACATGTAGAACAAGTTTCGCGACTTTAACCGAATCGAGCTAAACGAATGCCGCATTTACGATCGAAGTCAAATTCGTATAGAATGAAATCGGCGGGAGGAAAACGCTCGGGCAACGGGAGCCTGGTACGCGAGTTTCCACCGCAGAATACAAAGCCCAGGAGGGACAGCGTGACTGCTACAACATGCATAAAAAGTATGCGACCAAGCGCCGAGAGCGCTATGCGCAGTCATGTCTCCAACATAACGGGCATTCTCTAGTTCTCTAATTCTAAACAACTGAACACATGCCCGTTTGAGGGCTTGGCTACGCACACGCGCTGCAGCAGTGCTGTGCTCTCATTCGTGATTTGCAATTCTGATTAAAGAGGGAAACCGATGGCAGCTTACTACATTTCTGATACTCACTTTGGACATTCAAATATCATCAGGTTTGAGAATCGTCCCTTTGACTCGGTCGAGCGGATGAACCAATACTTAATCGAGTCCTGGAACGCTCGTGTCACTGACGCCGACGATGTGTTCGTCATCGGCGATTTGGCGTACCGCTCGGCTACGAGCGTGAAAAGCATCGTTGAACAATTGGCCGGCAGGAAGCATCTGGTCATCGGCAACCACGATGTCAAGTGGATGAAGACATTTAAGGTCGAGAACTATTTCGTTGAAGTCGCGCACGCGTTGTACAACGTCGACGAGAAGAACCGGCGGATCTTCATGTGCCACTACCCCTGCTTTACATGGCCAGGAGCCAAGTACGAGAGCTCGTTTCACGTCTACGGACACATCCACAGCAACAAGCCCGAAACGTTCTGGCCTGTTCTAAAGACATACAAGAATGCGCTAAACGCTGGCGTCGAGATTAATGGTTACATGCCCGCGACTCTCGAAGAGCTGATCGCGAACAACGAGCGTTGGCGAAACGAGGAGGAGCGATGGGCATTGAGAATGAGCCGAATTAGATACTGACAACGAACCAGACTTTTGCCCACTAGCAAGCTATCTCGCAGAAGTCTGCTGACGGGCAGATAGTTCAAATGATGGTTCAAAGGGTGTATGCATCAGGATAAACCAAGGACCATGCAGCCAAAGCATATTGGATGACACGAATTCAGGGACAAAGCTCGATAAGAACAGGAGGCTAACTTTGGCCAGGAACAAACAAGTCAATCAAAATGATAACAACTCAGCGATTGCCTACTACCGATTCTCGTCAAGCGCTCAAAACGAGGCCTCCATTGAGCAACAACGCGACGCCGCCCATCGGTATGCACGGGGAAAAGGCCTGATTATCGTGCGCGAATACGAGGACAGGGCAATTTCTGGAAAGACATCCAAGAGGCCCGGATATCAGCAGATGCTAGCCGAGATCTCCGAGATCAAGCCCGCATTCCTGATTACATGGAAGAACGACCGCCTCGGGCGAGACCGGGCAGAGCTAGCTATCGCCAAAAAGAAGATTCGCTCGTCGGGCTGCAGGATCGAATTCGTCGCGGAGGCAAGCCCCGAAGAAGGGTCGACAGGGGTGATTCTCGACGGACTGCTCGATACCCTTTCCCAATTCTACAGCGACCAGCTATCGGAAAACGTCAGGCGCGGCCACAGGTACAATGCCGAACGCGCATTGAGCAACGGACACAAAATTCTTGGGTACAAAGTCGGCGACGATAAGCGCTACATTCCCGACCCGGACAAAGCCCCCGTCGTCCAAAAGATTTTCAACGATTACGCCGAAGGGAAACCCCTTCAGGAAATCGCAGATGAGCTGAATTCTCACGGCGTGCGGACGTCGGCCGGCGGCCGATTCACAATAAACGGGTTGCGGGGAACGCTTCACAACAGAGCCTACATTGGCGTGTATAAATATGCCGACGTCATCATCGAAGGCGGGATGCCTCAGCTCGTTCCAACCGAAACATTTGAAAAGGTCCAGAGGCGCTTCAATGAGAACAAGAGGGCGGGCAGGTCGAGAATGTGCAACTGCAATGGAAGCAGCCTATCGCGGTATTGGCTTACTGGAAAGCTGTTTTGTGGGATGTGCGGGAACTCGCTGCAGGGAATGTCGGGCACAAGCAAGACGGGTGCAATTCATTATTATTACGGCTGCAAAAACAGGCGCAAGGGCAATTGCAAGAAAGAACACGTCAAGAAGGTGGTAATCGAGAGAGTCGTAACGGATCTCTTACTTGAAATATTGGCTAACGACGAAAACCGAGCCATGATCGCCGTTGATGCAGTCGAGTATTACAAGATGAGTCACTCGAATTCGAATGGCTATCTCGAAAGCCTTGAAGCCGAACTGAAATCGACCGAAACAGCCCTGAGCAATATAGTCCGCGCAATTGAACAGGGCATTTTCAGCGAAACTACCCAAAATCGGCTAACTGAGCTTGAGTTTCAGAAAAGTGCGTTGCTCGACGCTCTTGCCTGCGAGAAAGCGAAACAGGAACTCACCCGAAACGAGCGGGCCATACAAGAGCACTTCAGCAACTTTGCCCAAGAAGACCTGAGCGATGACGCGATCAGAGACAAGGTTTTGGAATACTTTGTTGATGCGATTTACTTGTTCGATGACCACGTTGACGTTGTTGGAAGCTTTTTTGGCAACAAGATCTCGTCCGAGCTGGAAAAGCCTCGATACGACGTTCAAGACTTCCTCACGCAGTTGGCGGCGGCTGATTGGTACGAAATGGAATTGGGCGGCGACCCCGATTCTCTCTTCGCCGAATCCGAAGTGAGTGAATACGAAGAAATTCAAAGTTCCAGGTCAATGGGCCAAACGGCGGAGTTCGACGCTTCGCGTTGTGGTAGGGGCGGTGGGACTCGAACCCACAATTCGAATCGGCTTTGGGTTTCCAAAGCGATAGAGCAAGAATGGTTGACTATCATATGTAGTCATCTTTGTATTGAATATTGCTTTTATTTGTCTAAAATAGTGGCGCAATCATCTGTTTTAGTCTTTTATAAAAGAGGTTATATATGGAAATCATCGGAAGAATGCGGGAGCAGGAGCGATTGGCAGCGTGCCTGGATTCGCCGAAACCCGAGTTCGTGGCGGTGTACGGTCGCCGGCGCGTGGGAAAGACCTTCCTGATCCGCGAGTTCTTCAAGAACCGCTTCGCCTTCTACGCGTCCGGCGTCGCCGACGGGAAGACGCGCGCGCAGCTCAAGTCCTTCAACGACAGCCTACGAGAGTACGGCTGCCCGCAGCGCGCGATCCCCAAGGACTGGTTCGAAGCGTTCACCCGCCTGCGCGCCCTGCTCGAGGACGAGGGGGCGTTGCGCGAGCCCGGCAGCGACAAGCTCGTGGTGTTTCTCGACGAGCTTCCCTGGATGGACACGCCCCGCTCCGACTTCAGAGCCGCCCTCGACCGGTTCTGGAACATGTGGGGGTCCGCCCGCCCCGACCTGCTACTCATCGTGTGCGGTTCGGCCACCTCGTGGATGATAGACAACCTCATCGATGACCACGGCGGCTTCTACAACCGCGTCACCAGGCAGATAAGCCTCGCGCCCTTCACGCTGGCCGAATGCGAGGAGTATTTCGCACGCGCCCGGACGGGCATGACGCGCCGACAGGTGGTCGAATGCTACATGACCTTCGGCGGCATCCCCTATTACCTCAATCTCATCGACCGCAAGTACAGCCTCGCGCAGAACATCGACCAACTGTGCTTCTCTCAGACAGGCGAGCTCCGCTTCGAGTTCGACCGTCTTTACCGTTCGCTGTTCAAGCACTCGGGGCGGCACGTCGCCATCGTGAGAGCGCTCGCACAGCGCTCGGGAGGCCTTCTGCGCACGGAACTCGCCGCCATGGAGGGCATCGGGGATGGAAGGCAGCTCACAGCCGCCCTCAAGGAGCTCGAACAGTGCGGCTTCGTCCGCCAATACCGCGACTTCACCAAGCCGAAGAACGGGCAAACCTACCAGCTGGTCGACCCCTTCTCCCTCTTCCACCTGCGATTCCTCGACACGGGGGATATTGGGTCGTGGACCTCTCACCACGGCACCCCCGGCCATGCTGCATGGCGCGGGCTGGCCTTCGAGCTGGTCTGCCTGCTGCACATCGAGCAGATAAAGCGCGCCTTGGGTATATCGGGGATAGAGACCCGCGAAGTCTCGTGGAGGGCCAAGACGAGCCCCGGAGCGCAAATCGACCTGCTCATAGACAGGCGCGACGATGTTATAAGCGTGTGCGAGATGAAGTACGCACCGGACAAATTCGCCATAAGCGCCGATTACGCGAAGACACTGCATGCCAAGATCGAAGCGTTCGAGCGCGAGGCCCATCCCAGAAAGGCGCTTCACCTCACCATGATCACCATGGAGGGCGTGGCCCGCAACGCGCATTCAGACATCGTGCAACGCGAGGTCGTGGCCGACGAACTGTTCACCTAAACGCCAGGTGCCGCCCGCGGCGTGCGCCGTCTGACGGCGCCTATCCTGCAATGCGATAAACGAAGCGACGATGCATGCCATGTAGGGTTAGATAATCAACCGCCGCGCACAACGACCCCGCGCGTGACGTGCTCGGCACAATCTTCGCCCACCCCCTTCGCGTAGATTCTTTGCTCGGAGCGTCAAGCGCCCTCGCAGGCATCGGCGAAGCGGAGGAATTCACCCGCCTTCAAGATGCGCACGCCTGCGAACGGGAAGTCGCGCACGTCGTTCGTCACGAGCACGCCGCCGACGTACACGGCGGCCTCCAGGAAGGGCTTGTCCTGGAACCGCTCCTTGATGCTTGCCGGCAGCACGAAGCGTATGACCTCGTCATTCATTGCGATGGCGGGCATTCTTCCTCCTCTTTGCTAACTTTTGGGAAAGAATTTACCATACTTAATGAGCCACAGGACGTTCCTGCTACTCATTCTCCGCAAAGCGCCCAAGCGTCGTCCCGCCCACTGAAATGAGTAGCAGGAACGTCCTGCGGCTCATTATGAGCGCAGAATTTTCGACGAGTAAATCGCCCAATTTCAGAATTCTTGCTGGTAAAATGATGGTCACTTTGCTGGTCATGACCATCATTTCCAGCGAAGGCATCGGCATAATGCCTGTTCAGAGCTGTGGTAGGAGCGAGCACGAAGCACTCGAACCCTTGAAATGCCGTGCGCTTCCACGCCAGAAGGTCGGTCCCGTTAAGCTGGGTTTCGTGCGGAACTCCTTCGTATTGCGGCTTCTGCTGCGCTAGACGATTGCGTCTCCCAAGCCTCATTGCGCCTGATCGGCTTTTCAAGCTTCTTCGGCTAACCGGCTAAGCCGAGAGATCTCCGTACATCATGGTAATCGCTGCCGCTACAGCATAATCACCTCGCGCGTGGCGCGCACGGCACGGTCTTCGCCCTCGACCCAAAGCTCGTCGACCGACGCGAGCTTTTGCGGCTCTGCGTCCGGGCCGGAGACCTCGATTCCGATGATGTCGCTGAACCAAATTCCGCGCGAGAACGCGAACGTGTGGTACTTCGTTCGGAAGACCAGCGAGACATCCGCCTCCACCACGACGCCGTCCGAAGGGTACTCGACCCGGTCGTGCACAAGCTCGACGCCGGTCATAACTTCGTTGACGAGGTACTGCCGCGGCTCGGCGACGATGCCCGGAACGAATTCGCTATTCAGGTCGATCTCCTCGCAAGAGAACCATGTGGGTTCGTCGAACCCTGCCGGGTCGCCGTCGAGCGGATGGTAGTCGAGCGTGACGTCGATCGCGAAGCGCCCGAGGTTGACTCGGAAGCTTCCCGGGAACGTGTCGAAGCCGTACCTGCCGGCGCACTCGTATGATTTGAAGGTCTTGCCCTTCGCCTTCGACAGCACTTCCCTCATCTCGGATGTGAAGCCGGCCGCAACGATCATCGCTCGCCCCTTTCGCGGAAGTGGACCTTTTGATTCTTGACCAGTTCGGTAGGCGAATCCGATATCTGGACCGCCGGGCTTTCGGGCGTCTTCGTGGAAACCCGGTAGTTCACCCACGCGCCGTCGTCGAGCTTCGCCCTGACGCCCTTGCCGCCCGGTATCTCGCTCTCAACTCCGCCCTCGGACAGCTTCGAGTAGAGCTCCCGGGAGTCGCCGACCGGATCCTCAGTGCTAAACACCCTGTTATGCCCCTTGCTCCCCCTGTCAGCAAAATAGCCATCCTCGTGTAGGTGGAACTTTTCCTTCACCGCCACAGAGTTTCTCGCAAGACCACTTGGTTCGGTAGCGTGGACGCCGTCGGTGTGCTCTACGCTTTTCTTAACGTCGAGCCCGTCCATCGCGGAAGCCCTTTGCTCCTCGGCCCCGCGACGGTACTCGGACGCGCCCTCGTAAATGCCGCTTGCCCCGCTGCCCACGGCGCTATCCTTCCCGTCCAGGCTTTCGGAGCGTTTCCTCAGGTTGAGCCTGCTCCTCATCCCGACGTTGGTAGCTTGTCCAATCGGGGTAGCGCACGAACTCCGAGTACTTCCAGTATTCGCCGAACACGTCATCGGGCGTCGAGCCGTACACGAGCACAACCTCTGGCTCGAGCCATTCGAGCATCGCCTCGAGCCCGGCTCGGAAATGACGTTTCTCGTCGTGGGTCTTAACGACTCCGTAGCTGCCGATCGACACAATCGAATGCTTTTCCACGCCGAGGAATGCCAGCGGCTCGGGAAGGAAGCCGCATGTGTAGGTTCGCTCGTCGCCCCACCGAACGTTCGGGATTGTGTAAATGCCCTTGGACTGCATGTAATGGCCAACCGCGTGGTTGCGGTACTTGTTCACGATCTGCGCCGCCAGGGGCATGTCCCAGTAGAGTGACGCGTCGGGGGTGACGAACGCTTGGTAACGTCGCAGCTCTTTAACGTACTTGTCCGGATCGCGCAGCAGGTCGGCGAATTCCACGTCGAGCTCGTACTCGCACACCGCAAAGCGGCGCGGGTCTTCGATGCGGTCCATCTTTGAGAACGGCACCATTCCGGAAGGCACCATGAGCTTCTCCGGCTTCTCGATGATCGGAATCTCCAGGATCCCGTCGAAGCGCGCGCCGTCCACCAGTTCGGGGTTGCATCCGTCGGTGATGTTGGCCGCTCCGTCGACTTTTTTGCTCTTGCGTTTTGCCATGGCCACTCCAAACCTCTTTCGTGTTTCAACCTGTGTCTAAGGCGTCAAGCGCCCTCGCGGGCATCGGCGAAGCGGAGGAATTCACCCGCCTTCAAGATGCGCACACCGGCAAACGGGAAGTCGCGCACGTTGTTCGTCACGAGCACGCCGCCGACGTACACGGCGGCCTCCAGGAAGGGCTTGTCCTTGACGTCGGGGTACACGAGCGCCGGGATGGCTTTTGGAACGACCTCTTCGGCCACCTCTCGAACGAGGTCGAGCAGGGCGTCGGCTTCTGGCTTCAAGCCCCTCAACGTCACGATGCTGCGGCCTAGAACGTCCTGATACTCGTCGAGGATCTGCGAGCTCACGACCAGGTTGTACGCATCGGGGCGTTCGAGCAGCCGCATGAGCACGCGCGCATGTTCGCCGTCGGGGGAGATCAGGGCCGCGACGAGCACGCTCGTATCGAGGACGACGTCGATCACGACACGAACCCCGACTCGATGCGCTCGGACCTAACGGCATCGATGAATGCGTCTATGTCCTCGATGGTCGGCTCGGCCAACCCCGCGGCCTCGCCCTTCACGCGCGCTGACGCGAGTATCCCCGCCAGCCTGCCAGCCGATGTCGGCGCTTCCTCGATGTCGCGCATCACAAGAAAGCGTAAGCGCTCCGACATCTTCTGCCCCGACTGGGCGCACTTGTCCTGGAACCGCTCCTTGGTGCTTGCCGGCAGCACGAAGCGCATGACTTCGTCGTTCATTGCGATGGTGGGCATTCTTCCTCCTTTTTGCTAACTTTTGGTATAAATTTTACCATATCTTAGCAAGGAATCTACTCAGCTATAAGAGTATTTTTCTTTCTATTCTTAGATACAGGGTCACGTTGCCGGTCATGACCATCATTTCCAGCGAAGGCATCGGCATAATGCCTAGTCAAAACTTTGGTAGGGGCGGTGGGACTCGAACCCACAATCCCGAAGGAGGCGGATTTTAAGTCCGCTGCGTCTGCCAATTCCGCCACGCCCCCACGGCTGGTTATTGTAGCGCATCGCCTGTTGGCTACGCGCCCGCTTTCGCCATGCCCAAGATGATGCCGTGCAGGATGTCGCGCTCGCTGGCCGTGAAGGAATCGAGGCCGGCGGTTTCCATGAGCTGGCGCATGATGAGAAGGCCCGCCAGGATGACCGGCGCACGGCCGGGGTCGAGGCCCACGATGCGCTGACGCTCGGCAAGCGTCATGGGCGCGATACGCTCGATGAGCGCGTCGACATCGGCGCACGTGGCAACGGCGCCGTGCACGCGGGAGCTGTCGTAGACTTCCATCTGCTCGCGCATCGAGACGATGCTCGTGGCCGTTCCCGCCACCGCGATGAGGCGATGCTGCAGGAAGCCGCCTTCACGAAGCGTTTCCAAATAAGGCGCGAACTCTTCCGCAATCCAGGCACGGGCGCTTGCACACTCGGCAGCTGCGGGCGGGTCTTGCGTGAAGAAACGCTCGGTCACGCGGCGACAGCCGACGTTGAACGAATGGGCGTGAACGGGTATGGCGCCCGCCTCGCCGGCGATGATCTCGGTCGATCCGCCGCCAATGTCGGCAACGGCAACCGTCTCGCCTGGGAAGGCCGACGTGGCGCCCGCGAACGACAGGGCGGCTTCCTCTTCACCGGGAATGACCTCGGGCGCAATGCCGTACGTCGCAAGACGAGCCTTGAAATCGGCTGCGTTGTCGGCGTCGCGCGAGGCCGACGTGGCGCACGTGCGCACGGGAATGGCGCCGGCGAGCCGCATGTCGGAAAGCGTGTTCGCAAACCGCTCGACTGTTTCAGCGGTGCGCTCGATGGCCTCGGATTCCAGATGGCCCGTCTTGTCCACGCCGACGCCCAGATTGCAGATGGCGTAATCGCGATGCAGCTCTTCGATTCCGCCCTGGGCATCAACGTCGGCAATCAGCAGCCTGCATGTCACGGTTCCTATGTCGATGGCGGCATACCGTCCTGGTCGATACATCTCGGGTCCTTTCCGCGAACAAGAAACTCAAATGGGTGATTCTGCGGCTAAGCGAGGCGGCAAATTGAACGTCACCCCAGGGAAGATGTTCATTTTTGCAAAATTGACCATCTTCCCTGGGGTGACGTTCAATTTGCCTTTCGCAGCTTATTCGTAGCCGAAGAAGGCGTCGAGGATGGGGGTGTACCACTCTTCGGGCGCCTTCACCGTGCTGGAAAGCACGTTGGCCTCGATGAAATCGTTGTCGGCGGCGCGAGCGGTGCCCACCACGTTATCGGACAGGCCCGACACGATGGCCACCTGGTCGCCCTGCCTGATGTAGCCGTACTTCTGGCGGACGGCGTCTTCCATGCCTGCATCGCTGGCAAGCGTGTCGTTCTGCGCGTCAATCGCCTCGTTGCGCTGTTCGAGAACCGAGTACTCGGCGGTGAGTCGGCTGTTTTCGCGTTGCGCTTGGTAGAACTGCTGCGCAGGGGTGTACAAGAACACGATCGCCAAAAGGAAGCACACGACCGCCGTCCCGAGCTTCAGCGAACGTGCGGACAGGTTCAGGCCCGAGAACCAACCTGCGGGATTGATCTTCGCCGACACGGGAGAGGCATCCGAAGAGCTTTGCATGCGCACGCTGCGACGCTGCGACGAGCCCATCTTGCCCTTGTACAAGGCGGCGCGGGGAGCGCCCTCATCTGGCGCGCTTCCCGACGCTTCAGACGCGTACTGGCGCGCGAACAGCCTATCGGCGCGCGCAGACGTACGCTGCCGCCGCTTGCGGTCGCGAGTGGATTCGGTATGCGCTTGCCGTGCCAAGAGATTCGCCCCTCGAGCATCCTGGTGTGATTGCTGGTTCGTGTGATGCGTGGAACACTTAGCAGAATAGCACGTACGCACCGCATATTGGCGAGAAATCGGAAAACGGGAGAGAAATTGAACGTCACCCCAGGGACAGCGGCGGATCGAACGCCAGTTGAACGTCACCCCAGGGAAGATGTTCAATTTGTTGAGGCTTCATCTTTGCTCAGAAGTGTTTCTTCAAATTGAACATCTTCCCTGGGGTGACGTTCA
>JAFUCC010000017.1 GCA_017459925.1 Eggerthellaceae bacterium
GCAAATTTGAACATCACCCCTGGGGTGACGTTCATCCCGCCGCCGTCCGCTGGGGCGAGCGTTCAGTCCAAATGGCGATTTGGTGATTAATACCCAGTTGTGGAATAAGTGGTGTTTCCGTTTTCAAGCGGGAACTATATAAACTGTAAGGTTACGAAAACCACGGTGTAGAAAGGAGGGCAAGCGACATGAGAAACGTCCTACGCGTGTTTCGGCGCGACGTCATGCGATTGGTGAAAACGCCAGCCGCATGGTCGGTCGTGCTGTTTCTCATCGTGCTGCCCTCGTTGTACACGTGGTTCAACGTGGCGGCGTTTTGGAATCCGTACGACAACACGGGCAACCTGCGCGTCTGCGTTGTGAACGAAGACGCGGGTGTCGACGACGAGCTGCTCGGGCACTTGGACGTCGGCGAGCAGGTTGTCGACCAACTTCGGGAAAACAACCAGCTCGACTGGCAGTTCGTCGACCGCGACGAGGCCATGAGCGAAGTGGATTCAGGGCAGGCATACGCGGCGTTCGTCATCCCGGAAGACTTCAGCGCCGATATCGCCACGCTGACGACCGGCGAGTTCATACAACCCACGCTTGAATACTACGTGAACGAGAAGACGGGGCCCGTTTCGCCCAAGATCACCGACACCGGCGCGAACTCGCTTGACACCACCATTAACGAAGCGTTCTTCTCGACGGTCAGCTCGACGGTCGCCAAGCTGCTCAACGAGGAAATCGACGCGACGCGCCTGCAAGTTGAATCGACGAAAGCGCAAGCATCCGCCCGCATCGACAAGGCGCTCGAAGACATCGCTGGCACGCGCGCTTCGCTGGCCACCCTTTCCGAATCGATCGACAGCGCGCGGGCAAAAGCCCAAACGGCACAGGGAACGCTCTCCGATGCCGAAGCGGGAATTGCCCAAGCTCAGCAGCACATTGGCCAAATCGGCGATTTGCTCGGTAAGGCGAACGCCGGCCTTGCCTCGTTCTCGAGCGACATCACGACCGCCCTCGACGCAAGCTCGGGCGAGCTGGCGGATGTGGCGGCGGACACGAGCCTGGCCGTCGCCCAAACCGCAACCGCCATCGAGGCGGCCCGCAACGCCCTGGGCATTCCCTCGGCGGACGAAGCGTTGGCGAACGCCGATTACACCGAGCTGATATCGCTGCTGCAAAACCTCGAGAAAACGGCGACCGACGAGCAGAAAAAGCAAATCGAGGCAGCCATAGCCGCGCTGAAAGACACACCTGCCGCATCGAGCGAATGGCGAGAGCTGGCTGCGCAGCTCGATGCTGCCGCGCAGGCCGCGAACCAATCTTCCGACCCCGTGAACAGCCTGGTCAACCAGGCGCTCGACGCCGCCAGCCAATACCGCACGACAGTCGCCGCAAGTGCCATTCCCGCCATCAGCTCGAGCATCGCCACGATATCGTCCGCGTCGGGCAGCGTGCAGGCGGCGCTGGCGAGCATGAGCACGGTCGTCTCCCAGTCGTCGACGGTGCTCGGCCAGCTCGATTCAACGTTGGCCCTATCGGCAAACGCGCTCGCGCAAACCGACGCATCGCTCGCTTCGCTTGCAGGCGATCTGGCCACCGTGAAAACCGACCTGTCGGCACTCGCCAGCGCCAACGCGCTCTCCGAAATCGTCGGAGAGAACGGCGTCGACCCGGAGAAGGTCGCCGACTTCATGATGTCGCCTACCAAGATCCAACGCGAGGAGCTCTACCCCATCAACGCATACGGATCCGCCATGGCGCCGCTGTTCATCAACCTGACGCTGTGGATCGGCGTGTTCATGCTCATGGTGATCATCCGCCTGGAAGTGGACGACGAGGGCATCGAGAACCTGACTGTCGCGCAGCGCACGCATGGGCGCGGCATGCTGCTGGCCATTTTGGCAGCGCTGCAAGCCGTCGTGTGCTGCACAGGTTGCCTCATGCTCGGCGTGCAAACGGCCAGCGCGCCGTTGTTCTACCTGACAGCCATCATGGCGTCGCTAGCATACCTGGGCGTGCAGTACACGCTTTCCACCACCTTGCAGCACGTGGGAAAGGCGCTCTGCGTCATCTTGGTGTTCGTGCAGATCCCCGGCGCCACGGGCCTCTACCCCATCGAGATGACGCCTGCGTTCTTCCAATACGCGTACCCGCTTTTCCCGTTCACGTACGGCATCAACGCCATCCGCGAGACGATTTGCGGATTTTACAACGGCGCCTGGGCCTCGAACATGGGCGTGCTGCTCGCGTTCCTGATCGCCTTCGTGGCCATCGGCACGATTGCCCGGCCCTACATGACCAACCTCAACCGCCTGTTCGCACGTGAAATCGAAGAAAGCGACATCATCATCGGCGAGTCGGTGCAGCTGCCAGCTCGCCGCTACCCCATCTCGCAAATGATCCGCGCGTTTTCCGATCACGACGAGTACCGCGACGCAATTGAGGCGCGCGTCGCCCGCTTCATGCTGTTGTACCCGCAGCTGAAACGCGGGGCGCTGGTCGTGGGCATCGTAGCCCCCATTGTGGTGACGGCGATACTAGCCGCGCTTGGGGTCGAAAAGGTCGTCGTTCTGACAACTTGGCTTGCATGGTTCGCGCTTGTCGTCGCCTACCTCGTCGTCGTGGAATACCTGTTCGACTACCTCAGCCACCTCGTTTCGCTCGAGTCGATGAGTTATGAGGAAATGCGCGCGGCGTACGCCCAACGCGAGCAATTCACGCGCGTGCAGCCGATTATCAGGGGCCTCGGAAAAGACAAGGCGAACGACGCCGAGGGCTCCTCGCACGCAGGAACTGGCAAGGTCGTAGGCTGGCGAAGCGGAACCGCCCGGGCCAACGCCGACGCGCCTGCGGCGGATTCGCCCGAAGAGGGGGCCGACGATGAATAACGTCTGGCACCTCTTCAAAGACGACCTCGCGCGCTTGCGCTCAAACGTGGTCACGATCATTGCCGTGCTGGGGCTGGTGGCGCTGCCGTCGATCTTCTCGTGGTACAACATCATCGCGTGCTGGGACGTGTTCGGCAACACCGGCAACTTAACGGTAGCCGTGGCGAATTCCGACGAGGGGTACGAAAGCGACCTCGTGCCGTTGCGCGTGAACATCGGCGAGCAGATAACGTCGGCATTGCGCGCGAACGACCAGCTCGACTGGGTGTTCACCGACGAGGAGGACGCCATCGACGGCGCGCGCTCGGGGCGCTATTACGCGGCAGTGGTCATCCCGAGCAGTTTCAGCGCCGACATGATGTCGTTCTATTCCGACGACGTGGTGCATGCTTCCATCACGTATTACTCGAACCAGAAGAAGGGCGCCATTGCCCCCAAGATCACCGACCAGGGAGCCGACCAGGTGTCGGCCCAGGTGAACGAGGTGTTCGCCGAGACCATTTCCGAAATCGCGCTCGGCATTTCGTCGACGCTGTTCTCGTACGCCGACGATTCGGATGCGACCGGGCGCATTGGCGAGCTGGCCACGCACGTTGAATCCCTTGGAAGCCAGATGGGGCAAGCTGCCTCGACGTTGTCTTCGTACTCGACCCTTCTCGGTTCCGCACAAGACCTCGTCAGCGGCACGGCATCGCTCATCGCCGATGCGCAAAGCGCGGCGAGCGACACAGCCGCCGCCGTTGCCGCGGCGCAGAATTCAGCCGAGCAATCCGCCGCCGCCATGCGCGACGCCACCGCCCAGCTGAACGACGCCGTCGATTCGTCGGCGGTCACTTACGACGGCGTGCCCGCATCGGTCGATAACGCCTTCAACCAAGCCGCCGCATCGGCCGCGCAATCTGAGACGCTGCTGCGCGACCAGGCGGCTGTTGCCGAGGCTGCCGGCGATTCCGCCCGCGCGCAGGCGCTGTACAAAGCGGCTGATGATATCGCCGCCGCGAACGCTTCCACCGAATCAGCCCGTGGGGAAACGCAACAGCTCGCCTCCCAAGCGCAGCAAGACCTCGCAAGCGCGAAAGCCAGCTACGACGAGAACCTGAAGCCCACGCTCGAGCAGATCGCCGCCGTCGTTTCCGAAGCAAGCGCATCGATTTCGTCTGCAGCATCGACGCTCGACGCAACCACCGGCGACCTTACGGGCTCGGCAAATTCGATTTCCAACCAGCTCGCCGACTCGCGCAGCAAGCTCGACGCCGCCATCACCGAGCTCCGCGATTCAGCCACCAAGCTCAACGGCCTCAGCAAAAGCATTGCCGATGCGCTTGCGTCAGACGACATCGAGAAACTGCGCACCATCATCGGATCGGACCCCGCAGCGCTCGCCACGGCCATCGCGGCTCCGGTGAAGCTCGAGCGCCACGCGGTGTATCCGGTCGAAAACTTCGGTTCGGCCATGTCGCCCCTGTACACGACGTTGGCACTCTGGATTGGCGCGTTGCTCGTCATGGTGACGCTGCGCGTAATCCCCTCGCAACGCTCCCTGCGCGAACTCGACAACCCGACTGCGCGCGAAATCTTCCTCGGACGGTTCCTCACCATCGCATTCGTTTCGCTCATGCAGAGCACATGCTTGTCGCTCGGCAACTTGCTGTTCTTAGGCGTGCAAGCCGTGCATCCGTTCCTGTACGTGCTGTGCTTCTGGGTGTCGGGACTCGTGTTCGCGTTCATCATCTACACGATGGTCGCCCTGTTCGCGAACCTGGGCAAGGCGCTCGGCGTCGTGCTGCTCATCGTGCAGGTGGCCGGCGGCGGCGGAAGCTTCCCACTGCAGCTGCTGCCCTCCTTCTTCCAGAACATCAGCCCGTTTTTGCCCATTACCCATGCCGTAAGCGCCATGCGCGCCGCCATGTTCGGCATCTACCAAGCTGACTACTGGGTGCAGCTCGGTGAGCTGCTGCTGTTCGTGATTCCACTCGCCCTTTTGGGATTGGTGCTTCATAAGCCCCTCGGGCTCATCGTCCCCAAGTTCGTCGAACGCGTCGAAAAGTCGAAGCTGATGTAAACGAAAGCGCCTCCGAAAATCGGAGGCGCTTCAACATGCAAAATTGGAACCAGCTTTACAGCGACAAAGCTTCCTTCACGTCGGCGTACACCACGTTCGGGTCGCGGTCGCCGTCGATGGTGACGAGCAGCTCGCTGCCGCGGTAGTAGTCGATCAGCGGCGCCGTGGACTTCTGGTACACGTCGAGGCGGTTGCGCACCGTGACCTCGTTGTCGTCGTCGCGCTGGTACATCTCGCCACCGCACTTGGGGCACGAGGCGTCGGCTTCGCTGCCGATGAAACCGCAGTCACGGCACATGCGACGCGAGCACAGGCGCTTCACGATGACCTCGGGGTCGACGTCGATGAGCAGGGCGGCGTCGAGCGGACGCTCGAGCTTGCCGAGTTCGGCGTCGAGCGCGACAGCCTGCGCAGACGTGCGCGGGAAGCCGTCGAGGATGAAGCCGGCGTCGGTGTCGGGTTCCTGCAGGCGGTCGATGACCAGGCCGATGATAACTTCGTCAGGAACGAGGTCGCCGGCGTCCATGTACGACTTGGCCTTCTTGCCAAGCTCGGTGCCGGCGGCAACGGCTGCGCGCAGCATGTCGCCCGTGGAGATGTGCGGCGTCTTGAATTCCTCGACCAGCTTGGCAGCTTGCGTGCCCTTGCCAGCGCCCGGACCACCCAACAGTACGATGTTCATAATCGGGTTCCTTTCGTTGACGAACGTAACGCTTGGTATTGTATCACCTGCCCGACGCGCGAACGCTGACGTTTGGCTTTGCGGAAGCGTTCTTGCCGCAAGAACACGAATCGCTGCAAACCCTTAGGTCGCTTTATACGAGATTGGGAAACGCTTGCTGCCGCAAAGCCTCGTAGGCGGCGATGGCCACGGCGTTTGAGAGGTTGAGGGAACGCAGGCCCTCGCGCATGGGAATGCGAACGCATCGGTCGGCGAAGCGCTGCAAAATGGAAGGGTCGATGCCGGCGCTTTCGCGGCCGAACAGCAGGAACGCGTTTGCGCCGTACGTCACGTCGGTGTAGCAACGATTGGCTTGACCCGTGAACAGGTGGAGCTCGTCGGCGCCGTGCGCTTCCAGGAATTCTTCAGCACACGACCAGCGCACGATGTCGACCTCGTCCCAGTAGTCGCAGCCGGCGCGCGCCAGGTTGCGCTGCGTCAGGCGAAACCCCATGGGCTCGACCAGGTGAAGCGTGGCGCCCACGCATGCGCACGTGCGGGCGATGTTGCCCGTGTTCTGCGGAATCTCGGGTTCAATCAGAACGATATTCACATTCCCACCTTTCCCATTGCGAGAGAAGAGGCGAAGCCGAGATGGCCCGGCAGGCTGCTGGAGATTAGGGCTGCCGGAAGGGGTGATAGCCGCTTGCGCAGGCACAAACTATTGCTTCTTAGGCTAAGCCGAGCAGCCGTAGGCGATCACCCCTTCCGGCGGCCCTAATCTCCAGCAGCCTGCCGGGCCATCTCGGCTTCGAGCTCTTCGTTGAGCTCGAGCCATTCCATTTCTGCTTGCTCGATGCGCTGCTTCAGCTTGGCATGCTCGGCAATTACATCGGTCGTGCCGTCCTCGCTCGTGTAGAAATCGGGATCGGCGAGCAGGGCCAGAATCTCTTCCATGCGCGCGTTGTCACGCTCGAGCTGTGCGTCGAGCTCGCCGATGCGCTTGCGGTGGTTCTTGAGCGCAGCATAAGCGCGGTTACGGGCTTCGGCTTCGCGGCGCTTTTGCTCTTTCGACTTGGGAGCCGAGCCCTTGGCTGCCGTCAGGGGCGCAGCAGTCGCAACCGGCTGCTTCTCGCCGCGGTGGCGCCGCACAGTCACGTTCGTGCCCGAAGATTTCCCGGATGCCTTCCCGCCGGTTACGCTCGACGTGGCTGTCGAATTGTTCGCCAGCGTTCCGGACTTTCCGCCACCAGCCGCCTTCGACTCATCGACCACCGAGCGGTCTTCGTCGGCCTGGCCGGTTTTGAACAGGTAGTAGTCGTAATCGCCGGCGAAATCGGTCAGCTGGCCGGGCTTCACTTCGACGATGCGGTTGGCCACGGACCGGATGAGGTGCCGGTCGTGCGTGATCAGCAGGATCGTGCCCTCGAAATGCAGCAGCGCCTGCTCCAAAACGTCGGCGCTCGTGATGTCAAGATGGTTCGTCGGCTCGTCTAGGCACAGCAATGGCGTCGGCGCCACGAGCATCTTCGCCAGCGCCAGGCGGCTCTTCTCGCCGCCGGACAGCACGCTGACCTTCTTGTCGACATCGTCGCCGTTGAACAGGAACGCGCCCAGCAGCGTGCGCACCTGCGAGATGGTCCACCCCGGCGCCACGCGGTCGAGCTCCTCGAACACGGTGTTGCCCGAGTTCAGCTTTTCCAGCTGATGCTGGGCGTAGTAGGTTTTGGTCACACGCACGCCGTAGTCGACCGAGCCCGCATCGGGCGCCAACGCGCCGGCGATCATCTTTAGGAGCGTGGACTTGCCCGCACCGTTCGGCCCGACCAAAGCCACCTTGTCGCCGCGGTACAGGTTGAAGTCGACGCCGTCGTACACCACGTTGTCGCCGTACGCCTTCACAAGGCCGCGCGCCTTCACGACCTCGTCGCCTGTGCGCGGCGGCTGCGTGAAGTTGAAGTGCACGGCTTTGCGCTCTTCGGGAATGGCGACCAGGTTCTCGCGCAGGCGCTCGAGCTTCTTTTCGCGGTCCTGCGCCTGGCGGGCCTTGGTGGCCTTGTAACGGAACTTCTCGACGAACGCCTCCAAACGCGCGATTTCCTCGAGTTGTTGCTTGTGCTCGGCCTTCAATTGCTCGATGCGCGCATCGCGGGCGCGCTCGTAGGCGGAGTAGTTGCCCTTGTACAGCACGACCTGACCATTCGATATCTCGGCCACGCGGTCGACCATGTTGTCCATGAAAGCGCGGTCGTGGCTGACCACGATGACCGTGCCGGCGTACCCGCGCAAAAAGCTTTCGAGCCAGCGCACGCTTTCCAGGTCGAGGTGGTTGGTGGGCTCGTCGAGCAGCAGCACCTCGGGGTTGCGCACGAGCAGCTTCGCCAGCGCCAGGCGCATCTGCCAACCGCCAGAGAACTCCGTGGTCAGGCGCCGCATGTCCTCTTCCTTGAAGCCCAGGCCGAAGAGCACCGCGCGCACCTTCGATTCCAACGTGTACCCGCCGAGCAGCTCGTAGTTGTCGCGCGCACGCCCAGCTGCGGCAAGCTGCGCCTCGGTCGGGTCGGCGCCCAGCTCGGCTTCAAGCTTCTTCAGGCGCCGTTCGGCTTCCAGCACCTCGGTTTGCGAGGAAAGCACCTCTTCGAAAACGGGGTTCTCCCCCATTTCGATGGCCTCCTGCTCGAGGTAGCCGATCTGCGCGTCCTTCGCCAAGACGACGCGGCCCTCGTCGGCGTCTTCCTCGCCGGAGATGATGCGCAGAAGCGTGGTCTTGCCCGCGCCGTTGGGGCCGACGAGCGCCAGGTGGTCGTACTGCTCGAGGCGCAGGTTCACACCCGCGAACAGCACGCGTCCGCCAAACGATTTGGAAATCTGTTCTAGCTGCAGAATCACGCCAAGCCCTTTGCATCAAAAAGGCCGCCCCGAAGGTCGGCCCCGAATTCGTGGTGGACGCTACAGGATTTGAACCTGTGACCCCCGCCGTGTGAAGGCGATGCTCTCCCGCTGAGCCAAGCGTCCGAATGTGCTACGTATTCTAGCGCCGTGCATCACGGTGCGCAACATGGCTCCGCAAAATCGCCGCAAGTGATGCAACAACCGCTATACTGGACGATACGCGTTTTTCAACCGAGGAGAAGCATAATGGCTGAATATTCCGATACTTTTTTGGCAAGCAAGAAGCGCTCCGACGACATCCGCGCCGACTTGCCGCAGCATCCCGAGAAGTACACCATGTTGACGGGTGACCGCCCCACGGGCCGTTTGCACCTGGGTCATTACTTCGGCAGCATCCAGCATCGCGTGGAATACCAGAACCTGGGAATCCAGTGCTACGTGCTGATTGCCGACTACCAGGTCATCACCGACCGCGACACGACCGAGCACATCCAGGACAACGTGTACAACATGGTCATGGACTACCTGGCCGCCGGCATCGACCCCGAAAAGACGCCCATCTTCACGCACTCGGCTATTCCCGCGCTGAACCAGCTGATGCTGCCGTTCCTTTCGCTCGTGAGCGAATCCGAGCTGCAGCGCAACCCCACGGTGAAGGCCGAGCAAGAGGCTTCGGGCCATGCGCTGACCGGGCTTCTGCTGACCTACCCCGTGCACCAGGCATGCGACATTCTGTTCTGCAAGGGCAACATCGTGCCAGTCGGCAAGGACCAGCTGCCCCACATCGAGCAAACGCGCCAGATTGCGCGTCGCTTCAACGACCGTTACGCGCCGGTCTTCCCCGAGCCGGACGGAATCCTGTCAGACGCGATTGAGATCCCCGGCCTCGACGGCCGCAAGATGTCGAAGAGCTACGGCAACTCCATCATGCTCGGCGCCACAGCCGAGGAGACGGCCAAGCTCATCAAGAAGTCGAAGTCCGACAGCGACCGCAACATCACCTTCGACAAGGAGAACCGTCCCGAGGTGTCGGCGCTGCTGACCACGGCGGCGCTCTGCTCGGGCCGCACTGAAGTCGACATCGCAGCCGAAATCGGCGACGGCGGCGCAGGCATGCTGAAGCGCATCGTCACCGAAAGCGTGAACGAGTACCTGGCGCCCCACCGCGAGCGCCGCGCGAAGTACGAGCAAGATCTCGACTACGTGAAAGACGTGCTGCACGAGGGCAATCGCCGCATGAACGAAATCGCCAACGCCACCCTAAACGAGGTGCGCGAAGCGATGTCCATGGTGTATTAGCGCCTGTCCTTCTGTCCGCCTGCTTCGGCAGGAGGGGGTACGTGCTCAAACAGTCCTCGCTCTGGAAAACAGCCCACCGGGCTGTTTTCTTCGCTGCGGAACTGCGCGCGTTACCCCCTCCTGCCGAAGCAGGCTTCGCTCTTCCGTTTGGGGAATGAATCCAGCCTCAGCTAGAGCCCGAACCCCTCTTCCCACCGCCGCGGGCCACGCGGAGCGAGAGAGCAAGTTATGCGGCGAAGGCGTGGCCGCTGACGCGCTTCTTGCCGGAATGCTTCACGGCGAGCAGCTCTTCGTCGGCGCTGTGCAGCATGTCGCGGAAATCCTCGCCCCGCCGCGGCACACCATACGTGTATCCGCCGCTGAACGTGAGATTGGCGTTTTCGCCATTCACCATGACATGTTTCAGCTGATCGTTGCAGCGCTCGATCTTTTGCAAGAACTCGGCCTCGTCGAAATCGGGGGACACGACGAGGAACTCGTCGCCACCGTAACGATACGTGCATTCGTCGCCGAACACCTCGCGCAATGCGAAGAAGAACTCGCGCAGCAGCGTATCGCCAGTTTCGTGGTTCATATCGTCGTTGTAATGCTTGAAGTCGTCGATGTCGCACAGCATGACGAAATGCTGCGAGCCGATGATGTTATCGAAATCGTCGCGCAGGTAATGGCGGTTCTTCGCACCCGTAAGCTCGTCGCGTCGCGATACGTCGGCAATTGCCGCCTCGCGATGCACGCCTCCTCGGAACAAACTGTAGACGATCCAACTGACGACGATGTCTAGAAGCGCGAGATAAACGAGATTGCCGATATCGCCTGGCGCCATGAGGCCCGACCAGTTCAGCATGTAGCCGAACAGGAAGAACGACCCGCCGAAGTACACGATCGCGTCGATGGGGCCGAAAATGAGCAGGCCCGCCACGAGAAACTGCAGCGACGCGAAAATGAGTATCTGGTCACCGGGGGAACGGCCTGAATCGGCGACGCCCCAAATCATGACGAACACGAGCGAGAACGCTATCGTGAGGACAGCCGCTAGCCGAGGCCGATTCCATTTGCGGCGACGGTACGTGTACGCCACGAACGAGAACAGCAGCATGAACACCGTGGCCACCACGCAAAACACGCGGAATCGACCAGCCATGGCGGGGTTTTCCTGCACTGCCTCGTCAATGCCGCCAATCGGGCAGCTGATTCCAGTGATGAGGCAAAACGCGATCATTCCCGAAAACAGCGCGCCCGCGATTCCGCCGAACATGATGCTGAACATGTTGCGCTGGGCTTTGGCGTTGCGCTCTTCAGCTGACCAGCCGAAGCCAAACCATTGCAATATGCGATTACCAGTGCTCATGTTTCTGCGATTCGCCACGGTTATTTTCCCTTGTGGCATAGTACACCTATTTGTACACGGTGGGTAACTCATGCATCTTTATTCAGACACAGATGTCCAAATAATTCCCATATGCAGTGGGCTACAATAAGCGCAGGTGAAACCGCCGAACGGGGAGATGACCTATGAGCAAGGCAGCGCAACGACAAGCCAACTACCGTGCATTCTGCGAGAAGCAGATGGCGCACCTGCGAACAAGCCTTGCAGAACGCACGCCTGAAGACCTCGAATCGTACCTCGCCGACTTCCAGACGCGCCTCGACGAGATGTTCACGCGCATTCCCGGCATCGCCGACGACGAGGCGAATTTCGACAACGCCTGCAAGCACATCGCCTACCAAATCGCGATGGAGTCAGACGAGCTGACCGACGAGCAGAAGGCCCAGTTCACCGAGCAGCGCATGCAGCAACTCGGCAACACGCGCAAGAACTGGGCGGCCATCATCGTCGTGATCATCGTCATTGTGGCGGTGGTGCTGCTGATCTCGCAGCTCCCGAAGCTGCTTTAGCAACTGGCGAAACGAAAAGCGCCCGGGGTGCTCACGCAACCCGGGCGCCTTTTAGCCCAATGGGGAGTATCCCCTATGGGCTATTTCTTCAGGGTGTAGTACTGCCAACCACCGTCCATGATTTGCGTGACGGCACCATCGTCGATGGTCAGTCGGTATTCCTCGACGTAGCCGTCGGAATCGTACGTCATTTCGACAACCGTTGCGCCGGCCACCTTCCACGTGCCCGTCTGGGTTTTTCCCTTCCAGGTCAACGTGAAGGCACCGTCCTCGGCAACTTCGACTTCTGCCCCCGAGCCATCGTCAGCCACGAACGTCTTGCCCGCAACCATGTTGGTGAGTTCTTGCAAGTCGCCGCGGCTGTAGAAGTTGCCGGAAACGTAGTCGTAGCAGTTCATGGCGTCGTCGAAGACGATGTCGATCTTGGGCGCCGTGGTGCCGGCGGTGCGCAGGTGCAGGTCATCGGTGATGATGAGGTTGAACTCGCTATCCGTTTCCTGATCGTTGGCATCGACCTTGGTGTAGGACAAGCCAGCATCGTTCGCGGCGTTGGTGAAGAAGATGCCTTCGGCCGTCGTGTCGCCATTCAGGAACCAAACGTCGGACGTGCGCACGTCGCTATCGAGCCAGCCAGGGTTGATCGTGGCCGGATCGACCAGGTTGTCCGGGTTTTGCGCCGACGCCGATGCCGATGCGGACGCGGACGATGCCGACGCGCTTGCGCTTGCGCTGGCGCTCGCGCTCGCCGAGCTTGCCGAAGCGCTGCCGCTCGAAGAACCGCCGCCGCAGGCCACGAGCCCCATGCACATCGCGCCGGCGCAGGCCACGGCAAACACGCCTGTCATGAAACGTTTCATACTCTTCCCTTCCCTCGGAGACAAGCACAGGGTAGCGCAAATTCGCGCAAGCCGCACCGTTTGAAGTAGAATTTGGGACAACGGTCCAGGGGAATTCGACAATCGATTTCCTCCGAGGAGATTGATTATCTGAATGGAGGGGGACATGCCCAAAGCGCTCAAGCGAATCCTGCAAGTTGTCGGCGTCGTGCTGGTGGCGGCAATCGTAGTTGTCGTCGGTTACCTTGTCTACCTTGAAACGACGTATTACCGCATCGCCGATGACACCGCAATCGAAGTCGAAAACAACCCAAACGCAACGCTGAGGACCGGCACAGCGTATTCGGCCGCAACGTACAACATCGGGTTCGGCGCCTACACCCCCGACTACACGTTCTTCATGGACGAGGGCATCTTGGCGGACGGCACCGCAACGGTCGGCGAGCATTCAACCGCCGTCAGCCGCGAGAGCGTGGAAGCCTGCACGAACGGTGCCGTTGAAACGCTAGAAGGGCTTGGCGCTGACTTCATGCTGCTGCAGGAAGTCGACACCGATTCGACGCGCAGCTACCAGGTGAACCAGAAAGCCGCGCTGGAAAGCGCGTTTCCGGATTTCAGCTCGACGTTCGCCCCGAACTTCCACAGCGGCTACCTTGCGTACCCGTTCGGCGACCCACATGGCGTCGTGAACGCGGGCTTGCTCGTGCTCGGCGACGCGCACGTCGATTCCGCCACACGCCGGAGTTACCCCATTGACGAAGCCTTCCCCACCAAGTTCTTCGACCTCGACCGGTGCTTCCTCGTGGAGCGACTGCCTGTCGTAGGCGGCAAGGAGCTCGTGCTCATCAACAACCACATGTCGGCCTACGACGAGGGCGGCCTCATCCGCGCGCAGCAGCTCGACCTGCTGACCGGCATTCTTGAAGCGGAATCCGCCGCAGGCAACTACGTCATCGTGGGTGGCGACTGGAACCATGCGCTCTGCGGCAGCGAGACCATGTACGAATCGGGCTTCCAAGTGCCGCCCTGGGTTTCGACCTTCGACGAGTCGCTGTTGCCCACGGGCTTTTCCATCGTGCGCGCCGACAACATCGAAACCGTTCCGACCTGCCGCAATAACGACGTGCCCTACGAGAAGGGCTACACCTACACGGTGACCGTCGACGGTTTCGTCGTGTCGGACAATGTGAAGGCCACCGCCCGCAACATCGACACTGGCTTCGCTTACAGCGATCACAACCCCGTGCTTCTGACATTCGAGCTTCAATAAAGCCCTTGCTGGGGCGGAACTGATACCGGGTATGCGTTCCGCTTCGCAAGGCGAAACCCATGCCGGTATGCATTCCGCCAACAACGAAAACGCCGCTCGCAATGCGGGCGGCGTTTTGCATTCCGTTTGGCGTTTGCGCTTACTTCACAAGCAGAAGCGGCAAATCGGTTTCGTGGGCAACGCGCTGCGACACGCTGCCGAGCATCGAGCGAACCGAGCCCAAACCGCGGCGGCCCATGACGATGATGTCGACGCCGTTCTTCTCGGCGTAGTTGGTGATGACCACCGCGGGGTTGCCCTCGACCGCAGTGGTGACCATCTTGACGTCCTTGCCAGATTCGGCGCACGCCTCTTCGGCGATGCGGGCAAGCGAGGTCTCGACGTTTTCCCAATACGCCGCGATGTCCTTCTCCGTTTCCTCCTCGCTGCGCACGACACCCGCCATGCGCTCGGCGACGACCGCAGTCGGGTCGGCGGCGAAAGGCTGGTCAGCAGCTTGCAGCAAGGTGATGGTGGCGTTCTCGGCAGCGATGCCCAAGGCGGCATCGAGCGCGCGCTTGGCTGCATCGGATCCGTCGAACGGAACCAGGATATTGGTGAATGAGGCCATGACGTTCTCCTTTCACATTGGCTGTTGCCGTTAGTCTACCTCAGAATCTCGAGCGGTTGAACATCACCCCAGGGAAGATGTTCAATTTGAAGGAGCGCTCTTCGAGTTGAACGTCACCCCAGGGAAGATGTTCAATTTGTCGAAGCCTTATCTTTGCGTAGGAACGTTTCTTCAAATTGAACATCTTCCCTGGGGTGACGTTCAACAACCGCCTGCTTACGGCTTCATGAGGACAGTCGGTTTGCTGAACGGCACGATCTCCTCGTCGATGCGGTCGAAGCATTCCATGATGGGAATGTTCTGCGGGCACGCTTCCTCGCAGGCGCCGCAGCGGATGCACTCGGTCGGCATGACCTTGCCGCTGTTGAACCGCACAACGAACCCGAGCTGGTAATTCGCCTTGTACGGATCGCCGAAGTTGATGAGGTAGTTCAGAGCCGTGAGCGACCCGGAAATGCCGATGCCCTGCGGGCAGACCTTCGCGCAGTAATCGCAGCCAGTGCACTGTATGGTGCCGCTTTCGGCCATGAGCTCCTGCGCCCGCTCGATGGCGGCGCGCTCGTCTGCGGACAAGGGCTTGAAGTCGGCGAAGGCACGGCAGTTGTCCTCGACCATTTCGATGGCGCTCATGCCCGACAGCGTGCAGAACACGCCGGGCACGCTCGCCGTGAAGCGCAGCGCGGCAGTCGCGTACGAGTCGTTGGGCAACGCCTCGTCCAAAATGGCGCGCACTGCCGGCGACGGCTCAGCCAGCAGACCGCCCTTCACGGGCTCCATCGCGATGATGGGCAGGCCGTGCGCGTTGGCGACTTCCACGCACTCGCGCTCGCGGAACGAGGGGCTATCCCAGTCGAGGTAGTTGATCTGCAGCTGCACGATTTCGGTTTCGGGATAATCGGAAATGAACTGCTCGAGCTCTTCGGGCGTGCAGTGCGCCGAGAAGCCGATGTGCTTCGCCAACCCGCGCTCCTTCACAGACTTCATGAACTCCCAGGTGTTGTATTTCTCGAAGCCGGCCGTGCGCTTGCCGCCCAGGTTGTGCATGAGGTACACGTCGAGGTAATCGACGCCCAAGTTCGCAAGCGTCTCCTGCAGCTGTTTCTCCAAATCGTCGGTGCTTTCGCAGTGGTTCCACGCGATGCACTTCGAGGTGATGAAGAACGATTCGCGCGGATGGCGCGCCACAAGCGCCTGGCCGAGCGCTTTCTCGCTATTCGGGTACGCCCATGCCGTGTCGAAGTAGTTGCCACCGGCTTCCAGGTACCGGTCGACCATCTCGGACACCTGCGCGATGTCGATCGTGTCGTCAGCCCGTCCCTCGAAGCGCATGCAGCCGAACCCGAGCTTGCTGATCTTGGACGTGTCGAGCGCCATACCATCCCCTCTCCTTGGGATTTACGTTGTCATTAGTATACGGGTAAAGCTGACTATTTCCACCGACAACAACAAAGCCGACTGTATGGCGAAAAAGCGGAAGGGGCGTCTTCTCCGCCTTTGGGCATTTCTTGCTCCGAGGCGCAAAACGCCGCTTCAGCTGTTACCACTTCTTCTCGATGGTGACCACATTGCTGCCGTCGACCCGCTCGTACGTCATGTTGTCGACGCTGTTCTTGGCCATGAGGATGCCCAAGCCGCCGATGGGAACTTCCATGATGTCATCGGGCGTCACCGCGTCGGGCTTGGCCAGCGGATCGTACGGCACGCCATCGTCTGCGATGACGACCTTCACGGAAGGCGGCTCGGCGCTGTAGGTGTAGCTCACGCGCACCATGCCGTCGCTCTTGTTCCACTCGCCGCCATACGCGTAATGGCACACGTTCACGAACAGCTCCTCCACCGCGATGTCGAGCTGCTTCTGCGCGCGCAATGGACACAGCCTTCGGTCGAGCTCGGTGTGGATGAACTCGTTCACGGTCGGCAACATGGCATCATCGGCCGGCACCACGATTGTCGCCGTGACCTCGGGTGGCACGCCAACTTCCAGGGCTAGAACCGTAATGTCATCGGACTGCTCGGCACCTGCTGCATGCTTGGCGACGTCGCGCCTCACGGCCTCGACGAGTGCGCGCGGATGGTACGTGAAGTCCGCGTTCACGAGCTTTTCCAGCCGTTCTTCCCCGTACAGCTCGCCTTCCGTGCTCATGGCCTCGGTCACGCCATCGGTGTACAGCAGGAACTGGTCGCCCACCTTGCATTCAATCGAAAACGCCTCGTACGGGAAGCCTTCGAACAAGCCCAACGGCATGCCCGATTTCTCCGTCAGCCAACTCCACGAACCCACGCCCGACCGCTCGTCCGATGCGCCCGGGCTCGCATCGCCTTCGGCATCGGGTTCGGCGAACGACCACAGAAGCGGCGGGTTGTGCCCAGCGTTCACGTAGTCGACATGCCCCGTGGCGTAATCGAGCACGCCGACCCACGCCGTCACGAACATGCCCTCGTCGTTGCCGTCGCACAGCTGCCGGTTGGCGTTTTCCACGGCCTCGCCGATTTCCATGCCGCTCATCAGGTAGTCGCGCAGCTGCGTCTTGGCCTTCATCATGAACAACGCCGCCGGCACGCCCTTGCCGGACACGTCCGCCATGACGAACCCGAGCTTGCCGGCCTCGGTTCCCGCATCGTCGCCGATGAGGAAGAAATCGTAGAAGTCGCCGCCGACCTTCTTGGCCGCGTGCATGGTGGCGTAGATGTCGAATTTCAGGATGTCGGGGTACGGCGGGAAGATGCGCGGCAGGGCCGATTCCTGGATGGCCTTGGCAGTGGCCAGCTCGGCGTCCATGCGCGATTCGGCTTCGGCGATCCAGCCCTTCAACGCATCGACCGTGGTGTTGACGCCATCCGAAAGCGACGAGAACTCGCGGCTGTCGCGGATGTCGACGCGCGCGTCCAAGTTGCCGTCGGTGATCTCGCCGAGCACGCCGTTCGTCTCGTCGATGCGGCGCACCACGATGGCGCTGAGCAGCCGCGACACCAACGCGAACACGACCAACAGCAGCACGAGCGCCGAAAGCGACGTCCACGCCATCGTGGCGTTGCGGGTCGCGAACACCTTAGCCGCCGGCGTGATCATGAGGATGGCGTAGTCGTTGTACTTCTCGCAGTACATGTAGACGATCTGCATCGTTATCTCGTCATCGATCGCGGCATCCATGTCGTAGTCTTCCACGACCAGCAAATGCTCGTCATACGTCCGCTGGACGATGCCCCAATCCTGCGGCGCATCGGCACTCAACGCTTCTGCCAAGAAGCCGTTTCCGATGTACTCGCTCGCCTTGGTCCCAACCGCGTATTCGGAATCGTCGGAAAGCAGAACGGTATAGTCACCCGTATCCGCGTCGGCTTTGAATATCACGATGGTGCCGTCGGTTTCCTTGTCATAGCCCGACAGAATGTCTTCCATCGAGAAAATCGACTTCAGCTTGTCGGATTCCTCGTCGCTCAACGACTTTTCGGAAGTTGAATCGGCTGACAGAAAGCTTGCAAGGCCCTCAGCCCGCTCATCGTAGGCCTTCAACTGGTCAATGAGGTAGCCGCATTCGTCCTTCATGCTCGTTTGGGCGGACTCTTTCGCCTGCTCCGTGATGACGACGAAGCTGAATCCGGCCGTCAGCATGAACGCCAACGCCACCACGAGCAACAGCCATCCGCGGAATTTCGTGCGCAGGCTGATGATTCCCTGCATGCTGAGCACTTTGCGGACGGACAGGTCGATCACCACGCACGCAACGAACATGAGGAAGGCGTCGAACAGCAGTTGCAGGAACATGTCGCCCATTTGGGTGGCCATGGAAATGGCGTACACGTTCACCATCTGCTGGTCGATCTCGGTTGCTCCCGACAGGGCCATGTCGGTTGCCACTTGCAAGATCGTCTGGAGGAGCACGTTGACGGCGAACGCGGTCGAGAACATGCCCGAAACGACGAAGCACACGATTGCCATGTACACGATGCGTCGCCCTGTCGGCGGGCTGTTCCTCAGCGCAACGGCCATGAGCAGGCTGAGGAAGAACGCCGTGATTGTGAACAGGATGATCGCAGTCGAGGGCGTGACGAAGCTGACCTCGAAGTAATCGAGCGGTTGGAAGCGAGCGTGCAGGAACATGACGGCGCCCGCCACAAGCCCCAAGAACGTGCCCTGCCACACGCCGAGCAGAAGCGCGGCGACGGCAATGGGGGCGAGCAGCACGACGCCGTATGCAACGAAGGCGCCGTTTGGGCCGAGCCCGACGAAGCCGAACTGCGTGAACGCGAGCGCCAACGTGACAATCGTCAGGATGACGAACACCATGACGCGGTTGCGCCTGCCCGTTCCGCTCAGCAGGCCATGCCAATGGATGATGCTCGGCTTGCCTTTCTTGTTCAGCCGCGCCGGTATTTGGTAGTGCTCCGTCATGAATCTCCGTTTCGAGAGCCGTTCGCGCAGGGCGCCTTCAGCTACAAGATATGATACTACCTTCACGTCGATTACACGGAAATGCCCTTGCACGCGAGTTGCGTTTCGCTATAATACTTCCTTGCGCACTCGGAAAAGCGCAGCGAATTCCTCGGTAGCTCAACGGCAGAGCATCCGGCTGTTAACCGGAGGGTTGTAGGTTCGAATCCTACCCGGGGAGCCAGAATTACTTGAACGAACCCCCTGCGGGGTTCGTTTTGTTTAGCCTCTCATTGCTGGCCAAATGGCGTGAAATCGGGAATTGCTCTGCTCATCAGCGTGAACGAGTGCTATCATCGGAACGATTCTCAACGAAGGGAGGAAGCATGGCCATTGATATCACCAGCATCATCAACCAACACGTAAACGCAGCACTGCAAGACGCGAGTATCGTGGACAAGCTTCATCCGAGCTCTACCGAGCTAACCGAGAAACGACCACGCATTATGGGAGCACTGCTCTAGCAAGAGCGGGGGTACGCCCATGATTTCGTATTTCAAGTCGGAAGATGGCCGCGTCGGCCAGATCGACGCCATCGAGCCCGGCTGCTGGGTCGACATCCTCGAGCCCACCGCCGCCGAACGCCAATGGCTGTTGCAAGAACTGGAAATCGTTCCCGAGTTCGTGTCGTCCGCATTCGACGACGAAGAGACCGCGCACGTCGACCTCGACGAGGACACCGGTCAGGTGCTGGTCATCGTCGACTGCCCGTTCGTCGAGGATGAAAGCGAAGCGGTCGACGCCAACATCGTGCAGTACGACACGCACCCGCTGACCTTCATCTTCCTTCCCGAGAAGGAATACTTCGTCACGCTCAGCTTGCGCCGCAACGAAACGGTGGCCGTGTTCGCGCACGGCAAGCACCGCGACGTGTACACCGACCGTCGCACGCGGTTCCTGCTGCAAATGCTTCTGCGCGTGGCCCAGCGTTACCTGGTGTGCCTGCGCTCCATCAACCGCCAGATCCGCGATTACGAACGCAACCTGCGCAAATCGATGCAGAACAGCGAGCTCATGAAGATGTTGGGCTTGGAGAAATCGCTCGTTTACTTCAACACGTCGCTTAAGGGCCTGGAATCGACCGCGTCGCGCATCGGCAACGGCCGCATCCTCGACCTGTACGACGACGACCGCGAGCTGCTCGACGACGTGCTCATCGAGATTCGCCAGGCCACCGAGATGTGCACCATTTCCACGAACATCCTGAACGGCATCACCGACACGTTCTCGAGCGTCATCAACAACAACCTGAACTTCACGATGCGCACCCTGACTGTCATCACGCTGGTGCTGGCCATTCCCACCATCGTGTTCAGCTTCTGGGGCATGAACGTGGAAGGGCTGCCGCTCACGGAATGGTTCTGGTTCCCCATCGTGCTGTCGGCGGTGCTGTGCGCCATCGCCGCCGTCATACTGCGAAGCGGGCACATCCTGAAGTAACGCGAAGCGGCGCCAGAGGGGCTGCGAATCCCGCTGAGGCTAACCGCTCCTCGTTACGGCGGATCAGCTGCGGAACTCGCCCGCTTTGCGGGCTCAGACAGTCCTCGCTAACCGCTCCGCCTTCACTCGTCGCAGCCTCAGAGGGATTCGAAACCCCCTCTGGCGCCGCTTCGCGTTACTTGAGGATTACGCTTCGATGGTATGGTGCGAGACGAGCGAGTTGCGGTCGAGCGCTTCGAACGTGTAGCCTCGGGCTTGGTAGTACTCGATGATGGAAGGCAGGGCCTCGATCGTCGTTTCTTTGGCGGCTCCGTCGTGCAGCAAGTAGGTGGGGTTCACCTCGTCGGTTTCCTCGCACCCGTACATGATCGTCTCTTCCGTCGTCAGCACGGCGCCGTCTCCGCATGAAAGCGTCCAATCATAGAACTGGTATCCGCGTTCCTGCACGTCGTTCACCAGATACGACATGATGCCTTCGCTGTAATCGTTGGAAATCGTGTTCGACGACCCGCCGGGGAAGCGGATGAAGCACGGCACGTACCCGATTTGCTCCTTCACGACCTGGCCGATTGCATCGAATTCCGCCCAGAAATCCTCCGGCGACTTGTAGACCGTCTCGTAATCGTGCGACATGGAGTGCAAGCCGATGGTATGGCCGCGTTTGTACGCTTCCTTGATCCACGGGAAGTACTCGGGGTTTTGCCCCGTGACGAAGAACGTGGCCTTGCATCCGTACTGGTCGAGAATGTCGAGCGCCTTCTCGGTGTTGGCGGAAGGCCCGTCGTCGAACGTCAGGTAAATGGTCTTGTGGCCGTTCATCTTGTCGTAATTCCAATCGCGGCGGCTGGGGTCGACTGCGAAATCGTAATCGCGGTACGCCAGCTTGGCCGCCTGGGCCACAATGTAGGTCGCATCGCCCGGTTCTGCGGGGATGATGGCAACGCTCGAAGCGGGCGACGCCGAAGTTGACGATGATTCTGAGGAAGCTGTCGCCGAAGTCGTCGAAGCGCTCGAAGCCGTGGAAGCGGAGGATGCCGAATCGGCCGACGTCGTGGCTGTCGCCGAGGCAGCTGTCGCCGAAGCGCTCGAGGCAGACGAGGACTCTTCCCCACCGCCGACGCATCGGGTTACGAGGAAACCCACGAGCACGATGAGCGCAAGCGCGATGACGGCAAACACGATGAACCGGATGTTGAGACCCGCGCCTAGCGGTCGAGCCGGAACAGGGGCCGAAGCGGAAACGCGGCGCCTCGAGGAAGTGCGGTCGTGCGAAACGGGCCGATTTCGAGCGTTCGAACGGTCGCTCGAAGCCGAACGGCCTCTCGAAGCCGGACGGTCACCTGAAGCCGAGCGTTCGCCCGAGGCCGAGCGTTCGCCCGAAGGCGCTCGCCTGGTCGACGAAGCGCGCTCACCCTGCGCGTCGCTCGAAGACAGGCGGCTCGAGTAATACCCGCTTCCTCGGGGACGCTGCCCCGATTGTCCTGACCTCGTGCGGTTTCGCCCTTCGTCAGCCATGCTGGCTCCTAGCCAAGTGCCGGCGCCAACACGCGCAGCGCCCGGCGATCAATCGAAATGGAATACGAGTCGGCAATATGCGCCTCGCCGTCGAATTGGCACGGCGGACGCCGGTCAAACGACAGCTCGATGCGTGTCGCCCGTTCGAAGAAGATGTTCTTGAACTTCGTATGGCGCGCGTCTTTGGCGCGCAGGAACTTGAACGTCGCTTCGGGAATGCTCATGGGAGCCTCGGCGTAGCAGATGTCGAACAGCCCGTCGGTCGGGTCGGCATCGGGGCAAATGCGGAAGCCGCCACCGTACGTCTGGCCGATTTGCACAGCTAACATGTGAATCGGTGCGCTGAGTGTGCGCTCGCCGTCGAGCGTCGCCGTGAACGTGAACGTGTCGAGATGATGGAACAGCTGGTCGATGCCGCTCTTCAAATACAGGATGGTGCCTTGCTCGCCCGTGCGAGCCCGCCGCTCAACCGTATCGAGCGCAATAGCGGCATCCAGCCCGAACGAAAGCGTCTCCGCAAAGAACTCGCCGTTGCAGCAGCCGATGTCGACCGCAACTTCGGAAGCTTCCAGAAACTGCACCACGGCATCGGGCACGACTTCCGACATGCCCAGCGTGCGGGCGTAATCGTTTCCCGACCCGACGGGCACGAGCCCGAACCGGGGCCGCTCGTCGGCGGGAATGCGCATGAGGCCGTTCACCGCCTCGTGCACAACGCCATCGCCGCCGAGCACGATGACGGTTGCGTAGGTGCCGCGCGCCGATTCTGCCAGTTCAGCCGCGTGTCCTGGCTTCTCGGTGAGCTGAAAGCCCACGTTGTCCCGCCCGAGCCACTCGACGAGCAAGTCGTGCGCGATATGCGCCGCCTCCATGCCGTTGCCCCGCTGCGCAGCAGGGTTGGCGATCAGCAGCGTCTTTCCCTCGGAAATGTTCATATGCCCATAATACATCGATACCAGGATGAGCATCAGCAGGATGAGCATCAGGACGTTCCTGCTACTCATTTTCGGTAATACGCGGCCGAAACCAGAGGCTCTGAGAAAATGAGTAGCAGGAACGTCCTGATGCTCATCTCACCGCAGCGGCTTGGTGGCGACGATGTTGGCGCCAGTGCCGCAAATGTCCTCGACGATGACGTGCCCCACATCGAAGGCGCCGTCCACCTCCACGTCGCGCAAGACTTCGAGGCACGCGGGAATCGAGCTCTTGGCAATGGGCCTGTCGGTGCGCACGCTAACTGGCTCGAGGCGGTTGGCTGCGCGCACGATCGACGTGAGCGTGCGCTGCGGCGCCGTCTTCTCTTCAAGCGCGTAGTTCAAGCCGCGTTTGCATATGTTGTTCTCGACGTAGTAGTCGCCGATGATGTGGAACTTGCGCTCCTTGTCGGTGAGGTCGGCAGGCGCGCTGGCCGCATCGGACACGAGCATCTCGCAGCCCTTCGGGCAGCAAATGCAGGTAATCTGCTCGGTTCCCTCGGGCAGGGAATCGAAAATCGCCGCGGTGGCGACGGCTGCCGCGCCCTCGTCGGCGCGCTCGATGGGATCGGGCGCGGGCTGGCCGGTCACATATGCAGCCGCGCAGGCTCCAACGTACACGCCTTCCTCCGTCACCGCGTCGACGATGTCGTGAATCTGGCTGGCGTTGCCGCACAGGAACACGCCGGGAAGCGTCGTCTCGCAGCTTCCGCGCAAGACGGGCGCACCGCCGGCTTCGGCGAGCAGGTCCTGTTCGGGAATGAGGCCGCACGACAACAGCAGCGTGTCGCAATCCATGCGGTACTCGGTGCCGGGAATGGGCTTCTTGGTCTCGCGGTCGGTGTGGACGATTTCCACGCCCTCGACGCGCTCCTTGCCGAACACGCGCACGACCGATTGCGACAGCAGGATGGGAATGTCGTTGTCCTCCAGGCACTGCTTCACGTTGCGGCGCAGGCCCTTCGGGCGCTTCGCGCGCTCGACGACGGCTTTCACGTGCGCGCCTTCCCACGCCAGGCGGCGCGCCATGATAAGCCCGATGTCACCCGAACCGTAAATGACGACCTCGCGGCCGGGCAGCACGCCCATGAGGTTCATGAAGTTCTGGGCGGAACCCGCCGTGTACACGCCGGCGGGACGATCGCCGTTCAAATCGACCTGACCAGCCGAGCGCTCGCGCGACCCGGTTGCCAGCACGACGGACTTCGCCTGCAAGCTGTAAGCGCCTTCGGGTCCGATGGCTTCGACACGATAACCGCCATCGGCCGGCTCGAAACCCGAAACCGTCGTGCGCTTCAGCACGTCGATGCCGCTTGCGGCCAAATCGGCCTCGTCGCGCGCGGCGTACTCGGGGCCGGTCAGCTCCTCGTTGTAGCGGTCGAGCCCGAAACCCGGATGAATGCACTGCTTCAAGATGCCGCCGAGATCGTCTTCGCGGTCGATGATGACGACGCGCTGAGCCCCGCCTTCCCTGGCCGCCAGCGCCGCGGCGATGCCGCCCGCACCGCCGCCAGCCACGAGCACGTCGTAGGAAGCGGTCACGGTTTCAACCTGCTCGGCATGCGCAGTAGGCGCCGCGCCGCCCAGCGGGCCGTTCTTCACGGCGCCATGCTCGGCCGCCACGCGGGTTCCCACGTCGCCCTTGCGCACTTCGTCGATGGCGCAACCGGTTTCCTGAGCGATGATCTGCGTGACATACGGGCTGCAGAAGCCGCCGTGGCAGCGGCCCATGCCCGCACGCGTGCGCCACTTCACGGAATCGAGCGTGCACGCAGGAATCGGCGCGTTCACCGCAGCGCGGATCTCGGCTTCGGTGACCTGCTCGCAGCGGCAGATCATGCGGCCCCAGGCAGGGTCTTCCTTCACACGGGCTGCACGCTCTTCTTCGGTCATGTCCGCATAGCGCGGCGTCTCGTCGCGATGCGGGTTGAAAGCGGGGTTCGCTTCGGCGCCCAAGCGCTCGGCGATTTGGCTGGCAAGGTCGACGGCGATGGCCGGCGCAGCCGTAAGGCCGGGCGACTCGATGCCCGCCGCGTTGAAGAACCCGGGCAGGCCGTCGGCTTCGCCCACCGTGAAATCGCCATTTGCGGGCGTGGCGCGCAAGCCCGCGAAGCGTGCGATGACAGCGCTCTCGTCCAGCTCGGGCCACAGGTCATGGGCTTTCTTCAGCACTTCGGCGATGCCCTCGCCCGTGGTGTCGCGCGCGGTGCGCTCGACGGCATGCGCGTTCGGCCCGACGATGAGGTTGCCGTCGACCGTGGGCGACACGAGCACGCCCTTGCCCACCTTCGACGGGGCGCGGAACATCGTGGCGTTGAAAGCGTCGCCGCGGCGCTTGTCCAATATGACGTACTCGCCGCGGCGGGCGGTGATTTCCGGAAGCTCGCATCCGGCGAGCGCACCGATGCGGTCGGCGTTCACGCCGGCAGCGTTCACGACCACGCGAGCGGCAATGGTCTTTTCAGCATCGTTTAGCACGTCGCGCACGCCCAGCTCGAAACCGGAACCGTCGGCCACACGGGCAATCGATTGCACCTCGGTGTTCAAACGCACCTGGGCGCCATTCGCCAATGCGTTTTCCGCAAACGCAAGGGCCGTTTCGTACGGGTTGCAGATGGCACCCGTCGGCGCATACAGCGCGCAAAGCGCCTCGTGCGAGACGTTCGGCTCGAGTTTCTGCAGCTCTGCCGCATCGACGATGCGCAGCTGGTCGACCCCGTTCGCCTTGCCGTTTTCCAACAGCGCCTGCACGCTGTCGCGCTCTTCGGCGGTGAAGGCGAGCACGAGACTGCCGTTGTTGCGGTACGCGAAGCCGAGTTCCTCGGAAAGGGCGGCGTACATCTTCGAGCCCTCGACGTTGTAACGGGCCTTCAGAGAGCCGTGCTTCGCGTCGAAACCCGCATGCACGATGCCCGAGTTCGCGCGCGTTGTCAGGGCGGCCACGTCCGACGCGCGGTCGACGACGCACACGCTCGCGTTCCACCTCGTAAGCTCGCGCGCAATCGCGCATCCCACAACGCCCGCGCCGATGATGACGACGTCGTAACGGCTCTGTTCCTGCATGAACGCCTCCCTGCTCGTCTGATAACTTCGTTTATTGTATCGAATGGACATGATGAGCATCAGGACGTTCCTGCTACTCATTTTCAGAAAATGAGTAGCAGGAACGTCCTGATGCTCATCCCTTACAATGTCAGTGTTATGACCGACACCACGACATTGCCTACTTTTTTCGAGCCGCTGCTGGCCGAACAGTACGGTGCCGCCGACGTTGAGCGCATCGTCGCCGGCTGCGGCGCGCAACGCGCCGTGACCCTGCGCGCCAACACGCTCAAGGCAACGCGGGAAGACATTGCCGCACAGCTCGACGCGGCGGGAATACGGTGGCAGCCCGTCAGCTGGTACGACGACGCGTTCGTCATCGAGGGCGCGCGCGAAGACGCGATTCGCTCGCTGCCCGCATACGCTGACGGAGGGGTGTACCTGCAGAGCCTCTCGTCGATGGTTCCCGCCCTTGTGCTGGAAGCGCGAGCAGGCGAAGACGTGTGCGACATGTGCGCAGCCCCCGGCGGGAAGACGTCGCAAATCGCGGCTCTGTCCGGCGGCAAAGCGCTCATCATGGCATGCGAAATGCACGCCCCCCGTGCCGAGAAGCTCGAATACAACCTGGGCAAGCTCGGCGCGTCGAACGTCACGGTCATGCGCACGGACGCACGGCGGCTCGACGACTTCTTCTCGTTCGACCGCATCCTGGTCGATGCGCCGTGTTCGGGTTCGGGCACGTTGCGCATTGGCGACGCGAATTTGCATAAGCGCTTCACGCCCGCGCTCGTCGAGAAGTCGCGCAAGGCGCAGCGGGCGCTGCTGGGCAAAGCACTTGGTTTGCTGAAACCAGGCGGCACGCTCGTGTACTCCACCTGCTCGGTTCTCGCATGCGAAAACGAGGACACCGTGCGCGAATGCCTGAACCGCGCCCCGCGTGGCGCATCATACGAGATCGAGCCAATCGAGCTTCCCGGCATCGACGGCATGCCGACGCTTCCAACATCGCTTGAAGGATGCCTGGCCCTGTGCCCCACCGATTTGTACGAGGGCTTTTTCGTGGCGAAGATCGCGCGCAAGCAATAGGCGGGCTAAAAAGTCATCTTCGCCAGCCTAGACGCGATATTTAACCACGGTATCTCGACAATAATCCCCCATTCATTTGTTACACTTCGTCTGATGGGCGCACATACAGGGAGAAACGCAGCATGCCTTTAAACGACGACGCAGCACGCCGCACCGCCCGCGAACGGTCGCAAGCTCGTGTCAACCGCTACGGCGGTTCGTCGTCGTACGCTGAGAACACCGACACCTACGGACGCGCCCGACAGGAATCGGCGCACTTGTCCCAAACGCGCTATTCGCGCCAGGCTCCCAGGCAAGCAAGCCAATCGTCGCGCGAACAGGAGCAATCACGCAGGTCCCGCCAAGGCGCATCGTCCCAGCGCAGGAATCCGGGAAGCCAGGGTTCGCGCGGCGCGCGCGACCCGCGGTCGTCTGGGGCGAACCGCGGATACCGGCAGCCATCGCGCGCTGACCAAGGAAGCCGCAGGCAGCCGGAACGCGGCGGCAAGCGCCAACCGCAACGCCAGGCATCTTCTCCCATAGCATCGGTGCTCGACAAGCTCCCCGGCAACGTCGTTTCCATCGGAATCGCCGTCATCGGCATTATCGTGGTGCTGGCGCTGATATTCGGCGTGCTCGTGCCGAGTTGTTCGAGAAGCGACGAAGCTGCGCCGCAATCTTCCGAGAACAGCGCGGCCGCCAGCGCGCAGGGCATCGTGAGCACCGTGGCCCAAGCCAAGAAGAAAGCGCAAACCGCCGTCGAAACCGCAAACCAAGTGGGTTCGCTCGAAACGTCGAACCCCACTGTCGAGGCGCTCGTGTCGTTGCTTGGCGAAGAGGAGGCCGCAAAGCTCATTTCCCAGGCGAAGACGAACCCCGACGCCTTATGGATCGCCGCCCACGTCGACGAGTACGCCTTCGACGGCATCGAGATTCAGTACAAGATCCTGAAGCTGGCCGCTGACGAGCCCGCCGCCATTCCCTACGTTCGCGGATTCCCCGCGATGTACCCCATGAACGACGCCGTGACCGACAGGGACCTGGCAATGGACGTCGCCTCGCCCTCGGATAGCGTGCCCACGACCTCGATTCCCCATTTGTACCAGTGGGATCGCCGGTGGGCTTACACCGTGTACAGCTCCGCGTCGTTCGGCCTGACCGGTTGCGGCCCCACGTCGCTTGCCATGGTGTACCAAGGGCTGAACAAGACCGTCGACCGCACGCCGCACGACATCGCCGTGCTTGCCGAGGAGAACGGCTACATGTCGGAATTTAACGGCACCGACAGCGCGTTCTTCGAAAACATGGCCGGCGATTTGGGCCTGAATTGCTGGGAATCGTACCCCGATGCCGATAACATCCGCGAAGAGCTTTCGGCGGGCCATGTGATCATCGCCAACCTCGGGCCGGGATACTTCACCACGAACGGCCACTTCTTCGTGCTGGCAGGCCTGACAAGCGATGGGCAGGTCATCGTGAACGACCCCTATTCGGTCATCCGTTCCTCGCAGACATGGGATCCCGAGTTCATCGCCACCGAGACCATGGCGATGTTCGTCTACTCGAAGGCGTAGTTCTTTCTTGAGATGTCGTGCCTGAAGGCCTTTTGCGCCAACAAGAGCTTGCGGTATGAACTCGCGCACAAGCACCATATTCCAACAGATTCATAACTTCACGTTGGAATAATAGCCACATGCGCGACACGAGACCTAACATTGTTGGATTATGTCGCGCATGCGCGATGTATTCTCCCAGCACGTCGCGCACGCGCGCTGTATTCCAACGCGAAATCCCCGAGCTGCTGCAAAATGAGCTGGATGCGCGAATTCAAGCCCCGAGGAACAACCCGAGCACTCAATAACCCAGCATCTTCAGGCCGAATAATTGAAGCCGGCCAACTAATGGTGCTCTCTTAAAGGCATTTGCACACGACGTGCACACGTTATGTGAAAAGGCCATGCAAAAGAGAAAAGGCCAACCGCCAAAACAGCGATTGACCAGGAGTTTCATGGTGCGCCCAGAGGGATTCGAACCCCCAACCCAGGGATTATGAGTCCCCTGCTCCACCATTGAGCTATGGGCGCGTGCGCTCGACTATTCTAGCCCAATAAATCACCATGCGCCAGAACGAGAATAATCAATTACCTCGGAGGAAAATGATTACCGCAGTAATCATTTTCCTCCGAGGTAATTGATTACTCCCGCACCGTATGGCGCACGAGGTAGCACTTGTGAATCTTGGGCGTGCGGGAGAAGTCCTCGGGAATCGTCGCCGGCGAGATGTCCTCGATTTCCACGTCGTACCTTTCCAGCTCCTCGACGTAGGGTTTGAAGGAACGCAGGTTGCACGAGAAGATGGCCAGGCCCTCTTCGGAGAGCAGGCGCGACACGCCGATGAGCAGCTCGACATGGTCTCGTTGCACATCCCATGTGCGCTTGCCCATGGCCTTCGAGTTCGAGAACGTGGGCGGATCGACGAACACAAGGTCATAGCGCTTGCCCGAACGGCGCGCTTCGGTGACCCACTTCACGACGTCGGCGCGCTCGAACGTATGGCCCGCACCCGCAAAGCCGTTTGCCGCCATGTTGCGCCGCGCCCAATCGAGATAGGTCTGCGACAGGTCGACCGTGGTCGTTTCGCGCGCGCCACCTGCGGCGGCGTACACGCTCGCCGTTCCCGTGTAAGCGAACAGGTTCAGGAAGCGCGCATCGCGGGCATGCTCGGCCACAAGCTGGCGGGTCAGGCGATGGTCGAGGAACAGTCCCGTGTCGAGGCGCGCCGCCAAATCGACTTCGAACCGATGCCCGTTTTCTTCCACCGTCGTCACGTATGCGCGCTGCCCGGCATTGCGATACTGACCGCCGCCCTTTTCGCGCATGCGCGTCTTCGAGAACACGTGGTCGGGGCGAATGCCGCATACGACCGGCGCAATGGCCAGCACGTCGGTAAAGCGCCGCCGTGCTTTGTCGGGGTCGACTGAAGCCGGAGGGGCGTATTCCGCGATGTGAAGGTAATCGTTGCCACGCGCGTCGCCCGCCCCCGTGTACCAGTCGATGGCGACCGCGTAATCGGGCAAGTCGGAATCGTACACGCGATAGCACGTCACGCCTTCGCGGGCAGCCCACTTGCGGCGTTCCTTGAACACCTTGCGCAAACGCGCAGCAAACTGCTCGGACGCAGGTTCGAGCACTTCCACGCTATGCGGAGCGCCACCCGTCAAATCGGGCACCTCGATAGTTTGCCCGCCAGCTGGCGCAGCATCGTATACCTCGACCGTCGTCTCGACACGGCCGCGCCCGAGTTTGAAGCGTTCTGCCGGCGCTGCGCCGAAACGCGACTGCACGTCCTGCGCGCCAACGACCGCGAACCGCGAGCCTTGCGGCGCTTTCGAGCACGCAGCCACGAAGGCGGCTTCATCGGCCTGCACGTGCGCAAGCGAATCGGAACGGGAAGCTGCGTCGACGTTGCTCGCCACCATGAGAACCGGCGCATGGGCAATCGCCTTATGAGCGCGAATGAGCTCGCCCATGCCCGCCGCGTCGCCGAGCTCGATGCTGACGACGGGCCTGACGCCCGCATGGCGCACGTGGTTACGCGCCCGCGTAATGAGCGGCGACGAAGTGGAAGCGCCGACGAAGCGCACGCGATCGGCATCGGGCCGCTCGTTGGGCGACATCTCGGCCGCCGCAGCCCCGCCCACACGAACGAGGCCGGCTTCGAACCGTTCGTTCGCCTCGGTCAGCAAGTCGTTCCACACGCGCTCGTCGTAGTGAGCCCAACCTGTGAAGCCCCATTTCTTCCGGCGCAGGCCAGGCGCGCAATCGCATGCCATGAGCGCCGCCTCGACGAGCATGATGCCGTCACGGCATGCCGGGTCGATGAACGACGCGCCCTTGCCGGCCAGCTCAGCCCATCCGGAAAGCGTCAAGGCGCCTGCCGCAAGAGAGCAGGCCAGCGCGGCGTCCTCCTTGTCGTCAGGCGCAAGATACGTGCGGTGGTTCAGCGCCTCGCCCGAGAAATCGAGCGAGATGGTGGCGCGGCTGTCGCGCACGCGCACGTCGATGACCGCGCGCGGAGCCACCGTATCGACCGCCGGCCGCTCGTCGCGACGCGAGCGCATGCGGTCGACGATAGCGTCTTTCACTTTCAGCGCCGTGAACCGCGTGTTGCGAAGCTCGTCATTCGCGCCATGCGCGCGCACGGCCATGGTGGCGTCTTCTGCCAGGATCTCTTCCCACGGCACATCGTAGGCGCCAGCGTACAACAGCGCTGCGTCGCCCGCATTCACGCGGCCAACTACGAGCAGGATGCGCGATGCGATGCGCGACCACAAGCACGCGCGCAGGGCCGCCTTGGGCTCACAGAAAAACGCGGCGCCCCCACCGAGGGGACGCACGCGTTCGATTCCAAACGATTTCAATTCCTGGGCGAGCGTGCCTTCCAGCCCGGCAATGCAGCTCGCGAAGAACTCAAGTTCCAATTAATCCTCCAGGTAGTCCTTCAACTTGGACGAACGGGACGGATGACGCAGCTTGGCCAGCGTCTTGCTTTCAATCTGGCGAATGCGCTCGCGCGTGACGCCGAACTCGCGCCCGACTTCCTCGAGTGTGCGCGGGTGGCCGTCTTCCAGGCCGAAGCGCAGGCTGATGACCTTGCGCTCGCGTTCGGCCAAGCCGTCGAGCACCTTCGTCAGCTGCTCTTGCAGCATGCTGAAGCTGGCGGCATCGGGCGGCACCACGGCGGCATCGTCTTCGATGAAGTCGCCGAGCTGGGAATCCTCTTCCTCGCCGATGGGCGTTTCAAGCGACACGGGCTCCTGCGAGATCTTCTGAATCTCGCGGACGCGTTCGGCGGAAAGGCCCATCTGCTCGCCGATTTCCTCGGGAGTCGGTTCGCGGCCGAGCTCCTGCAGCAGCTGACGCTGGATGCGCACGAGCTTGTTGATCGTCTCGACCATGTGCACCGGAATGCGGATGGTGCGCGCCTGGTCGGCGATGGCGCGGGTGATGGCCTGGCGGATCCACCACGTGGCGTACGTGGAGAACTTGAAGCCCTTCGTGTAGTCGAACTTCTCGACTGCGCGGATGAGGCCCAGGTTGCCTTCCTGGATAAGGTCGAGGAACAGCATGCCGCGGCCGACGTAGCGCTTGGCGATGGATACCACCAGGCGCAGGTTCGCCTCGATGAGCTGCTGCTTGGCGTCGAGGCCCACTTGCTCGACGCGGGAAAGGCGGCGCATGTCGCGGCGCGACAGCTCGATGCCCTCTTCCTCGGCCTTTTCGAGCTCTTCGGTTGCGGCGACGCCGGCCTCGATCTTCATGGCCAAGTCGATTTCCTCGGCAGCCGTAAGCAGCGGAACCTTGCCGATTTCCTTCAGGTACATGCGCACCGGGTCGCCGGTCAGCATGGTGACGCCGGAATCGGCCGTGCGGCGGCGCGACTTCACCTTCGTGCGCGAGGTGACCTTGGGCAGCACAACGTCGCTTGCTGCCTTCAGCTCTTCCTCGGGAATGCCCTCGAGGAGCTCTTCCTCGGTTTCGTCGACATGCACCGATTCGTTGGTGCCCTGCTCGATTTCAGCCGTGGCCTCGTCGATGACCTGATCGGGCTCGGGGCCGGACTCGTCTTCCTCGGCGAATTCATCCTCGGGCTCGACGGGCTCTTCGACGGCCTTCGGAGCTTTCTCAACCTCGGCAGCGGCTTCTTCGGCCTCTGCCTTCTTGGCGGTTTTCTTCGCAGCAGGCTTCTTGGCAGCCGGCTTCTTCTTGGCCGTGGCCTTTTCGGGCGCAGCGCCTTCTTCGGCAGCTTTCGCAGCCGTCTTCTTGGCAGCGGGTTTCTTGGCGGCGGCTTCCTCGGCCTTCTCGCTCGTTGCCTTTTTAGGCGCAGCCTTACGTGTCGTCTTCTTGGACGTTTCCTTCTTGGCCTGCTCTGTCGCGGTTTCCGTTGTCGCCTGGTCCTTTTTCGCTGCCGTCTTTTTCTTCGTCTGGGTTTTCTTGGTTTCTTCTTCGGTCTTCGCCTGGGTTTCAGCCACGTGAACTTCCTTTCGAAAAACCGTATTCATGCGCCATAGCAACGCATTCTGGGCGTAAAGATACAGCGAAGTATAATATCACAAACTATGCTTCTATAGCAAGTCGTTTGGATCGACGTCAACGGCAACGTTCACAGACGCTTCGGCTTTGCGGGCGCGGAACAAGGGCAGCAGCACCTGGGAAATATCGGAATCGAGCGGCGCTTTCACCAAAATGTGCCAGCGGTAGGTGTTCTTGAGCTTCGCGAACACGCATGGCGCGGCGGCGAACACCTGCCAGTTGCCTGTCGTGTAGTCGCGCACGCGCACGGCGATTTCGTCACGAAGCTTTTCTGCATACGAGCGAACAGCCTCTTCGTCGGCACCCCAAACCAGCACGTTCGCCAGGCGCACGTAAGGCGGATACCCCAGCGCCTTGCGTTTGGGGAGCTCGTCACGCAGGAACAGCGCTCGGTCGTACGTTGCCGCAGCCCGAATGGCGGGCGCCGACGCCTCGTACGTCTGCACCATGACGCGACCTTCCAGCTCGGCACGGCCCGCACGGCCGGCCACCTGCTCGACGAGGTCGAACGTGCGCTCAGCCGCCCGGTAATCGGGCAAGTGCAACTGCGTGTCGGCGCTGATGACGCCCACGAGCGTGACATCGTCGAAGTCGAGCCCCTTCGCGATCATCTGCGTGCCCAGCAACACGGCCGATTCTGCCGCGGCGAACTCTTCGAGCAGCCGCTGATGAGCCCCCTTGTGCGCCGTAGTGTCAGCGTCCATGCGGATGATGGGTACCTCGCCCACGCCCTCGAAACCGGCGATGAGCGCATGCAAATCGTCTTCGACCCGCTGCGTGCCGGCGCCAAACTTGCGCAGATAGGGGCTTCCGCATTCGGGGCACGTCGCCGGCGCGGGAACCTTGTGCCCGCAATGGTGGCACACGAGGAAATTCCCCCGCTCGTGGTACGTGAGCGACGTGGAACACGACGGGCAGCTCGGCACGAACCCGCAATCGCGGCACAGCACGAATTTCGCGAAGCCGCGCTGGTTCAACAGCAGCACGGCTTTGTGGCCCGCCGCAAGCTCTTCCTCGAGCGCGTCGGTGAGCTCTTTCGAGAACATCGAACGCGACCCGCCCTTGAACTCCGCCGCCATGTCGATGACCGTGACCTTGGGCATGGGCTTGCCGTTTGCGCGCTCAGGCAGCGAGACCTGATGCCATTGCGGATCCTTCGCCGCTGCATACAGGCTCTCGATGGAAGGCGTCGCCGACCCGAGCACCACGGCCGCGCCAGCACGCTTCGCCATCCAGATGGCGACATCGCGCGCATGGTAGCGCGGCGAGCTGTCTTGCTTGTACGAGCCTTCATGCTCCTCGTCGATGACGATGAGCCCCAGGTTGCGCAGCGGCGTGAAGAGCGCGCTGCGTGCGCCGACGACCACGCGCGCCTCGCCCGAACGCACGAAATCCCATTGGTCGAAACGCTCGCCCGCGCTCATGCGCGAGTGCATGACGGCCACCTGGTTCCCGAACCGCCCGCGGAACCGCGCAACCGTCTGCGGCGTGAGCGAGATCTCGGGCACGAGCACGCACGCCGTCTTCCCCTTGGCGAGCACCGCCTCGATGGCCTGAAGGTACACCTCGGTCTTGCCGCTGCCCGTCACGCCGTCGACGAGCACGACGCTTCCATCGGCTTTCTCGCATGCTTCGGCAATGGCAGCGAGGGCTTTAGCTTGGCCGTCGGTGAGTTGCATGAGAGGCATGCCCGCAGCAGTCGGCGGGGTGTTCCCCTCCGACTCGACTGAGGCTGACCGCTCGTCGTTCCGGCGCGGCATGCCCGCGAACTCGCCGCTTTGCGGCTCAGACAGCGCGGGCATAACCGCCACGCCTCCACTCCTCGCAGCCTCAGAATCGTCGTCGGAGAACACCCCGCCGACTGCTGCGGGCATGCCTCTCATGCGACGGCGGCGCTCGATTTCGACGACGCCTTTCTCGGCAAGCGACTTCAGCGTGGAAGCCACATTACCGAATTCCAAAGACAGCTCGGCGGTGCGCAGCTCGCCACGCTGCAAGGCTTCGATGATCTGCTGCTGCTTCACGGCGTTCTTGCGTGGCGTGAACTCGGCGGCGTTCGGCCCCAGCTTCACCCAGCGATCGTCGACTTCGCCGATGGCCGGCTGCTCGAGGCGCCAGTAGCCGCCTTGCGCACGCACCATGCGCGGCACGCCGCCGGGCGGGGTGAACAGGCGCACGCATGCGGAAAGCGGAGCGATGTAGCGTTCAGAGAGCCACTGCGCGCATGCGGCGCCTTCCTCATCGAAATACGACGAGCTGACCGCCTTCTTTATGTAGCGCAGCTTCTTCGGATCGAGGCCGCCTGGAATGGCATCGGGCGCGCAGTAGAACAGCTCGATGACGAACCCCACAACCTGGCGGGCCCCCAGCGGAACCACCACCGCGCATCCGACCTCGATCGGGTAGTCGCCTTCCCCCACGTCGTCGGGCACGCGGTACGTGTACGGCGCGTCGAGCGCCTGCGTGGGGATATCCAATATGACCGAAGCGAGTTTCATAGTGAAAAGTATAATGCCCGCCGGCATTCACCGACGGGCATCGGAAGCATGGTTTATGAAACGCCTATTTGCCGCAGGCGGCGCGCAGGGCGTCGACCTTGTCGGTGGCTTCCCACGTGAACTCGGGCAGCTCGCGGCCGAAGTGGCCGTAGTTGCTCGTCAGGCGGTAGATCGGGCGGCGCAGCTTCAGCGCGTCGATGATGGCGGCCGGGCGCAGGTCGAACACCTCCGCGACGGCGCGCTCGATGTCGGCCTCGGGAACGGTCGCCGTGCCGAACGTGTTCACGAAGATGGAAAGCGGGCGCGCGACGCCGATGGCGTAGGCCAGCTGCACCTCGCAGCGCTTCGCCAGGCCGGCAGCCACGATGTTCTTGGCGACCCACCGCGCGGCGTAGGCGGCCGAGCGGTCGACCTTCGTGCAGTCCTTGCCGGAAAACGCGCCGCCGCCGTGGCGGCCCATGCCGCCGTAGGTGTCGACGATGATCTTGCGGCCGGTCAGGCCCGTGTCGCCCATGGGGCCTCCCACGACGAAGCGGCCCGTCGGGTTCACGAACACCTCGGCGCCTTCCCACTGCACGCCCTCTGCGTCGAAGACGGGCTTGATGACGCGCTCGACGAGGTCGGCCTTGATCTGGGCGGCCCCGACCTCGGGCGCGTGCTGCGTCGAGATGAGCACCTTCTCGACGGCGACCGGGCGCTCGTCCTCGTAGCGGACGGTGACCTGAGTCTTGCCATCGGGGCGCAGGTACGGCAGCGTGCCGTCCTTGCGGACTTCCGTCAGGCGCTCGGCCAGGCGGTGCGCCAGGAAGATGGGCATGGGCATGAGCGTGGACGTCTCGTCGCAGGCGTAGCCGAACATGATACCCTGGTCGCCCGCGCCGATGCGGTCGTACGCGTCGTCGGCCGCGGCCGTGCCCTGCTGCGTCTCGTAGGACTCGTCGACGCCCATGGCAATGTCGGCCGACTGCGCGTGCATGTAGTTGGAAACCGCGCACGTCTCGGCGTCGAAGCCCATGTCGGAGCCCGTGTAGCCGATGGAGCGCACGACGTCGCGCACGATGGAGTCGACATCGACGTAGGCCTGCGTGCGAACCTCGCCCATGACCGTGACGATGCCCGTGGTGGTGAACGTCTCGATTGCGCAGCGCACGTCGTCGACGTTGGCGGCGCGCCCGCTGCTCGGCGACACGTAGCCTTCAGCCGCCAGCTGCGCCTCCTTGGCCAGAATGGCGTCGAGGATGGCGTCGGAGACCTGGTCGCACAGCTTGTCGGGGTGCCCCTCAGTCACGGATTCAGACGTGAACAGGTAAGAATGGGTATCGGACATGTCTTCTCCTTGCATGACGCGGCGGATGGTTATTGCCGCTCCTGATTATTTCCGATTCATTATAGTGTTTTTCCGAAGCCGCCAACCGAGAGTCGCACAATGTCCCGATTCGTTCGGTGACGGAGATTATACCCAGATATTGATTCTTCCACAATTGTGGAATATATTTTGCAAGAACGTTTTTCGCGGGCGGTAGGGGGGAACGCCATGGCAGCGCAAACTCGTGAAGGCAAAAAGCTCGATCGTCGCGTCGTGCGCACGCGCAAGGCGATCATGGATGCCTTCGACCATCTCGTAATGTCCGAGGACGTCGACAAGATTACGGTGAGCGCCATCGCACGCGAGGCCGACATCGACCGCAAGACGTTCTACCTGCATTACAACTCGATTGACGACCTGGTGAACTACAAGACCGAGGCGAGCTTGGAATACGTGCTTTCCGCATTGAAGGAGCGCGGCCAGAACGCGTCGTTCGACGAGCGCATTCACATCGCGCTTCAAGAGGCGAACGTCGTCATCAACCGGGAAGTCGACGTGTATTCTCGCATCGTGTCGCGCCTTTCCATCGACCAGATCCTCGCCTATTTCGAGCGAGCCGCCGAGCCTGCCATGGAACACTCGGGCTATAAGCTGGAGTTCATCGACGACCCCGAGAAGCGCATGCGCCTTCAGTTCTACATCGCCGGCGCGCTATCGCTGTACGCCACGTGGCTGAAAACCGGCCGCAAGGAGCCTATCGAGAAAATCTCCGCCGTAATCGAAGAGTCGATTCGCTGATTTGAACATTACCCCAGGGAAGATTGAACATTACCCCAGGGAAGATGTTCAAATGTGCTTTTCAATTTGAACATCATCCCTGGGGTAATGTTCAATCTTCCGCCGCACAGCTTGCCCGGGTTAGCGCCTGAAGCAGGTGGCGGTCATCTTGGCGACAGGCGTGCCAAGGTCGTCGACCACATCGACGGTATAGAAACCCAAAGCACGGCCGCTTTTGTCGACGCTGCACGTGGCGATGAGCTTCGTGCCTTTCGCGGCGCTCATGTACTCGATGTTGTTGTTGACCGACACCGTGGGCTCCTCGCCCATGTTGCAGCCGATGGCCAACGCGAAGTCGGCCAGCGTGAAAATGGCGCCGCCCATGACGTTGCCCGTCGCGTTACGGTGAATGTCCGCGATGTCGAACTCGCAGACCGCATGGCCGCGCGCCGCCTCGACAACGCGGCATCCGCATGCCTCAGTTGCGAAGTGGTCGTTCGCGAAATACTCGCGCACTTCCTCGATGGGGCAACTCTCGTCGAGCATCGTTCCCTCCTCTTAAATGAGTAACAGGACGTTCCTCCTACTCATTTTCGCAGGCGCTCCGAATTTGGTTCAGTCTTCTGAAATGAGTAGGAGGAACGTCCTGCTACTCATTCTGCTTGCGTTAAAACACTTCGGCCACGGTGGCGTCGATGCGCGCGAGCACGTCTTCGCGACGCAAGAGCTCGATGCTCTCGAACAGCGGTGGCGACACCATGTTGCCGCAAATGGCGACGCGCAGCGGTTGAAGCAGGTTCTTCAGCTTCATATCGAGCGGCTCGGCGAGCGCACGGCACTTCTCCTCGAGCACGGCAGCTTCCCAAGGGTTCGCCTCGTCGGCCAGCACCTCGCGGCAGGCGGCAATGGCCTCGTCGGCACGCGCGCCTTCCTTGCGCAGCACCTTGTTCACGCTCTTCTCGTCGAGCAGCACGCACGGGCCCCAGAACATGTAGGCGAGCTTGGCCTCGGCTTCGGCGAGCGACGTCTCGCGCTCGGCCACGAGCGGGTACAGCCCCTCGTAGAACGCCGGGTTCGCGTTGAGCTCGTCGGCGAAGGCGGCCCATTGCTCCTCGTTCAGCGGCTCGACGGCCTCCTCCTCGGCAGGCGCATTCGGATCGGGCGTCGGAACCACCGCGGTATGCACGTACGGATAGCCTTCCGCATGCGCGCGGGCCAACCACGGCTCGCTCAGGCGCACCCATTCCGCCGCGCCCATCTTCTGAATGTACTGGCCGTTCATCCACGACAGCTTCGTCTCGTCGAAGATGGCGTCTTTCTTCGTGATGCGGTCGAGCGAGAACTCGCTGCAAATGGTTTCGCGGCTCATGATGGTGGTCTCGCCATCGAGTGACCAGCCCAGAAGCGCCAGGAAGTTCACCATGGCATCGGGCAAGAAGCCGCGGTCGCGGTACTCTTCGACGCTCGTGGCACCATGGCGCTTCGACAGCTTCTTGCCGTCGGGGCCGAGGATCATCGACAGATGCGCGAACGTCGGCGTCTTCGCACCGAGCGCCTCGTAAATGAGAATCTGGCGCGGCGTGTTGGAAAGGTGGTCGTCGCCGCGGATGACGTGCGTGATGCCCATGTTGGCGTCGTCGCAGACCACGGCGAAGTTGTACGTCGGGCTGCCGTCGGTGCGCACGAGGATCATGTCGTCCATGACGTCAGCCGGGAACGACACGTGGCCGTACACGGCGTCGTCGAACTCGATTGCGCCACGGTCGAGCGGCACTTTCAAACGCCACGTATGCGGCTCGCCCGCATCGATGCGGCGCTGGGCTTCGGCCGGATCGAGGTCGCGGCACGTGCGGTCATAGCCCGCGTAGCTCTCGCCCGCCGCCTCGCGTTTGGCGTCGAGCTCTTCCTTCGAGCAGAAGCACGGGTACACGGCGCCGCGTTCTTTAAGCTTCTCGAGCGCTGCAGCATAGGTGCTCATGCGCTGCATTTGGAAATACGGGCCAGCCTCGCCGCCGACTTCGGGGCCTTCGTCCCAGTCGAGCCCGAGCCACTTCATGGCGTTCAGGATGACCTGCACGTTCTCTTCCGTCGAACGCTCGGGGTCGGTGTCCTCGATGCGCAGGATGAACGTCCCGCCCATCGCACGGGCAAACGCCCAGTTGAAGATGGCAGTGCGGGCACCGCCGATGTGAAGCCGCCCCGTGGGAGACGGCGCGAAACGCACGCGTACTTGTTCAGTCATGATTATTTCCTCAGTCCCTTGCCAATGACGATTGACAGTATAGACACGATGATCGCAACGCCGAGCCACACAACGCCCATGCCCATCCAAAATTCAGTTGGCAGCGCGCAGATGAGCAGGCTGTCATAGGGGAACTCCCAGTTGCCCTGGCTGAAGAACAGCTGGTGGAACGTGCGGAAGAATCCCGCGAAGTCGACGCCCGCCCACACGCCGAGCCCCACGAAACTCACCATGACGACCACGCCAGCCGCTATCAGCACCACGCCGACCAGGCGCTTGTTTCCCGCCACGCCCGTAAACACCAGCCCGACGAGCGCGATTGCCGCGACAACCACCAAGATGGGGAACGCAACGGCCATGATCTTGTAGCAATCATCGAGATGCGACACGGTGTTCTCGGAATAGCAATACAGCTCCGATGCGCCCGCAAACGCCGACTTCAGCTGCGGAAGGCTCGAGCGGTCGGTCACGCGGTCGAGCTTGGGGAAGTCGCTGGGAACCGTGCCGCCCGTATCGAGGAGCGACTGCTGGTATTCCACATCGACCAGATAAATCACCCGGTACAAATCGGCTTCATCATGCGCTCCGAACGAGAAATCGCGCGTCGCATCGGCCACTTCCACCAGCTGCGTGCGGTCGAACGGCGAAATGGCGTCCTTCGCAAACCAGCTCGAAAGCGTGTGCGTGACCGGCGGCAGAATGCATACCGCAAACCCCGCCGCGACGAACGAGACTGCCAATGCAATGGTGGTGAGAACCGCGACTATGCCCCGTGCAATCTTCATGTCAGCCAGTCTAGCGCATTTACGAGTATTGGGGACAGGCCCCGTCACCCATTACAGGTCGCAATCGACCCAGATGACGGCGCTCGTCAGGTCGCCCATGGGCTGGCTGATGATGGGCTTGGGGCCCAGGCGCGCGAACACGCCGCCGAACTTCCCGTTGAACGTGTACAAGCCCGGCATGTTGTTGTAGAACGCGGTCTCGCGCGGGATGTCGGCATCGTCCGCGATGAGCAGGTCGTTGCAAATCGGCAGCAACTCCGTGCGGAACGGCGTGAGGTAGGTCTGCACCAAGAACGGCGCGCCCGCCTTGCCGTTGCTGAAGCGGTCGACGATGTCTTCCCATTCCTCCTGCGACCACATCTGGCCGGCGTACACATCGTGGGCGCCGTACTGGTCGGTCGGCTTGATGATCCACGCGTCCTTGTTGGCGCGCACTTCGGCCAAGTCGATATGCGCATCGTCGAGGAACTTGGTCTGCGGCACGTACTGGTCGACCAGCCGCAGCTCCTCTTGGTTGAGCATCTCGCGCGTTTCGGGCCAGAACACCGCGTCGAAGATCTGCTTGTCGTGCACGATGTGACCTGCGAAGCTGCCGATGAGCGCCACGGCGCCGTCGCGCACCGCCGAGATCATGTCCTGGCTGGAATCCCAATTGTTCAGGATGTCGTTGGTAACCGAGCGGCGCCAGATGGCGTCGATCTTGCGGCCCTTCCTGTCGCGCAGCTCGCGCTTCTCGGCGTCGTACACAAGGTCGCGCACGTCCTCGACCAGGCACGGGTACCCATGCTCGCCGAAGTAACGCGCGTACACGCGGAACTCGTCGACCACGGCGTTTTCCATGAAGTCGGCAATGGCGAACGTGGGATGCTCGACCTTGTTCTCGAACGTGTCGTAAATGCGGATGAACTCTTCGACCCACGGGTTGAACAGGTCGCTCGTCTGCAGCTGATGATGCTTCGCGAACTCGCGCATCGTCGCCGAGGAGCTAAGCGAGATGTTCAGCTCGCGATCCTCGTTCATGCCCGACGAGCCGTCGGCGTTCCACTCGCAGAAACCGCCCGTCAGCGTGTCCTCGTTCAGGAACACGTCGAAGCGCGCGAACGGCAGCAGCGCATCGTAGCGCTGCGGAATGAGGATGAGCTCGCGCAGGCGCTCGTCGTAGTCGAAGAGCTCTCGGTAGCTCGGATCGTCGAGATAACGGCGCATGACCTTCTCGCAGATGGAATGCGAGGTTTCAGCGAGCCACTTCATCTTGTCGTAAGTCTCGCGGTCGAACAGGCGCGGCACGAACGACGACTCGGCCTGAATGTAATGCACGAGCGCCGTCGAGTTCTCCATGTAGGCGAACGCGTTCTCGCGGCCGGGCACGTCGCCGTCGAGTGACTTCATGATGTCCAGGTACTCGTTGGTGTATTCGGCGTTCTTGGTCATTGTTAATCCTTTTCATCCGCTTTCTGCATAAATCACTCGAAGTGTATCACCTAATACACGTTTGGGCGGCGGTGCTCAAGAACAGGCATAGCTGCTCGTGCTTCCGTGATACCGGCAAGGTCGATATCGGCGATGACGAGGTCTTCTTCAACACCCTTCGCTTCGGCAACGACTTCGCCAAGCGGGCTGAAAACGCAGCTGTTGCCGGCGTAGTCGCGATGCGCTTCGCCAAACGCGCGATCGCAGCGGGAAAGGCCGGCTACGTAGAGTTCGTTTTCGATGGCGCGCGCCGCGAGCAGCGTCTTCCATTGGTCGACCTTGCGCGGGCCGTCGACCCATGCCGAGGGATACATGAGCACGTCGGCGCCTGCCAAGGCAGCCGCGCGAGCCAGCTCGGGAAAGCGCAGGTCGTAGCAGATGCCGATGCCGATTGTTCCATACGGCGTTTTCACGGGAGCCATGAGCTCGTTTCCCGGACGCACCTTGTCGGATTCCCTCACGAAATCGGTGTCGAACAGGTGCACCTTGCGGTAAATCGCTTGCTTTTTGCCATTATCGTCAACCACGACAGCGGTGTTGTACGGGCGCGCATCGTCGCTTTTCTCGTTGGCGGTGTATATTGTCCACAGGCCATGTTCGGCGGCCAGCGCATCGACACCTGTGCTGAACGGCCCGTCGAGCGGTTGCGCCTGAGCCGCAAACTCTTCGGCCGTCGAATCGAACGGCGTCATGAGCGACTCGGGGAACACGAGCACGTCAACGCCCCGCGCCTTCGCTCGAGCCATCCACGTATCGACCATTCCCAGCACGTCGCCATCGGCCGGATGGCAGCACTGCGCAAGGCCCAGTTTGAACATAGTCACTCCTTCGATTCAGTGGAACTGATACCCGGTTTGTGTTCCAGCAGTGGAACACAAACCGGGTATCAGTTCCACTACTCCTTTGGTTCGTCCAATCCGCGCAAGAACATGAGGATGCCTTCCATCAGCTCGGCATCGTCTTCGGCGGCGAAGTGCTTCAACGGCAGGCGCAGCTTGCGCGCTTCGGGCGTCCAGGTCGCCTTCGAGCGGCGCAGGCGCGTCATCGTTTCGCGGGGCATGTCGATGGGGTCGACCACCAGCTTGCCGGCGACGACCGAAACCAGGTTGATGTGATGCTCGAACGCGAACGCTTTGATGCGCGCCTTCATGAACAGGTTCTCGGCTTCCTGCGGCATGTCGGGGCGCCGCTCGCGCAGCTCGGCGTAAATCTGCTCGACAAGCTGCGGATCCGAAGCGCTCGCGATGCGGCGGTACCACATGACGCGCTCGTCGGCGCCGGGCACGTATTCTTCGGGAAGGTACGTGGCACCCGGAATGTTCACCGTGATGTCGGACAGCGCCGGCGGCAGCTCGTCGGCCGCCTTCAGGTTGCCCTCGCGCGTGGCGTTCACGGCCGTGGCCAGCATCTGCGCGAACAGGTCGAAGCCAACGGCCGACATGTTGCCGTGCTGCTCGGCGCCGAGCATGCTTCCCGCGCCGCGAATCTCAAGATCGCGCAGGGCGATGCGCATGCCGCTGCCGAGGTCTTGATGCTCGTTCAGCGCGGTCAGGCGCGCGACGGCTTCCTCGGTCAGGGGCACGTCGTCGGGGAACATGAAGTACGCGTACGCCTGCGTGGCGGAGCGTCCCACGCGGCCTTTCAGCTGGTACATCTGCGCCAGCCCGAGCCGCTGCGAGTCCTCGATGATGAGCGTGTTCGTGTGCGGGTTGTCGATGCCGCTCTCGATGATGGTCGTGGCCACGAGCACGTCGAGCTCGCCCGCCGAGAAGTCCTCCATCACATGCTCGAGCTCTTCCTTGCCCATCTGGCCATGCGCCACGCCCACGCGCGCCTCGCCGGCAGCCTCTTGCACGCGCGCGACCGCATCATCGATCGAGCGCACGCGGTTGCTGACGTAATACACCTGGCCCCCGCGAGCCAGCTCGCGCCGAATCGCGCCGCTGACCAGGTCGGGGTCCCACTCGCCCACGTGCACTTCCACAGGGCGGCGATCGTCGGGCGGCGTCATGATCAGCGACATGTCGCGCACGCCCGAAAGCGACATCTGCATCGTGCGCGGAATCGGCGTCGCCGACAGCGTCAGCACGTCGATGTACTCGCGCAGGTTCTTCATCTGCTCCTTGTGGCCCACGCCGAACCGCTGCTCTTCATCGATGATGACGAGCCCCAAATCGTGCGGGTTCACGTCGCGCGAGAGCAGGCGGTGCGTGCCCACCAGAATGTCGACCGTGCCGTCGGCGAACCCTTCTAGCGCTGCTTTCTGCTGCGCCGGCGTGCGGAAACGAGAAAGCACTTCCACCTGCACGCCGAACGGCTCGCAGCGGTCGCGAAAGTTCGTGAAGTGCTGCTGCGCCAGAATGGTCGTCGGGCAGAGCACCATGACCTGTTTGCCGTCCTGCGTCGCCTTGAACGCGGCGCGCAGGGCCACCTCGGTCTTGCCGAAGCCCACGTCGCCGCAGATGAGGCGGTCCATCGGACGGCCCGACTGCATGTCTGCCTTCACGTCGGCGATGGCCGCCAGCTGGTCGCGCGTCTCCTGATACGGGAAGGCGTCTTCCATCTCGTGCTGCCAGGGCGTGTCGGCGCTGAACCGGAAGCCCTGCACCGCCGCACGGCGCGCGTACACGTCGACGAGGTCGAACGCGAGCTTCTTCGTGGCCTTGCGGGCGCGCGTCATCGCACGCGACCAGTCGGCGGTGTTCAGGCGCGTCAGGCGCGGTTCGCCCCCCTCGGGGCCGACGTAGCGCGTCACGCGGTCGAGTTGCTCGACCGGCACGTACAGCTTGTCGCCCTCGGCGTATTCGATTAGCAGGTAATCGCGGCGCGTGCCGTCGACTTCCTGCTGCACGAGGCCCGTGAAGTGCCCGATGCCGTGCGCAGCGTGCACGACGTAGTCGCCTGGCTGGTACGGGAAGGTGATCTCGGTGATGTCGACGTGGCGCGTCGGTTTGTGGGCGGACGCGCCCTGCGTGTCGGACACGCTAATCATCGCGAGCTTCGCCTTCGGGATGATCATGCCGAGCGGAATCTCCACGTCGACGATGTTGACGACGCCTTTTTTCAACCTGACAGGATTCCGGCGAGGGGGAACCCTGTCCTGAGCAAGCTGAGGCTCCCGCTCCTCGTTCAGGCGCGGCAACCCCGCGAACTCGCCGCTTCGCGGCTCAGACAGCGCGGGGTTAACCGCCGCGCCTTCGCTCGTCGCAGCTTCAGAAAGCTCAGGACAGGGTTCTCCCTCGCCGAAATCCTCTGCTTCCAACATGTCGAGGCGTTCTTCGATGGGAAGGTTGCGCTCGACGAAGGCGAGTTTCATCTCCTCGCGGGCGCGGTAGTTGGGGGCGGAGAAGACGACCGTGAAGTTCTGGTCGGTCAGCTGCTTAAGGCGCCCGAAGAGCTTGTCGGGGTGCCCCGCCACTTCGACGCGCTTCACGGGAAGTTCTTCGTCGATGGCGCCGCCGACGCGCATGAGCGACAGGTACGTTGCCCGCTGGCCGTGGCCGAAATCGAGCGAGGCCGGCTCGGCGAACAAGCCCTCGAGGCCGATGTTCGTGCCATGCGCCGCCGCTTCGAGCTCTTCTGAGGCGTGCATGGCATCGTCGAAGAGCGAGCGCGGCTCGATGAGGCAGGTCAGCACGTCGCGCCCAGCATAGTCGCCGAGCGTGACCGTCGTGTCGTACAAATATGGGAGCAGCGCATCGGCGCCGTCGAAATGCAAGCCGCCTTCAAGCTGCTCGAGCAGTTCGCGCAACGCCGGATTCGTGCGGGCGGGGCGCTTCAGCGCCTGCGTCGCGCGCGCCACCATGGCCGGCGTGCTTGCGAACTCGCGCACAGGGTAGATTTCCACCTGGTCGAGCGCCGAAATGGTCTGGCCGGTCGAGCGTACGATGCGGCGGATCTCGTCGAGCTCGTCGCCGAAGAAGTCGAGCCGCACCGGATACGCCAGGTTGCCCGGATGCACGTCGATGACGCCGCCCTTCACAGCGAACGTGCCGGGCCCTTCAAGCTCTCCCGTGTTCTCGTAGCCGCGCTCCTCCAAAGCGCGCGGGACGTCGTCGAATTCTGCCAGGCCAAGCGCTTCGGCATCGGGCATGTCGGCAAGCTCGCAACCAGCCTGGAACACGAGCGGCTTGTGCACGCCGGCCGAAGCGGGCGGCAACTCGCGTAATAGCGCGCGGGCGGAAGCTACCACCACGACGTCGCGACCACGCGCCAACGCGTCTGCCGCTTGCAATCGCCGCGCTATCTGGCGCGGATTGGGAGCTTTCGCCTGGAACGGCACGTCGCTGCGCTCGGGGAAATGCATGACCCGTTCATCGCCCAAGTACGCCGACACGTTGCGGGCGAACGTGGCTGCGGCTTCCTCCCCCGCCACGACGACGAGCGTCGGCTGCGGCGTGCGAGCGAATCGCGCCGCCACCATGAACGGCCGCGCCGACGACGCGACCCCCAACGTGGCGTCTTCGCCCGCATCGAGCTTGCCCCAGAACACCTCGAGCGCATCCGAGCGCTCGAGTGCATATGTCAGCGCATCAATCAGCATGCGCCAATTGTATCAATCCGAATGAACCGGGAAGGCCGCCTTGCGCTTACTTCTCGACCAGCACGTACTCGTTGTCTTTGTCGTCGGTGACGATTTCCTTCAGCGATGCGGCAACGCCGGCAAGGGCCTGCATGTCAGAGGGGATGATGAGCTTGGTGGCCTGGCCCTTCGCCACTTCCTTCAGGGCGTCGAACGACTGCAGCGTCAGCACGGCGGAATCGGCGCCTGCCTCGCGCACAGCGCGGATGCCGTCGGCGGTTGCCTGCTGCACGTTGCGGATGGCTTCCGCTTCGCCCTCGGCCTCGCGGATTTGACGCTCCTTCTCGGCCTCGGCCGCCAGGATGATCGTCTGCTTCTTCGCCTCAGCAGCCAGGATCTGCGCCTGCTTCTCGCCTTCGGCGACGGTGATGGCGCTTTGCTTCTGGCCTTCGGCCAACAGCACCGCCTCGCGCTTCTCGCGCTCGGCCTTCATCTGCTTTTCCATTGCCTCGCGGATGGCAGCCGGCGGCGTGATGTTCTTCACCTCGACGCGATTCACCTTGATGCCCCAAGCGTCGGTGGCTTCGTCGAGGATGGCGCGCATCTGCGCGTTGATGGTGTCGCGGCTGACCAGCGTGGTGTCGAGGTCCAAATCGCCGATGATGTTACGCAGCGTGGTGGCGGTCAAGTTCTCGATGGCCATGATGGGGTTTTCCACGCCGTAGCAGTACAGGCGCGGGTCCATGACCTTGTAGAAGATGACCGAGTCGATGGACATGGTGACGTTGTCCTTCGTGATGACCGGCTGCGGCGGGAAGTCGGCGACCTGCTCTTTCAGCGACACTTTTGCGCGGACGCGGTCGATGAACGGCAGCTTGAAGTGCAGGCCGTTGCCCCACGTGGTCAGGTACGAGCCGAGGCGCTCGATGACCATGGTCTCGGCTTGCGGCACGATCTTGATGCACGTGATGCAGACGAGGACGATAAGTACGACGATGACGATGAGGACGATGGGCATGTTAGATCCTTTCCACGACCATTTTGATGCTGCGTTGCTCGACGACGCGAACCTGCGCGCCGGATTCGATGGGCGAACCGTCAGCCGAAAGCGCCATCCACGTCATGTGATCGGGCGTTTCGATGCGGCCGGTTTGGGCTTGCTCGTCGATGGGTTCCACGACGAGCGCCTGCGTGCCGACGAGCGTGGGTTCGTGGCGCTCGCCGATTTTGCGGTGCTTCATGATGAGCGGCCTGAGCAGCGCCAGGCACACGAGCGACACCACCAGGAACACGATGATCTGCACGACGAGGTCGGCGCCGAGCATTCCCGCCACGAACGCGACGACGGCGCCCACGACGAACCACACGGTGATGAGGCCCTGCGAGGCAAGTTCGATAACGGCCATCAGCGCTGCGATCGCCAACCACCAGTACGGGTTCATACGCGCTCCTTCCTTTCGCTTCGAGTATAGCAGGGTGCAGATTGTTCGCCTTCTGCGGTGGAAAGGTTCACCGCTCTAGCGCGGGCTGACCTTTCCACCGCAGAAGGCTCCGTTTGCTCCACTTGAGTTTAGAACAAAGTCAGCTGATCTGGCTCACTAGCGTTAGAGGGTTGCTCGGGCGTTACTTCGAGGGATAGGTCGGTGCGGTTGGCGAGGGCGGGCCAATCGGGAGAAAGCCATGTGGCCACCTCTTCGAATCGGAGAGCCAGCGGCATGCGGTCATGAATCGGCGAGACCCAACGGTTCGGCTCGCAGGTGACGACCGAGCAGCGCCCATCGGCTTGCACGCCGGCGAGCAGCAGCGGCTGGGCGTCGGGCATGGCGAAACGGTACTGGCGTTTCATGGGGCGGCCCGTCTTGGGGCTGCGGACGGTTTCAGCGGCATGCGGCTCGTAGAATGCGGCCGCGGGAATGACACAGCGCCCATCCTGAATGGGCCCGCGCCACATGCCCGATCCTGAAAGCGCCGACTCGATGCGCGTGTTGAAGACGGGCTTCGTTCCCCATTCGGGCGTGAACCCCCATGTCGACTCGGCAATCTCGAGCCCTTCGCCGTCATCGGCTCGTCGGCCGAACAGCAAGATGGAGCTTCCCGGACGCGCATGCGCACGCGGCTCGTCGGGCAAACTGCCAACAGCCGCATGCCCCTCAACGGCAGCCACGACAGCAGCCACCTCTTCGTACGTCAGTATCTCGAATCGTCCACACATGCTCTACCTAAAGTTGAACGTTACCCCAGGGGTGATTGAACGTTACCCCAGGGGTGATGTTCAAATTTGCCAACGCTTCATCTTTGCGCGAAAGTGTTCTTTCAATTTGAACATCACCCCTGGGGTAACGTTCAATTGCCCCTGGGGTAACGTTCAACTCAACCGCGTTAGCCGCGAGTCAGCTTGCGATGCAGGCGGTGGGGCTTGGCGGCTTCGGCGCCCAGGCGTGCAATGCGGTTTTCCTGGTATGCCTCGAAGTTGCCCTCGAACCAGTACCAGTTGCCCGGATTCTCATCGGTGCCCTCCCACGCCAAAATGTGCGTCGCCACGCGGTCGAGGAAGAAACGGTCATGGCTCGTGATGACCGCGCAGCCCGAGAACTCGTCCAAAGCCTCCTCGAGCGAGGCCAGCGTCTCCGTGTCGAGATCGTTCGTGGGCTCGTCCAATAGCAGAAGGTTGCCGCCCTGCTTCAGGGTCAGCGCCAGGTTCAGGCGGTTGCGTTCGCCGCCGGAGAGCACGCCGGCCGGTTTCTGCTGGTCGCTTCCCTTGAACCCGTATGCCGCCACGTAGGCGCGCGACGGCACTTCGGTGTCGGCCACTTGCATGAAATCGAGCCCGCCGGACACGACTTCCCACACGCTCTTATCGGGGTCGATGCCAGCGCGGTTCTGGTCGACGTACGACAGCACAGCCGTTTCGCCCAGTTCCAGCGAGCCGCTCGTGGGAGCGTCCTCGCCGACGATCATGCGGAACAGCGTCGTCTTGCCCACGCCATTCGGGCCGATGACGCCCACGATGCCATTGCGCGGCAGCGAGAACGACAGATCGTCGATCAGCACGCGGTCACCGAATGCCTTGTGCAGGTGCTCGGCTTCCAGCACCTTGTTGCCCAGGCGCGGACCGGCGGGAATGTGGATCTCCGAGAAGTCGACGTTCTTGCGCGCCGCCGCCTCGGCCGCCATCTGCTCGTACGCAGCCAGACGGGCCTTGCCCTTGGTCTGGCGCGCCTTCGCGCCGCTGCGCACCCATTCCAACTCGGACTTCATCTTCTTCGCGCGCTTCTTGTCCTGCGCGCCCTCGAGCTCCAGGCGCGCGGCTTTCGTTTCCAGGTAGGTCGAATAGTTGCCCTTGTACGGATACAGCGTGCCACGGTCGACCTCGCAGATCCACTCGGCCACGTTGTCGAGGAAGTAACGGTCGTGCGTGACGGCCAGCACGGCGCCGGGGTAGGTGGAAAGGAACTGCTCGAGCCACAGCACCGACTCGGCGTCGAGGTGGTTGGTCGGCTCGTCGAGCAGCAGCAGGTCGGGCGCTTCCAGAAGCAGGCGGCACAGTGCCACGCGCCTGCGCTCGCCGCCCGACAGCACGTTCACCGGAGCATCGGGGTCGGGGCACTGCAGCGCGTCCATGGCTTGCGACAGCTGCGAGTCCAGATCCCAGCCGTTCGCGGCGTCGATGGCGTCTTGCAGCTTGCCCATCTCGTCCATGAGCGCGTCGAAGTCGGCATCGGGCTCGGCCATTTCGGCGGAAATCTCGTTGAAGCGGTTCACCTTGGCGATGACGTCGGCAAACGCGGCTTCCACGTTTTCGCGCACGGTCTTGTCTTCCATGAGCGGAGGCTCTTGCTGCAGCAGGCCCACCGTGTAGCCGGGCGTAAGTCGCGCCTCGCCGTTGCTGACCTCATCGAGGCCGGCCATGATCTTCAGCAGCGTCGACTTGCCCATGCCGTTCGGGCCGACGACGCCAATTTTCGCGCCAGGGAAGAACGCCAGCGTCACGTCGTCGAGAATGACCTTGTCACCATGCGCCTTGCGCGCCTTTTCCAACACGTAGATGAACTCCGCCATGAATACCTCGTTTCGTCGTGGCCAGCATATCGAGCTGGCCCGGCCAGATTGGCTCATTGTAACAATCTTCACGGGCCCTTAGCATATGGCGCTCAGTTGAACATCACCCCAGGGAAAATGTTCAAATTGAAGTTCAGCAAATTTGAACATTTTCCCTGGGGTGATGTTCAATCGGCCGCTGCCCCTGGTTATTCCACCGACTTCAGCGATTCGACCATGTTTACCTTGGCGAGCTTGCCGCGCATGGTGAAGGCGACGATGGCGGCGAACACCATGGTGATGACGAACGACAGCACGTAACTCGCCGGTGCGATGTCGCGCCCGAACATCATCTGGGGCGTCTCGGCAGCTTGCGCGATGTACAGCGTCAGGGGCACGCCGATTACGCAGCCGATGAGCGCGCCGATGAGCGCCATGATGATGATCTCGCGGAAGATGTAGGCGTTCACCTCGCCGCGCGTGAAGCCGAGCACCTTCAGCGTGGCAATCTCCCGCACGCGCTCGTCGATGTTAATGTTAGTCAGGTTGTACAGCACGACGAACGCGAGCGCCGCCGACAGCGCGATGACGACGAGGATGATCGTGCCCATGAGGTCGAGCATGTCCTGGTAAGTCGCGATCTTGTCCGCGACGAAGCTCACGGTGCTCACGCCATCGATGGAAAGCAGCTCGTCGCTGAACGCCGTCCCATCGGCGTCGGGCGCGAGCTTCACGTACGTCAGGTCGTATTCCGGGTCTTCGCCGAACGCAGCGCGGTAACCGCCCGGTAGCATGTACGCGTAATGCCCCAGGTAGTTCTCGGCGATGCCGCCCACGGTGAACATGCGTCCGTCACCCGTCGCATCGCCGACATCGTTCTCGTCATACAGCATCACCGTATCGCCGGGGCCGAGGCCAAGCTCGTTAGCCGCCTTCTCGGTCAGGATGACCTCGTCGGCCTTTGGCGCAAGCGGTTCCTTCCCCACGCGCTCGCGCAACGTCACGAAATCGGCCAGCGCGTCGGCATCGCGCGGCACGACGACCTCGATGCGCATGTCGCCATCGGGTCCGGCGGCGATCATGTTGAAATCGCACACCTGAAGGCTCGAGTCGACCGCCTCCGAGCTCATGACGTCCGCCACATCGGCACGCGCCTCGTCGGTCGCGTCATCGTCGACGCGCACGGCCACATCGTAGTTCACGAGCTCGCCGAACTGGTTCCACACGACGCCGCCGATGGCGTCGCGCAGCCCGAAGCCGATCATCAGCAGCGCCGTGCATCCGGCGATGCCGATGACCGCCATGAAGAAGCGCCGTTTGTAGCGCAGCAGGTTGCGCGCCGTCACCTTGTGCGAGAACGACAGGCGCTGCCACAGCGGGCGGATGCGCTCAAGGAAGATGCGCTTGCCCGCCTTCGGCACGCGCGGAAGCATGAGGGCGGCCGGCTTCTCGCGCAGGCTGGCTGCAGCCGCGCCGATGGTCGCAAGCGCCGTGATGCCCACAGAAAGCCCGATGGCCTTCGCGGCGACGATTGGGTCGATCGGCGTGGGCACCGTGGGCACGGCGTAGGTGACCTGGTACGCCGTCATGATGATCCACGGCAGCAGCTTCCCGAACAAGACGACGCCGATCGCGCTGCCGATGCCGCTGGCCAGCACGCCGTACACGAGGTATTTCGAGGTAATGCGCCCGCGCGAATAGCCGAGCGCCTTGTGCGTGCCGATGACCATGCGCTCCTCGTCGACCATGCGCGTCATGCTGGTCAGCGACACGAGGGCGGCCACCAGGAAGAACATGAACGGCAGGAACGTGGCGATTTGCGAAATGCCCTCGGCATCGGACGACAGCTGCGCCGCGCCGTAGTTTTTCTCACGGCTCATCACGTACACGTCGGGACGAGCGATGTCGTCGATGTCGGCTTGGGCATCGGCCAATTCGGCCTCGGCATCGGCGAACTTCTCGTACGCCTCGGCGCGATTCGACTCGTACTCGGCCAAGCCGCTCGCATAGTCAGCCTCGCCGCTTCGGTATTCCGCGACGCCGCTTTCGTACTCGGCCAAGCCGCGCTCTAAGTCCGCGCGACCCGCTTCCAGCTGCGCCCGCGCAGCGGCAAGCTCGGCGCGTTTCGCATCGAGCGTTGTCTGGGCAGCATCAAGTTCGACCTTGCCGTTTTCGAGGGCGGCTATGCCGGCATCGAGCTGCGCGAGCTTTGATTGAAGGTCCGCAAGCGTCGCCTTCAGCGCGTCGATTTGCGCCTGAATGGCGGGAACCTGCTCGGCGGGCGCCACCGCCAACTGCTGTTCGAGCTGCGATATGCCGCCTTGCGTCTGCGCGATGCCCGCAGCCAGCTCAGCCCGTTGCGACTTCAGGCCATCCAAGCCAGCGGCTTGCTGCTCGTATTCAGCCTTCTTCGCATCGAGCTGCGCCTGGCCATCCGCGAGCTGTTTCTCGCCATCGCTCAGCTTCGCATCGTTTTCGGCGAGCTGCCTCGCTGCATCGTCGAGCTCCGCCTTGCCGCTTGCCATGTCCGCCGCCGCAGAATCGAGTTGCGAGCGTGCATCGGCCAGCTGATCGGCTGCATCGGCCAACTTCGCCTCGGCGTCGGCCCGTTCCGTTTCGTAATCGTGGCGCGCATCGTCCAGCTCCGCTTGAGCATCGTCGCGCACGGCGTGCCAGCGCGCCAATCCGAGCGCACCGGCGATGTCGTCGACGCGTGCCTTCACGACGCCAACTGCATCGTCATACGGCGCGTTGTCCCACGTCTTCCCAACTGCCTCGGGGGCAGTCAAGTACGCCACCGTGTACGGCGCGTCGTCGGCGAACGCGCCTTCTGGAACGTACAGGTACAACTCGACCGTTCCCGTGCCGAGCGACGTGACGCCCAGCTGCCCGCTCGACGCATACGCCGGCGAGTTCACCAAGCCCGTCACGGTGAAAGTCGTGTGCGCGAAGGTGTCTTCCAAATCGGTCGTCGATTTCTCGACGCTGAGGCTATCGCCGATGGAAATGCCGAGCTCTTCGGCCGCAGTAACGCCGACCACGCATTCATCCGCGCGCGACGGCCAGGCCCCTTCCAAAAGAATCGGCCTGTTCAGATACGCCTCATCATCCGATTGAACGGTCGCGCCATCGGAGCTGTCGCTTGCGCGCGCCGCCTCGATGGGCAGCGACTCGATGCTCGCCGCGTAACTGCTCTCCCCCACTACCACCATGGCATCCGCCCGATGAGCGGGCATGACAGCACCCACGCCTTCCACGTTGGAAAGCGCTTGCACGGTTCCGTCGTCGACGCCGAGCGTGGTCATCACGGAAACGTCGTACAAGTTCGCGCCATCGAAAAACGCGTCGCCCGCGATGCGCATGTCGGGCGCCGCCATGCGCAAGCCCGCGTAGAAGCCGGCACCGAGCAGCGAGATGATGGCAATGGCAGCAAAGCGCCCGGCCGATTGCGTAATCGACCTCACGACTTCTTTGCTGAACGCGCTTTTCATGTGGAGCCTTCCCGTTGCCTGACTATCTTATCAAGCGGCGCCGACAGGTGCTACGATAAGCCCCGTGAAAGGAGCGGCAACCATGGACACAACCGAAAAGCGTGAACTGCTCGAAGGATTGGTGCGTTACCTCGTCGACGAGCGCAGAATCGAAGGCTCGATCGACGGCAAAGACGCCGACGAATTGTGGACGCTGTTCCGCGCGCTCGTGAACACGCGCCAACCGGGGCCTGCCGACCCCGCGTTCACGGAAGCGCAGGATACGCTGCTGAAAGCGCTCATCGCCGATGCGGGCATCGCAACGATCGACGACGCCACCCCTGCGCCAGCCGACCCGCGCCTGAGCCTCTGGCGCGGCGACATCACCACGCTGCAGGTAGACGGCATCGTGAACGCGGCTAACTCGCAAATGCTCGGTTGCTGGCAGCCCGGCCACTACTGCATCGACAACGCCATCCACACGTTCGCGGGCATTCAGCTGCGCGAGGAATGCGCGCGCATCATGCAGGCACAGGGCCACGAGGAGCCAACTGCCGAAGCGAAGGTCACAAGCGCCTGGAACCTTCCCTCGCGTTACGTCATCCACACGGTCGGGCCCATCGCGGCGGGCCATCCCACCGACCTGCACCGCGCGCAGCTCGCCCAATGCTACGAGCGTTGCCTCGACGCCGCACTAGAGCACGACATGCGCACCATCGCGTTCTGCTGCATTTCCACCGGCGTGTTCGGTTTCCCGCAGGAAGAGGCCGCGCACATCGCCATCGACGCCGTGCGCTCCTGGCTCGACGCGCATGCGGAAGCGGACATCGCCGTCATCTTCAACGTCTTCGGCGAAACCGACGAGGCGATTTACAAGGGCATCCTCGGAATTTGAACATCACCCCAGGGGTGGTGTTCAAATCTGGGGGGTGCGGACGTTTTCCTGGACTTCCTAGGCGGCTAAACCCAGGCTCTTCCTGTACTGCATCGGGCTCTTCCAGCCCAGCGACTGCTTGATCCGCCCTTCGTTATAGTACTCGATGTACGCGCCGAGCTCCGCGACGA
>JAFUCC010000077.1 GCA_017459925.1 Eggerthellaceae bacterium
GCGCCCGGGAAAACACCGGGCGCCCTTCTTTCCAGCGATACGATTGAAACAGGTGCTCACTACTGCGGAGGGAGCTGGCCATTGCCGGGGTTGCCACCACCAGCATTGTAATCCTTGATGGTCTTTGCAGCCCAGACGATGCACGCGGCGAAAACCAAGCTTGCCAGGCTCGAGAGGATAGATGAGAAGCCGCCGCCGCCCACTACTCCCAAAATGATGCCGATGATGTTGATCACCAAATCGATGATACCGAGAACGTAGGCGCCGCCGACCTTGCTGAAATCATTGGAGCCGCGAACTGAGAAGATTCCCAGCAAGAGCGTGAAGATTCCCGAGATGAGGACTACCGCGCCCGCGACGAGTGCCAGCCCCGTTACCGTGGCCGCAGCTTCCACGTCGGTCTGGCTCATCGTAGAGGCAGATGAAGCGAGGTTTCCAGCCAATATGCCTCCGCCGCCCATCGACATGATGCCGAAGATGATGCCTAAGGCGCCGATGACGATTGCTATGATGCCGAGGACCTTTAACGTGCTCTTTGCGTTGTTGATGTTCTTGTTCATTTTCAAATCTCCTTTCTTGGGCCACCGGACCTTGTTTTTCCAGCAGTGCCGCCATCCAAAGAACGTTCTCACTATGATTATCCTCGAAGGGAAAGACGGACTATCTTAGTAAGGTGTTTCGTTTCGTGACGGGTTTTGCACTCGATTGTTCTTGACGAGTACGAGTATGTGCCTAGAATTATTTAGTTTAACCAAAACAGCATTCTGGTTCAAGGCGAAAGAAGCCGTTCGCACGGAGGGATAAGGTAGCAAGGAGCTATGGCAAATCATTTCGGAGAAACTCTGCGTCGTTTGAGGGCCGAAAAGTGCCTTTCCCAGCAGCAGGTTGCAAACCGGCTGCACGTGACCCGCTCGGCAGTCGCGAACTGGGAAATAGGGCACCGATTGCCCAACGCCGTCATGATCTCCCAAATCGCCCGGGTGCTCAACGCGGACGCGGCATTGCTGCTCGCGGCTGCAGACGAGTCCCACGATGCCCCGAACGTCCTGCTGGTGGACGACAGCCCCATTGCCCTCGAGGGGGGTCTCCCCGTTTTGCGGGAGGCGCTTCCGGGCGCGAACGTCGTCGGTCTCGCGAGCCCAGCGGAGGCTGTGCGCTATTTTAAGAGCAACCCGGTCGCGCTGGCGCTTCTGGATATCAAGATAGGCAGGACCAACGGGCTCGACCTATGCCAGGAGCTCCTGCACATCAGGCCGAATGCCAACATTGCCTATATCACGGCATACCCGGAGTATTCCTCGACGCGTGGAACACCGACGCCTGCGGTTTTATACTTAAACCGTTGGAGGTGGAAGCAGTCCGCAAGCTTATTCTCAAGCTGAGGCGTCCTGTCCGAGGGCTACTGTGATAGCGGAACAGTATTTCTATGCAGCACTGGATATGTCCGCGCTCCTGTTCGGTGCGTTTGGGCTGGTATTGCTCTACATCGCCCGCGATGTCGAGCGATGGCCAAGGGGCTTGTGCGTCGCCATCCTCATATCGACGATTGCCTGTGCGGCAGTAGGCCTTTTGGGAAACGGCGCCGCACAAGCCGACGTGTCGTACGCGTCCGTGCTTGCTCTGAGCCTTGCCGAAACGCTGATAGCCCCGATTCCCTCCTTGCTCGTGTTCGCGTATTTCGTCTACTGCAGTGGGAGAGACTTCCGAACGAATGCGGTTGTACGCATCGAATGTGTGTTGACCGGTATCCTGATCGTTGCGGGGTGTCTGGCGAAGCTGAGTGGGGAAGCGCGCGTCGTTGCTGGTCAAGATCCCCATTTCGGGCCATGGATTGCCCTGACGTTCGCCTCGATAGCCGCGCTTACGGCAATCAACCTCGTAACGCTTGTCCGGTACTGGAAAGACATAACGAACGCACAGGGCTTTATGTTCCTGGCCTGCTTTCTCGCGGCGCCGTCCATTCAGGTCATTCTCGTGGAGCTCCTCCTTTTGGTTGGCCTGGTCCGTCGCTACCTGGACCAGAAGGAGGAGGTCGCGCAGGAACGAGCACACGTCGCCGTCCTGCAGATGAGGCCCCACTTCATCCACAACACGCTGACGAGCATCTACTACCTTATTGCCAAGGATCCCGAAAGGGCCCAGCAGACAACGTTGGACTTCTCCCGCTACCTGCAGAGCAACTTCGAGGTCGTTGCGGAGGACGGAACGATTTCCTTCGAGCAGGAGCTGGAGCATACGAAGGCATACCTCGCGGTGGAGCAGGCCTGTTACGAGGGACAGGTGTTCGTGGAATTCGACACGCCGGTCACGTCGTTTAACGTTCCGCCCCTCACGCTGCAGCCCATCGTAGAGAACGCCGTCAAGCACGGCATGGACCCCGATTCGGAGCCGCTGCAGGTCTCCGTCGCCACGCGCGACCTTGGGTGCGGCGTGCAGATCATCGTGGAGGACAACGGCCCTGGCTTTACGCCGCCCGATGAGGATGAGCGGCACTTCGCCCTTAACAACGTCCGCGAGCGGCTAAAAGCGCAGTGCGGTGGCACGCTGGAGATCGGAACCCGCGAGGCGGGCGGGACCAGGGTGACGATCTTCGTCCCCACGCAGGCATCGCGATGATAACGTTACGACGCGCATCATGGACACAACAAACTCATCGTAGAGCCAGAATTACCTGCGGAAATGTGTTTGTTTGCAAAAACTAACTCTAGCGGCCGTACCACAGCACTTGCCGGATGCTGGAACCCAGCAATTCGTTCCCGGCTACAATTCGCGTTTTCGCTTCTTCGCAGCCACCGCAACCGTCCCTCCTGACGCCAGCACCGCCAGCAGCAGGAGCACCGGGTTCAGGAGGTCTCCCGTGCTTGGCGCCTTGCTCGGGCTTGATTTTGTTTGAGCATTCTTTGCTCCACCAGAAGTGTTGTCGTCACTAGCAGTGCCGTCGCCAGCGCCGGAGTCGTTCTTCTTCCACCTTGCCGTGAACACATGGTCGCTGTCCGCATGATACTGTTCGCCTGGTTGGTACTCAGACCCTTCCCAACATTCAAACGTATAGCCATCGCGCGTCGGGGCGTCGATGATGGCGAACTCGCTTTCCAGCGCGGGCTCGTACTCCTTGACGGCGCTCGTGCCGTCTTCCCATTGCCCGCCGGCAGGGTCGAAGCTCAGCTGCGGCTTAACCTCATGCTGGACGTCATACATGTCCGAGATGGCGAGCTTGACCTCAACATCATTTATGCCAAGATTCGAGTAGCTGTCCTTCACGAGCTCGGCATTCGTCTTCTCCAGCGCGAACATGTCTATGGCTTCCGCTTTTCCAAGGCTCGGATCATTGCAGAGGGCCACCGTCAACACACCCTCGAACGTAGCGAGGGGAATCGGTATCGTGTTGCCGTAGATGTAGATGCTGTTCGCCTTACCGTCCGCATCGAAGACCAGCTCTCCTACACCCAAAAGATGTTCGCCCAAATAGAAAACTGCATAAACAGAGTTGTCCGACGCATCGGATGCCAGATGCATTTTCCCATCCGCATCCTTCACGGCATACCATTGCCCGTCGAACTTTGGGATCAGATAGGAAGAGTCGGTGGCGCTCATGTAATCGTCTGCAGACTCTCCCTCCGCGCCGCTGAGCGTCCGAGTACCGTAAAGCGTCCTGGTGGGCTTTTTGAACATCTCGTCTTCCCTGTTGGCCGTCACCGTGAGCACCGGGACGTCGATGACCCGCTTGGGCGTGTCCGTCACGTCGATGCGATAGCAATCCGTCCCATCCTTCGATTCCGTCTTGAGGGAGATCTTGTCGTGATCCAAGACCTCCTTGCGCTGGATGTCTATGATCCCGCCGAGCCATGCCCGCACGTCCCTGTCGCTTCCCTCAAAGGCCTTCGAGATATACTCCCATCCCCTCTTGACATGGTCTTCGGACTTTTGAGACTTGAGGTAATCGAGAACCTTGTCGTAGTCGATCTCGTCAGGAGCATAACCGTTTTCCACAAGGGTAGAGACGGCCACGCCGGCGTTGCAGATTAGCTCGTAATCGAGCACTGCCTGCACGTACGTCTCGAGCAGCTCCCTCTCGGTCGAATCTACCGCATACGACCCAGCCAACTCCTTCATCGCGTCAATGTAAAAAGCCACTTCTCCTGAAGCATCGCCTTGGGCAGGATTGAAGAAGTGGAAGATGCTCAACCCGCTTGTCGGGGATTTCTTAGCCCTTACCTCTATGCTCCCGTCAGCGTTTCTACCGAAGAACGCATACGTTTCTATCGATTTCTGCGTATGCTTCGAATAGACAATACTTTTATCATGCAGGATATTCTGGATCTCGAGCGCCGTTGTCGTGTAGTCGTTCAAGAACCCCGGCTCCTGCCAGTCGGTTTCATAGAGCCCGATTCCGAGCTGCTCTACAACAGTCGCGAAGTCCTGCAGGTTGGTAGTGACGAAATGATAATCGTCTTTTGGAACGCGGATCTCGTCGTAGAAGCTCCCGGCTGTCGCCTCTTCCCTCATCTGCTTTGCAACCGTCAGCAGCTTGTCCACGATCTTACTCTCTTTGAGCTTGTTTACGTTGACCGCGCAATAGCCAACCGAACGGCCTATTGATACCTTTTCGGGATGCTCGTCATAGTAAGCGACGAAAAGGTCCACGAACTTGCGTCCCAAGTCCCAGGCATCCATATTGGGTTTAGTTGCGAGGTAATCGAACAGCGCTGTGAAATCGACCGTTGGGAACGGATTGACGTCTGCCGACCCGAAATAATAGTCCGTGTAATCCCACAAGGCGAGCGCCGTTTCGAAATTGCCCATCATGCAGCAGTCCAAGTCGATGAAGTCGAACTTGTCGCCGCTTTTGCAAACATCGCTTTTCGAGATTGCCTGCCGGAGCTGAAGCACGGATATTGACGCATGTGGGCTCTTGGTGTCGTGGTCGTCCACGCCATAACCGCCTTCGGGGCCCATGCCATGGTCGTTGAGGATAAGATCGTATTTGCCCGCCGGCGCCTTTTCATAGGCGTAGTTGATGAACTTTTGTAACGTGTTCGGGTCGCTCATGAGCTCGTCTGTGGACTTTTTGGCATTGGCCCCGTCACCGCTCACGCCGTCGCCGTCCAACAGCTGCAAGTAGCCTTTGGCGTTATCTGTGGCTGGATACACTTCCCAGACCTGGTTGTACTCGCTGCTAATCTCTTCCAGCGTGTCGGGGTTGCCGGCCTCGTCCCGCAGGTAGTTTGCATCCAGGTGCCATTTTAGCGAGCCGCCTGTCATGACGATGATGCGAAAATCACTGCGATTAAACTTCGATGCCATGTATTCCTTGAGCATGTCGGTGCACGCGAAGCCGTTCTCCTCGGAAGCTGCACCATCCAGGTAAATCATGATGGTGCGGGCGGGCTCGTTGGCGTTGTCAAGAGACGGGGAGCCGCCGGCGGCGAGATCGCCGTCATCGGCAAACGCGGCAGGCGAAGTGGCGACGCCAAGGATTACCGCGGCCATTGCCAGCATGATGCCAAGGGGAATCAAGAAACGCCTTGCGACTGTCCCGTTCTTCGAATTCATGGTGAAGCCTCCTCGTACATGTTCCCCGTTTTTTTGCGGCAACATTAAAAGAGCCGTTCTGCACAGGTCGACTCCCGTAAGTATACGTCACCCGCAAAGGACCCTATCCGTCACACCCGTCACAGCCGTCACGGAACGTACCCAATAAGGGCCTTGAAAGGAATGGAGCTCCTCCTTTTTGGCCGACCTTTCTCAATCCTTAGCCACTTTTGCAAAAAAACGGCCCCATGTAAAGCAAAAGGCCAGCCCGTTTAGTGGGCTGACCAGGAGTTTCGTGGCGGGATGTACGAGACTTGAACTCGCGACCTCCGACGTGACAGCGGCGTCGCCGCATGGCAATGTACGTGAAAGTGCAGGTAAATAGCGTAATCCGCGCCAAGCCAATCGCGCAGTTTTAGCCACTTTCTTGCA
>JAFUCC010000018.1 GCA_017459925.1 Eggerthellaceae bacterium
AATTCGGTATTATGAACAGTGTTCACAACCCTTTTGATTCGCGACTGCGGAGGGTGATTTCATGGCTGACGCGTTGTACGGAGCCCGGGCTTCGATGGAGCCCGCTGGTTGGGAATTGGTCGTGCGGACTGCTGCGCGGGGAATCCAGCATCCTGTTAAGGCAGACTCGTTCTCATCATTCGAAGATGACGTCGTCTCCGTTGAAGCGTCGTTCGATGGCGAGGTCATCGAGCTGGCCGTTACGCCCCGCATTCCCCTAACCGTCGAATTCAACCAGGTGAAGCTGCGCCACGCGTTCGCAAGCGACGAGGCGCTTTTGCTCAACGGCTACCAGTCGTGGACCGATACGACCGAGCAGCCGGCGTGGGGCCGCATGAGGGGCCTGCGTGGCGTGCCGAAGAAGGTCGTCGAGAACTGGACGCTTGACGGCGGCGGCGACTATGCGGCGGTCGACTACTCCGCGCGTCGCGGCGAGCAGCACGGGTTCACGTACGGCACGTTCCGCCGCGGCGAGGGCATGGTGCTCGTGGGTTCGCTCGACGAATCGAAGGGCTTCACGCTCATCCGCACGAATGCCCGCGCGGGCGAAGCGCTGCTGGAAACCGAGCCGCCTCTGCGCGAGCTGCAAGCAGGCGAGCGCATCGTGCTGGGCCGGTATGCCATCACGCGCGGCACCGAGGCGCAGTGCTACGACCGGTACTTCGAGCTTTCGACCTGGCAAGCGCGGCCGGTGAAGCCGCTGGTGGGCTACACCAGCTGGTATCGCCATTACGGCGATATCGACGAGAAGAAGCTGATGAGCGACCTGGCGGGTATGGAATCATGCCGCTGCAACCGCGAGGGCGTAACCGAGCTCTTCCAAATCGACGACGGCTATTGCAAGGTCGGCGATTGGCTCGACGTCGACAAGGCCAAGTTCCCTCAGGGGTTGGCGCCCCTTGCCGAACGCATCCGCGAAGACGGCTTCCTGCCCGGCTTGTGGGTGGCGCCGTTCGTGTGCGAGAAGGACTCGCGCCTGTTCGTCGAGCATGACGAATGGCTGCTGCGCGACGAGGCGGGCAACCCCGTGCCGACGGGCTGTCAGTGGTCGACGGGCTATGCGCTTGACACGCTGAACGTCGAAGTGCGCAGCTACGTGCTCGAGGTGCTGCAGACCATGACGCAGGAATGGGGCTTCGGCCTGTTGAAAGCCGATTTCCTGTATGCGGCGTGCATGTTCCCGCATGGCGGCATGAACCGTGGCGAGCTCATGGCCGATGCCATGCAGCTGTTGCGTACGGGGACCGAAGACGCTGGCGCGTTCATCTTGGGGTGCGGCGTGCCGCTTGGCAGCGCGTTCGGCGTGGTCGACTACTGCCGCATCGGCTGCGATGTGGGCCTCGATTGGGACGACCTGCCCCACATGCGCCTGCTGCACCGCGAGCGCGTGTCCACGAAGAACTCGCTCGGCAACACGTATGGGCGTGCGCCTCTCGACGGCCGCGCGTTCGGCAACGATCCCGACGTGTTCTTCCTGCGCTCCGACGTGAAGCTGACCGACGCGCAGCGCGACGAGCTGCTGTTCGCCGACGCCGATTCGGGAAGCGTGTTCCTGACAAGCGACGACATGGGCCAATGGACGCCCGCCATGCGCGCGCGGTACGACCAGGCGCTGGGCATTTACTGCGAGCGCCACGGCCTTGCGGGGGAGGGCCGATGAAGTCCGTTCGCGCGTTTGCCCCCGGCCGCACCGAGCTGGCGGGCAACCATACCGACCATCAAGGTGGGCGCGTTATCGCAGCCGCTGTGTCATGCGGTGTGGAAATGGAATTGCAGGACAACTTGTCGAATACCGTGTCCCTGGCGAGCGCTGGGTTCGCCCCGGTGGAATTCGCGCTTGACGACCTGGCGCCGGTCGAAGCCGAGCGTAACACGACGGCTGCGCTCGTGCGCGGTGTGGTGGCCGGCCTTCGCGAAGCTGGCGTGCCGGTGACGGGCTTCGACGCCTGGGCGTCGAGCGATGTTCCCGCTGGCGGCGGCCTTTCTTCGTCAGCGGCGTTCGAGCTGGCGCTCGCAAGCGGGCTTGTAGCCCTGTTCGGCGATGTGCCAACCTGGCCTGGTCACTTCGACACATTGCCGATCGAATTGGCGAAGATCGGCCAGCGCGCTGAAAGCGAGTACTTCGGCAAGCCGTGCGGGCTCATGGACCAAGCGGCCGTTGCGTGTGGCGGCATCAACCTGTTCGACTTCGCGCAGAACCCGCCAGCCATCGAGCGCATTAACTTCGACTTCGCGTCGTGCGGGCACGCGCTCTGCCTCATCGACACGCACTGCGACCACAGCCTGTACACCGAAGAGTACGCGCAGGTCGCACGCGATATGAAGGCGGCTGCCGAATTCATGGGCGCGCCCATGCTCTCGCAGGCGCCGCGCGAGGCCTTCCTCGACCGCTTTGAGGACGCGCGCGAGGAGCTCGGCGACCTGCCGGCGCTGCGGGGCCTTCACTACTACAACGAAATGCGCCTGGTCGATGCACGTGTGGAAGCGCTGCGCGAAGATGATTTCCAGGCGTTCCTCAGTGCCACGCGCCAATCGGGCGCGTCGTCGGCGCAGTACTTGCAGAACGTCTCGACGTTCGACCGCGCAAGCCAGCCCGCCATGGTGGCGCTCGCTTTGGCCGATGCGCTCCTCGAAGGGGAGGGGGCTGCGCGCATTCACGGCGGCGGCTTCGGCGGCACGGTGCAGGCGTTCGTGCCGGCGGACCGGCTGGAATCGTTCTCGCGCGCCATCGACGCCCGTTTAGGCGCAGGTTCGTGCAAGGCATACGACATCGTTCAAGAGGGAGCGCATGCAGAATGAGTAACAGGACGCTCCTGCTACTCATTTCCGGAGACGGAGACGGGCGCTGGGGCGCTCTGTGAAAATGAGTAGCAGGAACGTCCTGTTACTCATTCCTGACGAATGGAGTAAGAAATGACTATTGACACTGATGCTTTCTACCAAGCCAGCCGCGAGGCGAATTACGTGAAGGTGGCCGACATCGCGCGTAACATCGCGTGGACGACGCCGACCAAATGGGGCGATTTGCAGATCACCATCAACCTGTCGAAGCCCGAGAAGGACCCGCGCGCCATCGCGGCGGCTGCCAAGGAAGGCCCTTCCGAGAAGCCCGACTACGTCGATCCCGCGACGGGCCGGGTGCGTCCGTGCCCGCTGTGCGTGACCGAGGGAGACGTCGAATGCGGATACGCCAAGCGGCTCGACCTGGCGGGCGATCCGTGGGGGCTGTGGTACAGCCCATATGCGTACTATAACGAGCACTGCATCGCCATGAGCTGGGAGCATCGCCCCATGCACATCGACCGCGCCGCGTTCGAGTCGCTCTTCGACGTGGTCGACGCGCTGCCCCAGTACTTCTTCGGCAGCAACGCCGACCTGCCTATCGTGGGCGGTTCCATCCTCAGCCATGACCACTACCAAGGCGGCCGCCACACCTTCCCGATGGAAGTGGCGCCGATTTCCGAAACGTTCGAATTGCCCGGCTACCCGGACATCGAAGCCGGCATCGTGAAATGGCCCCTCAGCGTCATCCGCCTGCGCTCCTCCTCCCGTTCCTCAATTACGGATGCCGCGTCGCACATCCTCGAGAAATGGGTGACCTACAACGATTATTCAGTTGGCATAGATTCCGGGTTTGATTCGAATGGGTTAACGGAGCTCGCGAAGGGCGAGGGGGCCCCGCGCGCAGTTCCGCAGCAAGCAAGGCGCAAAATTGAACATCATCCCTGGGATGATGTTCAATTTGGCGGCTTGGCGCGCGAGGACTGTTTGAGCACGGGCGCCCCCTCGCCCTCAGCGAGCGGGCAGGTCAAAAAGATTCACAACACGATAACCCCGATAGTCCGCATGAAAGACGGCCAGTACGAGATGGATTTGGCGCTGCGCTGCAACATCACGAGCGACGAGCATCCGCTCGGCGTCTTCCATCCGCATGCCGAACTGCATCACGTGAAAAAGGAAAACATCGGCCTCATCGAGGTCATGGGCATGGCCATTCTGCCGCCGCGCCTGCAGCGGGTCATGGAAGAGCGCGGCATGTCGCGTGACGACGTGGGCGAGACGTTCGCCAAGGTCCTCGAGCATGCCGGCGTCTTCAAGTGGGACGACCAGGGCCGCGCCGCCTTCCACCGTTTCATCGAAGTGCTGTAACCAGGCATTTGCATCGAGTTTTGTGCGAGTCGCAGTTTCGGCGTGGGGAAGCGATTTCCCGCAAGGCGGGAATGGCCGCAAGCGTACAATACCCGTATGAAATTCCGCAGCGTCATAGCGATGGGGGCGGGCTTTGCGCTCGACTCCGTGCTCGGCGACCCGATGGGGTGGCCGCATCCCGTGCGCCTTATCGGCAAGCAGATCGAACTTGAAGAGGGGCTCGTGCGAAAGCATGTGCTGGGCGAACTCGACAACGCGGGCGACGGCTGGCCGCTGAACCGCGAGCAGACCGAGCGTCTGTGCGGCGCGGCGATTTCAGCCGACGTCATGCTGGCTGCGCCCATCGCCACGTGGGCGTTGCTGAGGGTGTGTGAGCGGTTCAGCCCGTGGCTGGCGCTCGGTGTCGAAAGCGTGCTGTGCTACCAGCTCGTGGCGGCGCGATCGTTGCGCGACGAGAGCATGAAGGTGCACGATGCGCTTGCAGCGGGCGACATTCCCGCTGCGCGCCATGCGTGTGGCATGATCGTCGGGCGCGACACCGAGAGCCTCGACGAGTCAGAGCTCGCGCAGGCGGCTGTGGAGACCGTGGCCGAGAACACGTCCGACGGCGTAGTGGCCCCGCTCTTGTTCATGGGGCTGGGCGGTGCGCCGGCGGCCATGCTGTACAAGGCCGTGAACACGCTCGACTCCATGATCGGCTACAAGAACGACCTGTACAAGAACCTCGGCACGGCGGCAGCAAAGATCGACGATGCGTTCAACTTCGTGCCTGCACGCGTGTCGGGTGCGCTCATGTGCGCAGCCGCGGGCTTGACCGGCTTCGATGCCGCTCGTGCGTGGAGAATCTTCAAACGCGACCGCCTGAACCACACGTCGCCGAACTCGGCGCATACCGAGGCGGCCTGCGCGGGCGCGCTTGACGTGCAGCTGGGCGGTGGCCATACGTACTTCGGCACGTATGTCGACAAGCCCACCATCGGCGATGCGACGCGTTCCATCGAGACCGCCGACATCGTGCGCGCCAACCAGCTGATGTACGCCACGGCCGCGCTGGGGCTGGGCGTTGCGGCGCTTATCGGACTGGTGCGAAATCAATTTCCTCCGAGGTAATTGATTGTCGAATAATCAATTACCTCGGAGGAAATTGATCTTGATGGAACGGAGAGCTTACGCAATGGAACGTTTCGAGCATGGGGGCGATACCTACGGGCTCGGCGATGTGGTCGACTACTCGGCGAGCTTGAACCCGTTGGGCATGCCCGTGCAGATCGTGCGCGCGCTGAAGCTCGCGACAGGCGATTACACGGCATATCCCGACCCGCAGTGCCGCGACCTCGTGGCTGCGCTTGCAGCGTATGAGGAAGTTCCCGAGAACCAGATCGTCGTCACCGCGGGCGCAACCGACGCCTTCATCCGCATTGCTGCTTCGCTCGCGCCGCATAAGGCGCTCGTCTGCACGCCGTGTTATTCAGGCTACGAGCAGGCGCTCAGCCAAACGCATACGCGCGTTGTGCATCACAGCCTCGTCGCGCGCGAGGACTTCGACGTCACCGAGCGTATCGTCGACTACATCGAACCCGACATCGATGCAGTGTTCCTGTGCTCGCCCAACAACCCGACCGGTCGCGTCATCTCGCGCGAGCTGCTGTGCAAGATCTTGCGCGCAGCCGATCGTTGGGGCACGTGGGTGGTGCTCGACGAGTGCTACCTCGACTTCACGTCGGAACACTCCGCCGTATCGCTGCTCGACCGTTATCCGCAGCTCGTCATCGTGAAGTCGTTCACGAAAACGTACGCCATGGCCGGCATCCGCGTCGGTTGGTGCGTGTGCGGCCTGCCCGACGTGGCGAAAAAGCTGCGCGATGCCGGCATGCCCTGGGCTGTGTCGACGCCGGCGCAGGTGGCGGGCCTCGCGGCGCTCGACGTGCCCGGTTACATCGACCTGACCCGCGAATACGTCGAAGCCGAGCGCGAGAAGCTGGAAACGGCGCTCCGCGACATGGGCATGTTCGTCATCCCCTCGCATGCGAACTTCATCCTGTTCCAAAGTCCGAAGCCGCTGTACGAGCCCCTGCTCGAGCGCGGGTTCGTCATCCGCCGCTGCGAGAACTTCCGCGGCCTCGACGGCACGTGGTTCCGCATCGCCGTGCGCACAGCCGAAGAGAACAAGCGGCTCATCGCGGCGATGAAAGGGGTGCTGGCATCGTGAAAGCCTCGTCTTCGTTCTTCCAGAACCGCGATTGCGAGCATTTCCCGTGCCACGCCGGGGTCGATCCCGAAACGTTCAACTGCCTGTTCTGCTACTGCCCGCTATACGCGCTGGGCGATGCGTGCGGCGGCGATTTCCGCTACTCGAAGTCGGGTGCGAAGGACTGCACGCTGTGCACGGTCATGCACGTGGGCGATGCGGGCGTTGGCATCGTGAAAGAGAAGTTTCCCCTGTTGAAAGAGATGGCGAGGCAAAAGGATGAGTGATTACGTTAACGGGCTGCGCGCGGGCATCGTCCCGTTCGACAAGGATGCGCAGCGCCGGTCGTACGACAAGTGGAACGCGGTTGCCAAGCCCATCGGGTCGCTTGGCGTGCTCGAGGACGTCGTCATGCAGATGGCGGGCATCGCGGGCACCGAAGACGTTGAAATTGGCAAGCGCGCGCTCGTGGTGATGTGCGCCGACAACGGCGTGGTCGACCAGGGCGTTTCCCAGTGCGGGCGAGACGTCACGCGTGCGGTTGCCACGGCGCTCGGCGCGGGCGTGTCGTCGGCATGCGTTATGGCTCACACGGCCAACATCGACGTCGTTCCGGTCGATATCGGCATGATCGACCCGGGCCTTCTGCCCACGCCCGAAAACCAGATGCTGCACGACGCAGGCATGCCGCTCATGCCCGACCCGCAGCCCATTCCCGGCGTGCTCGACCGCGTGGTGGGGCGCTGCACCGGCGACATCTTCTACGGCCCTGCCATGACGCGCGAGCAGGCTGAACGTGCCCTGCAGGTTGGCGTCGACCTGGTCGGTGAGCTGAAGGAGCAGGGTTACACGCTACTCGCCACCGGCGAGATGAGCATCGGGAACACCACGACGGCTTCTGCCATTGTGTCGTGCCTGTTCGACAAGCCCGCCAAGGACGTGGTCGGACGCGGAGCTGGCCTGTCCGACGCCGGTCTCGCCACCAAGGTGAAGGTCGTGGAACGCGCGGTCGCCGTGAACGCATGCGACCCGTCCGATCCGCTCGGCGTGCTGGCATCGCTCGGCGGGTTCGACATCGCGGGCATGACCGGTCTGTTCATCGGTGGTGCGGTGCATCGCGTGCCGATCGTCGTCGACGGGTACATCTCGCTCGTGGCCGCATACCTTGCCACGCTGCTGTGCCCTGAATGCACGTTCGCCATCATCGGCTCGCATGTTTCGTCCGAACCAGCCGTGCGGCTTGTCATCGACGCGCTTTCCGCGCGCTGCGAGGAAGCGGGCGTGGCATTCCAGCCGGTCATTGACGCGGGAATGCGCCTAGGCGAGGGCACGGGCGCGGTGTGCCTCGTGCCGCTGCTCGACGCGGCGCTCGCGCTGTACAACGGAACCACGTTCGACGACGAGGGCATCGAGGCCTACGAGGTCGACCTGAAGTGATCGCGCTTGTCACAGGCGGCGCGGCATCGGGCAAGAGCGCCTATGCCGAGAGCTTGGCGAAGGCCTTGCCGGGTCCGCATGCGTACGTGGCCACGATGCGCCATGGAGACGCGGAAACCGAAGCCCGCATCGCCCGCCATCGCGAAATGCGCGCGGGCAAAGGGTTTGTAACGGTCGAGCTTGCTGGCGGGGAGGAAGGCTCGCCTCCTCTCGCGCAGGCTAATCGCTCCTCGCTCTCGGGCGGGGGCTTGCCTGAAGAGGGCTCGTGCTTAGCGCGGGCTAACCGTTCGTTGCTTCAGCGCGACGGGTCCGCGAACTCGCCGCTTTGCGGCTCAGACAGCGCGGACCCAAGCGGTCGCGCTTTCGCTCCTCACAGCCCGCGAAATCGCACTCACCCTCTTCAGGCAGACCTCTTTTCGGAATGTAAGACTGCGCTTCTCGAGGACCTGGGCAATTTGGTGGCGAACGGGCTTCAGGAAAAGATAGAAGACGTGCTCGCGTTCGACAACGTGGTCATCGTGGCGAACGAGGTTGGCTGCGATGGCATACAATACGACCCGTTCACGATGGACTACATCGAGAAGCTCGGCACGCTGGCGTGCCAGCTGGGCGCCCGTGCCGATGTGGTGGTCGAGGTTGTCGCAGGGATTCCGAACGTGGTGAAAGGGGAGGTGCCGGCAGGATGCTGAAATCGCTCATCATGGCGTTCTCCTGCTTCTCGCACCTGCCGATGCCGCAAGTGGAATGGGAATCGGATAACATGCGCTTCATCTTGGCATGGCTTCCCGCCGTAGGTTTGGTCCTTGGCCTACTTGTCGCGGCATGGTGCCTCATCTGCGATGCGGTCGGATTCGGCGCCGTGCTGAAGGCAGGAGGCATCGCGCTCATTCCCTTGGCGGTCACGGGCGGATTTCACCTTGACGGGTTTGCGGACGTCATCGACGCGCAGGCGAGCCATGCCGAGCCGACGCGCAAGCGCGAGATCCTGAAGGACTCCCACATCGGCGCGTTCGCCGCTATCGGCGTGGCGGCATATGTGGTGGCGTATTTCGCATTGGCGACCGAGCTTCCCGCAGGGTGGCGCGTGGCGGTGCTGCTGCTGTGCCTGCACGTTTTATCGCGGTGCGGGTCGGGGTTCGCGTCGTCGATGTTCTGGGGTAACGGCACCGGCGGCATGCTCACGTCGTTCCGCGACAGCGCCGACGTGCGTCTGACCGTCGCCATCGTCATTTGCTTCTTTTTGGTGGCGGGCATCGCCGCCATCGTCATTGCGCCGCTCGCCGGCTGCCTCATGGTCGTGACGGTCATCGCGTTGCTCGCATGGATCAACTGGTTCGCGCAGCGCAATTTCGGCGGCATGAGCGGCGACGTTGCCGGGTTCTTCTTGCAGGTCTGCGAAATCTTGTTGCTGGCATGCATCGTCATTGCGGCGAAGGCGGTGGGCCTGTGATACTCGTGGTGGGCGGTTTGGCGTCGGGCAAGCGCACGTTTGCGGAAAGCCTGGGCTTTCCCGAGGCTGACATGGCATTCGACGCGCACGAGCTGGTGCGTGGCGTGGAAAACACCGAAGAGGTCATCGCCGCGCTGTCGCAGAAGGCGGTCGTCACGTGCGCGGAAGTCGGGAACGGCATCGTGCCGCTCGATCCCGATGAGCGCGCATACCGCGAACGGGTCGGGCGCATGTGCGGCGTGCTGGCGGAGCATGCCGACGCGGTCGTGCGCACGGTGTGCGGCATTCCCGTGGTGCTGAAGGGCGACCCATGGAACTGACCCTCATCCGCCACGGCCAAACGCCCGGCAACGGCGAGAAGCGCTACGTCGGCATCGTCGACCAGCCGCTGAGCGAAGCCGGCTGCGAGCAAGCGCGCGCGGCGGGCGTTCGCGAGGACGTATCGCGCGTGTACGTTTCAACCCTGCAGCGCACGCACGAGACCGCTTCCATCATGTTCCCTAATGCGGAGCAGATCGTCGTCGAGGGAATCCAGGAAATGGATTTCGGCGTGTTCGCAGGCCGTACCCCCGATGAAATGACCGACGACCCGCAGTATCGCGCATGGGTCGACAGCATGTGCCTGGAACCTTGCCCCGGCGGCGAATCGCAAGCCGAGCTGACCGACCGTGTGTGCGCCGCGATGGAGTCGTTGCTGCGCGACGCAGCCGACCGCGGGGAAGAGCGCCTGGTCGTGGTCGCGCACGGCGGCACGATGATGGGGTTCCTCGACCGCTTCGGCAACGACCCGTCCAAACGCTACTGGGAATGGCTCGTCGGCAACTGCGAAGGCTACCGCATCAACGTGACCTGCGACGAGGCAGGCCTTCAGATTCATTCGATTGATCGCTGGTAATCCGCTATTTCAGCTTCGGGACGATGTAGCCGTCGGAAACGGCGTGCACGGCGAGCTTCATGATGGAGTCGTAACCCGTTTTCGCCAAGATGCCGGAGATGCGGCGTTTCACGGTGCCTTCGCTCAGGAACAGCTCGTTGGCGATTTCGCGGCGCGACTTGTTCTCGCAGACGAGGCGCAGGATCTGGATCTCCTCCTCGTCGAGCTCTTCCAGCGCGGCATCGCCGAGCTGTGCGGCGGGGAACGTCGAGTAGCCTTCCATCGTGGAACGGATGATTGAAAGCAGCTCGACGGTGCTGACGTTCTTGTACACGAAGCTGTCGGCTCGCGCGGCGCGGGCTTGCTCGATGAACGTGATTTCGGGAATGCCGGTCATTACCACGACGCGGATATCGGGAAGCTCGCGTTTAATCTGGGCTGCAGCCGCAATGCCAGATGCGTCGTCTTCGGTGCAGACGTCCATCAGCATCAGATCGGGCTTGCTCGCCTTGGCTGCGTCGAAGGCCTCGGCGGCGCTGGCAAGCTGGCCGATGATTACCATGTCGTCTTGCGCGTCAATGGCGAGCGCAAGCGATTCGCGCAGCATTGCCTGGTCTTCAACGAGGATGATGCTGATCATCCCATCTCCTTTCAGCGGATGGTGACATGATATCAAATGCGCTCGCGATGCCCCTCAACGTTGCTCAAAGTGGTCGGGAAAGATTTCGTCAGGCAGAATTCGTGATGAGTCACAGGATGAGTCGCAGGACTGTCCTGCTACTCATTTTCTGGTAGTCATACGAGTTCGCAGCCTATCACAGGAAATGAGTAGCAGGACAGTCCTGCGACTCATCGCCAGAAAAGCTGGTTGCCTACAAATCGGACTCGAATTCCGTTTTGGGACGGAAGGGCTAGTCCGTTCATAGTATGATGAGCGCATAGTCCCGCCAGCAATGGCGCAAGAGAAAGGGAAAACATGAAGAAGGGTATTATCGCTCTGCTCGCGTGCGTGTTCGCGCTGAGCCTGTCGCTCGTCGGCTGCGGCGGTGGCGGCGGAAACGCAGCCGATGCGAAGGCTGCGTTCATCGGCACGTGGGATCTCGTCGAGATGGAAGAGAACGGCGAAGTAACCGGTTCTGAGGACCTCGATATGCTGAAGGCCCTGGGCCTCGATGTCTACCTCGAGCTGAACGAGGACGGCACCGGCGCGCTCGTGCTGTTCGGCGAGGCCATGAACGGCACGTGGGAAGCCAAGAGCGCCACGGAAGGCACGTTCAAGATCGAAAACGAAACCGTCGACATGAAGATCGCCGATAGCAAGCTGACCATGGAGCAAAGCGGCGCGAAGCTGACGTTCGCGAAGGGCGAGGCGCGTTCGAGCTCGGCTGCAGCCGCATCGTCCGAAGCCGCTTCGTCTGAGGCTGCGTCGTCCGAAGCCGCTTCGTCTGCGAGCTCGGCTAGCTGAAGCGCTGCCTCTGGAAGCGCGGCGAAGGTCGCTGAGATCGAGCCGGCCGCAATCGTCGACGACGACAACATGGCGATTACCGTCACGGCGTTGAAAATCGACGAAGACGGGGATGCGGGGTATATGCTCAGCATTCAGAACAAGGCCGACGCCAAGGCGTACGTGTTCAGCGAGGAGGGCTGGACGCTCGGCGATGCTAAAGTTGCTGACCCCGTTTTCCAAATGGAAGTGGGTGCGGGCGATACCGTCGAGGGCTTCCTGTGGTTCGACCACGAGGAGCTGAGCGTCGATACGCTCGACGAGTTGAAAGATGTGTCGGGCGCGCTCGTTGCCGAGGACCACGATACGCTCAAGCGTATAGGAAGGTATCCGTTCAAGCTGTAGCCTTCCAGCCAGCGTGAAAGAAGGACCGCGTCAATAGGCGCGGTCCTTTTGGTGGAACTGATACCGGGTTTGCGTTCCACTTGGTGGAACGCAAACCCGGTATCAGTTCCACCGTTTTGGTATATAGTGCAGTAGGCGAAAACGCAGGGTTTTCGCATAGGATTATCAGGGGGAACGAAGCGCAGTGGCCAAACGGATCGTCATAGTGGCATACGACGCGATGGCCGTGTTGGCGTGTGCGCTTATCTTGGCGCTCGCTCCCGTTTCCCAGGCGCATGCCTACATCGACCCGTCGGTCATGACCTACACCATCCAGGCGGTCGCCGGTGTGGTGGTGGCGTTGTCGGCAGTCGCCGGCGTGGCGCTGAGGCGCGGGCGAAAAGCGCTCATGCGCGTCCTCGACATAGACGAGAATTCCAAGAAGCAGTTCGAAGCCGACGTTCACCGTACCGACGGGAACGCTGCCGCTGGTTGGCGTGTTGGTTCAGCGGCGGGTGCAGGCGCATACACCTGGGCCTCCGATGCCGAGTCGAAAGCCGGCACCGAGAAACCGGCCGCAGAAAGCGAATCTGCCGATCCCGCGAAGAACCGCAAAAAAGGTCATAAGCCTTTGTGGAAAGAGCGGCTCGTGTACGCCCTCATCGCGGCGTTCTTCTTCACGTTCACCATTTACTTCGTTGCTCCGCTCGAAATCGTGGCGGGCGCATCACAGGACCTCGTGTACTCGATGGGCGACGTGTGGTGGACGCTGCTGCTGCCCGATTTGGCCATCATCGCAGGCATCACCCTCGTGCTGACGCTGCTGCGCGGCAAAGCGTTCAACATCGGGCTCGTGCTCGTGTTCGCAGTGGGGCTGTGCGCGTATGTTCAGGCGCTGTTCCTGAACGCCGGCCTTCCGGCGGCGAACGGCGACACCATCGCATGGGCAGATCACATGCCCATGCAGATAATCTCGACCATCGTGTGGCTGGTCATCATCGCTGCCGCGCTCGTGTTTGGAATCTTGCGCAGCCGCCGCTCGCAAGGCGTCGTGGCCATTGCCGCGGTGTGCCTCGTCATCGTGCAGGGCGTCGGTCTCATCAGCTTGGCGTTCACGCCGGCGGCAAGCGGCGTATCCGAAGCGTCCGATGCGAAGGTGGTCATGACCGAGGACCAGATGTACACGGTCAACCCCAACCACAACGTGGTCGTGTTCATCCTCGACACGTACGACACAGCGTACCTGAAGCGCATCCTGCGTGATTTCAACCCCGATTTGCTCGAAGGGTTCGACGGCTTCACGAACTACGAGAACGCCACGTCGGCCATGATTCCCACGCGCTTCGCCATTCCCGAAATGCTGACGGGCCAGATGCCCAGCTTCGACGAGACGTACGAGACCTACGCCTCCGAGCGCTACGAGCGCAGCGATTTCCTGCAGAACATCTACGATGCGAACTATTCCATCGGCTTGTACACTGACTCGATGCGCATCAGCGCGTTGCCGGCCGACGAGCAGCGTTCCATCACGAGCAAGACGGTGAACATCCACTCGCTGCCCGACAGCATGATGGATTACTGGGGCTGCGTGTACTCGCTGTTCCAGATGGGCCAGTACCGCGACGTGCTGTGGCCGTTCAAGTGGGCGTTCTGGTACTACACCGACCAGATCAACCGCGCCATGGTGGCAAGCGATGAGGCCACCGCGCCCGACGAGACCATCTACGTCATGGACGATGTGCGCTACTACAACCGCCTGAGCGAGTTCGGCCTGACGCTCGAAGACGGCGACTACGACGGCGCGTTCAGGTTCATCCACCTGCTGGGCTCGCACTACCCGTTCAGCTACGACGAGGAGGCGAACTTCATCGGCGACGACGAATCGAACGTGTTCCGCCAGTCGCAGGGCGCGCTGCACATCATGAAGACGTACATCGCCAAGTTGAAGGAGCTTGGCGTGTACGAGAACACGACGATCATCATCACGGCCGACCACGGGTACTGGACGATCACACTCGACCCCATCGAGGAGACGAGCACGCCCATCATGTTCGTGAAGCCCGAGCAATCTGCCGAGCTCGACGCGCAACCCATGGTGACCAACGAGAAGCCCGTGAGCCATCTCGACCTGCAGGCGACGATCCTCGATGCCATGGGTCTCGACTACAGCGAGTATTCGCAGCGCGACGAATGGGCCGGCTACTCGATGTTCGGCTACATCGACCCCGACCGCGTGCGCTACTACCTGACGACCGACAGCCTGGAAGACCTCACCGCCGTGCAGTTCCGCGAGTACGAGATCGACGGCAACGCGCTCGACTGGGAGAATTGGCACGAAACCGGCCGCTTCATCGAACCCATCGAGCAAGAATAGGGCGTCTGTCCTTCTGTCCGCTCGTTTTGGCGGGAGGGGCACGTGCTCAAACAGTCCTCGCTTTGGAAAACAGCCCAACTGGGCTGTTTTCGTCGCTGCGGAACTGCGCGCGTTGCTCCCTCCCGCCAAAACGAGCTTCGCGCTTCCGCTTGTGCGCAGCTCAACCTGTCAAGTTCCTTCCGCGCCTTGCGTAGGTGGATCATGACGTTCGTCACAGCCCGCGAATCGCGGCTCACCCCCTCCCGCCGAGGCGGGCTACATCTACGAGAAGTACTTTACGCCGGCTTCGAAGATGGGCTGGTAGTTCGCGTCGGGGATGTTCTGGTACAAGCCGGCGCCGCTGCGCTCGGAATGGCCCATCTTCCCGAAGACGCGCCCGTCGGGGCTTGTGATGCCCTCGATGGCCAGCACCGACCCGTTCGGGTTCACGTCCCAGTCCATGCTCGGCGTGCCCTGCGCGTCGACGTACTGCGTGGCAATCTGTCCCGCAGCCTTCATCTGCGCCAGCATGTCCTCGCTCGCCACGAAGCGGCCCTCGCCATGGCTGATGGCCACGGTGTGGATGTCGCCGACTTCGCACGTGGAAAGCCACGGTGACAGGTTCGAGGCCACGCGCGTGCGCACGAGGCGGCTCTGGTGGCGGCCGATGGTGTTGAACGTCAGGGTGGGGCACGTGTCGTCCATCGGGCGGATGTCGCCGAACGGCACGAGGCCGAGCTTCACGAGCGCCTGGAAGCCGTTGCAGATGCCAAGCATCAGGCCGTCGCGCTGCTGCAGCAGGCGGCGGACCGCTTCGGTTACGGCGGGCGCGCGAAAGAACGCGGTGATGACCTTGGCCGATCCGTCGGGCTCGTCGCCGCCGGAGAATCCGCCGGGGATGAACACGATGTGTGCGTCGTCGACGGCTTTCACGAGCGCCTCGGTGCTGTCGGCGACGGCTTGCGGTGACAGGTTGTTCACGATGAACGTCTCGGTTTCGGCACCAGCGCGGCGGAACGCGCGCGCAGAATCGAATTCGCAGTTGTTGCCGGGGAAGACCGGGATGACGACCTTCGGCTTGGCAGTGAGGATGGCTGGGGAATGAGTCACAGGACGTTCCTGATACTCATTTCCTGAATGCGTTTCATGATTGGACGGACTTTGGGAGAAATGAGTATCAGGAACGTCCTGCGACTCATTCGAGTTCCATGTGATGGTTTCGACCGTATCGCCCTTCTGGCGGTAGGGGAAGACGCTTTCCAGCTTGCTTTCCCACGCTTCCTGCAGGTCGGCAAGGTCGATGGTTTCGCCGTTGGCGACGAGCTCGTAGGCTTCGGTGGTGGTGCCGATGAGCTTCACGCACACGTTGTCGGTGCCGGCGGGAACCTCGGCGTCGTCGGCAAGCTCGATGGCGAACGAGCCGTACGCGGGAACGAACCAAGTTGAAACGTCCATGGCATCGTCGACTGCGAGGCCCAGGCGATTGCCGACGCACATCTTGAACAGCATCTCGGCATCGCAGCCGTAACCCGGCGTGGCGGCCGCGAGCACCTTGCCGTCTGCGATGAGGCCTTGCACGAGGTCGAACGCTTCAATGAGACCGGCCGTTTCAGGCAGCAGGCCGTCCTGCTCGTAATAGGGATGAATGCACAGCACGCGATGGCCGGCCCCCTTGAACTCGGGCGACACCACGTCGTTCACGTGGCCGACGCCCACCGCGAAGCTGACGAGCGTGGGCGGAACGTCCAGGTCCTCGAAGCTGCCCGACATGGAGTCTTTGCCGCCGATGGCGCCGACGCCCAAGTCGACCTGCGCCTGCAGCGCGCCGAGCACGGCGGCAGCGGGCTTGCCCCAACGCTCGGGGCTCGTGCGCAGCTTCTCGAAGTACTCCTGCAGCGTCAGGTACATCGTCTCGCGCTTGAAGCCGGTGGCGATGAGCTTGGCGACAGATTCGACGACCGATAGGTACGCGCCGCGGAACTGGTCGCGCTGCATGATGGACGGGTTAAAGCCCCAGCTCATGCCCGTGACCGTGGTGGTCTCGTTGTTCACGGGAAGCTTGGCGACCATCGCAAGCGACGGCGTGAGCTGACGCGTGCCGCCGAACGGCATGAGCACGGTTGCGCCGCCGATGGTGCTGTCGAAGCGCTCGGAAAGGCCCTTGTTGGAAGCGACGTTCAGGTCGGTGAGCACGGCGTGCATGCGCTCGGCAAGGGAATGAGCATCAGGACGTTCCTGATACTCATTTTCTGAATCATGGTCTGAGCCCGGACGTGTGCTGGCAAAATGAGTATCAGGAACGTCCTGATGCTCATTCCACGGAGACGTGTACGGCTCGGCCGAGACGATGTGCACGTCCTGGTACTTCGGGGCGCCGTTGCTGGCTAGGAAGTCGCGGCTGACGTCGACGATAGTGTCGCCGTTCCAGGTCATGCGCACGCGCGGCTCCTCGGTGACCACGGCCACGGGGGTGGCTTCGAGGTTCTCCTCGTAGGCCAGCTGCAGGAAGCGCTCGACGTCTTCGGGCGCCAGGTCGACGGCCATGCGCTCCTGCGATTCGGAGATGGCCAGCTCGGTGCCGTCGAGGCCGTCGTATTTCTTGGGAACCTTGTTCAGGTCGATCTGCAGGCCGTCGGCAAGCTCGCCGATGGCGACCGACACGCCGCCTGCGCCGAAGTCGTTGCAGCGCTTGATCATCTGGCAGGCCTCGGTGTTGCGGAACAGGCGCTGGATCTTGCGCTCGACCGGCGGGTTGCCCTTCTGCACTTCGGCGCCGCAGGTTTCGAGCGATTCGAGCTTGTGGGCCTTCGACGAGCCGGTGGCGCCGCCGATGCCGTCACGGCCGGTACGGCCGCCCAGCAGCACCACGACGTCGCCCGGCGCAGGCGTCTCGCGGCGGACGTGATGGGCCGGCGTGGCGCCGAGCACTGCGCCGATTTCCATGCGCTTGGCCACGTAGCCGGGGTGGTACAGCTCGTTCACCTGGCCGGTTGCCAGGCCAATTTGGTTGCCGTAGCTGGAATAGCCGGCTGCGGCGGTGGTCACGAGCTTGCGCTGCGGCAGCTTGCCGGGGATGGTGTCGGCGACTGGCACGAGCGGGTCGCCCGCGCCCGTAACGCGCATGGCCTGATACACGTAGGCGCGCCCGGAAAGCGGGTCGCGGATGGCGCCGCCCACGCAGGTTGCCGCGCCGCCGAACGGCTCGATTTCGGTGGGGTGGTTGTGCGTCTCGTTCTTGAACAGGAACAGCCAATCCTGTTCCTGCCCGTCGACTTCAGCCTTGATCTTCACCGTGCAGGCGTTGATTTCCTCGGACTCGTCGAGGTTCTTCAAGATGCCGCGGCTCTTCAGGATCTTCGCGCCGATGGTGCCCATGTCCATGAGACACACCGGCTTCTCGTCGCGCCCGAGCTCGTGGCGCATGTCCAGGTAACGGTCGAAGGCTGCCTGCACGACGGCGTCGTCGATCTGCACGTTTTCGAGCACGGTGCCGAACGTGGTATGGCGGCAGTGGTCCGACCAGTAGGTGTCGATCATCTTGATCTCGGTGATGGTCGGGTCGCGCTGCTCTTCGTCGGCGAAGTACTTCTGGCAGAAGGTGATGTCGGCGAGGTCCATGGCCAAGCCGCGGTCGGCGATGAAGGCGGAAAGCCCCGCTTCGTCGAGGGCGCGGAACCCGTCGATGACCTCGACAGGGTCGGGTTCGGGGAAGTCCTGCGCAAGCGTTTCCACGGACATGAGCGATGCCTCGCGCGCTTCGACGGGGTTGATGACGTATTTCTTCACGGCGGCGATGTCGTCGGCGGAAAGTTGGCCTTCCAACACGTACACCTTGGCGTTGCGCACTTCGGGGCGCTCGCCCTGGCTGATGAGCTGAATGCACTGGCTCGCCGAATCGGCGCGCTGGTCGAACTGGCCGGGCAGCGCCTCGACCGCAAAGGTCGTGGCGCCAGGCGTGTCGGGCAGCTCGCGGTACACGTCGTCGGTTTGCGGCTCGCTGAACACGGTGGGCACGCACTGCTCGAACAGCTCGTCGGAGATGCCCTCCACGTCGTAGCGGTTGATCAGGCGCAGGTTCGAAAGCCCTGCAATGCCCAGGATCTCGCGCAACTCGTGTTCGAGCGCCTTCGCCTCGACGTCGAAACCGGCCTTTTTCTCCACGTAAACCCGCGAAACCATGAGAGCACCTTCCCCGTGAACGAATGATGCTCACATTATAAAGGGAAGAGCCCGCGCATGGCAGGCTCTTCCTCGATTAGAACGGTGGGTAGCGTGTCAAATTGACCAGGCCACTTTGACACGCCGTGAAGGTTTAGCGGCCGTACGAATCCTGGCCGGTGAAGGTCTTCCAGACGTCCTTGAACGATCCGCCGATCTGGCCCCCGTACACCTTGTCGAGCATGCCCGAGCCAACGGCTTCCTGGCTGTACACGTCGAGCTCGGCCGTGCTTTCGGAGTTCTGCTGCGCGATGACGAGGTATTCCTTCATCGACGGGCCGTACACGATGGCGATGGCAGAGCCGTCGGAGGGGTCGACGTACATGTCCTCGATGACGCAATGCGCGTTGCCCGACAGGGCCGCCTCGGCGTCCTTGAAGCCGCCGACGACGTTGCAGGTGATGACGCTGGCAACGCTGCCTTTTTCGGTTTTAGCGCTGTAGTCGGTCTTGGCGTACTGCCCGTTGTCGGTGACGGCGTATATCAGGGCGCCGTCGACCTGACGGAACCAACCGCCCTTGGCGTCGTCCCACACGTAACCTTCGCTGTCGAGCAGGTCGACGAGCTCGGGGCCGGTGAGCTCGAACAGCGCATACAGCGTGATGTTCATATGCTCGTCGAGGAGGTCGGACGAAGATGCCGCGGCGGAGCTGGCCGATGCCGCGGCGCTCGAAGAGGCGGCGCTTGCCGACGCGCTGGCCGAAGATGCGCTCGCGCTTTCGCTGCTGCTCGAAGCACTTTCCGAAGCCGCGCTTGAGGAAGCTGCGCTCGAAGCCGCTGACGAGCTCGACGAGCCGCCGCATCCCGCCAGCGCGAAGCACAGCGCCACGGCGAAAGCTGCCACGAACAGCGCTTTTGCTTTTCCAAGGTTTGTTGTCATTCCCATCACCCTTCCTGATTGCGTTATGACAGGCAGTACAATTATCCAGATGACGGAACACGGGGGCAAGCGATGGCGTGCCGCGTTTCCGAATTGGCACGGAGTGATGCGCGTCAACAGGCGAGGGAAGTAACGGTATGAAACAGGAGCGCCGGTCAGGTGTAGGATGCGGAGCCGTCGTGCTGGCGATTCTCGCAGGCTTGATCGTTGCCGCGTGGGCATTCGGCGCGTTCGACCGGCTGTTCTACCTGTTTCAGGTCGAAACGGCGCGCACATCGGCCGTCGAGCAGCTCGAGGTTCCCGATGCCGAGCAGTCCGGCCGTTACGTGTACGCGCAGCTTTCCGATGAAGACCGCGAGAAGTACCTCATCTTGCTCGACGCGTTCCAATCGCGTGAGGAGCGCGCGTATCCCGAAACCGACATGGACGAACTCGCTCGCATGCGCGATTGCGTGCTGGCCGATCACCCCGAGCTGTTCTACATCAGCGGCGTGCAGATGCAGACGCTTTCGAACCGCGGAAGCGGGATCGTGACCGGCGTGACCGTGGAAGGGCAGTACTCGTTTTCCGAAGGGGAGGTCGCGGCGCTTCAGCCGCAAATCGACGATGCTGTGGCCGCGTGCCTGGCGGGTTTGCCCGAGGGCGCCGATGACTACGGGAAGGCGAAGTACCTGTACGAATACCTGGCGGCGACGGTCGAGTACGACCGCGGGGCTGCTGCAGGCGGAGTGGGCGTTCTCGGCGCCACGTCTGGCCAGACCATCGCCGAGACGCTCGTGGGCCACAGCGCTGTTTGCGCCGGGTATGCCCGCACGTACCAATACCTGCTCAATCAGCTGGGCATTCCCTGCGTGTACGTCACCGGCACCGCGCATGGCAACGGGCACGCGTGGTGCGCGGCGTACCTCGATGGCAACTGGTATTTCGTCGATCCGACATGGGGTGACCCGCAGTTCCTCGACGAAGGGGGAGAAGCTGTCGATTTCGGAGGCATCAACTACGATTACCTGTGTGTGACCAGCGACGACATTGCGACGACCCACACGGTCGATTGCCCCTACGAGCTCCCCGCATGCACGAGCGTGGCCGATAACTACTTCGTGCGCGAGGGCTTGTACGTGACCGATTCCGATGTGGAATGGGCGGGTTCGCTCATACAGGCGGCCGCCGAGCGCGGCGAGTCGTTCGCGCGGTTCCGCTGCGATACGCGCGCCACGTACGACCAGGTAACTTACACTTTGTTCGACAACCGCGAGATCTACCGCTTCATCCCCGGCACCTCATGCCGCTACCTGCTGGGCGACGCCCTCTGCACCGTAGAGGTTTCGTTCGAGTGATGCAGCGGATTATTGAACGCTCACCCCAGGGGTGATGTTCAATTTGTTGAGACCTCGTCTTTGCGCGGGAACGCTTCTTCAAATTGAACATCACCCCTGGGGTGAGCGTTCAACTGCTCTATAAGCTGCGGAACCACTCGGCGATGATGGCCTGCAGTTCGGCGGCGTGCTCTTCGTCTGATACGGCCCCGTTGCCGTTGGTCCCGAAGGCGGTGGAGGTGCCGTATTCCTCGTCGAAGGCCGTGCGGTCGATGGTCGAGTTCTGCAGCTTGTTCACATCGGTCGTCTTCACGGTGGTCGTGAACTCGCCCTTCACGCTCACCTCGACGTCCGAAGCCCCGTCGACGAGCTTGTTGCCGTCGGCGTCGACGATGGTCACGGCTTTGCCGTCGGCATCGACCAACGCGCCGCCCTTCTCGATGTTCAGCGTGGTGATGGTCGAGTTTTCGGTGACGACCCAGGTCGAACCCGAGGCGATGTTCACGATGATGTTGCTGGCCAAATCGGTGCCCGCCGCGTTCGCCACGATGCTCGACGAGCCTTCCCAGGTGCTTTCGTCGAGCAGGAACAGCTCGAGCAGGCTGATGGAATCGACTTCGATCTTGCCGTTGAGTTGCTGGTCGATAGCCGTGAACGTGACCGTGGCGCCGTTCTTGCCCGCCGTGCCCCAGCCCTGGTCGCTGCCTGCTGCCACGAGCAGCTTCACGTTCTCGGAATCGAAGTTCAAGTCGGCATTGCTCAGCACGATGGAAGAAGACGTGTTCGTTAGGTAGAAGAACGCATCCGATTCCAGGTTGCTGGTGAGGCTGGCATCCCTTGCCTGGAACAACGCCGTGTCGACTTGGCCGGTGGAGGCGTCGGTCGTGTCGGTGCGGTACAGGTTGATGCAGCCCGACACTTCGTCGGAAATCGTGTTGGTGAGCGTGCTCGTGATGGGGTTGGACGCCTCGTCGCCCTCGAACGTCGACGTCAGCGACGAATTTGCGATCAGCAGGCGGCCCGAATCGACGACGGTCGCGATGCCCGAAGCAGACGCGCTGCCCGATACGTTGTCGGCTTCGACCGTTCCCGCGGAAAGCAGCAGCGGCGAGTCGGAGCCCGTAGTCGTCACTTGGGAGTTCGCAATCGAGATGCGTCCTCCCTGATCGCTGGTCGCAATGCTAGCGCAGTTGTCGCCACGCGTGCGCACGTTCAGCTCGTTCGCGATGATGGCCGCGCCCTTTTCCGCATACAGCCCGCATGCGTTCACGGCGGTCGTCAGGATGTCCTGCCCGTTGGCGAACACCGTGTCGGCCGACGCGTACAGCCCGTGCATCACCGTCGACGATGCGGCGGATGCGCTCGAACTGGCAGTGCTGGTTGAAACCACGTCATCCATGAAAACGGCGACATCGTCCACTGAGTCGGCAAAGGCGAGGGCAGGTGCGCCCGCCAGCGAAAACGCAAGCGCGCCCGCCATGGCCAGATGCGCCATGCGCGTGTTCGTTCGGTTGGTTGCTGAATCGATGCGCTTCATAGTTCAATAATAATGATGTGCATTTCCGAAGCGAGCCTTACAATTCTCAGTGACGATAGAAAAAGAACAGGTCTGTTGACGGAACGGAAACCGGGTTTGCGTTCCAACGCGAGGACGGATGAGTGTGGCGAAGCTGTTCGAGAATATGGCGATCGGAAACATGACCGCTCGCAACCGCATCGTGCGCGCGGCGACGACCGAATCGCTCGCCACGCGCGATGGCGACCTTACGCCCGAGCTGCTCGGCCTGTATGGCGAGCTGGCATGGGGCGGCGTGGGCACCATCATCACGGGTTATGCCTTCGTGACCGAAGACGGGAAGCCGTCTGAGGGAGCGCTGGGAATTCAGGACGATTCCCATTTGCTTCGCTTCCGTTCCTTGGCAGATGTCGCGCACGAGAACGGCGCCTGCATCATCATGCAGCTCGTGTATGGCGGGTCGAAGAGCAAGTTAGCGACCGACGATCCGCGCTGGGACAATGGGGGCAGGGCAAAGTGTCCCAGCGCTTCCGTGGGACACTTTGCCCTGCCCCCATTGTCCCAGCCGAACACGACCATCCTCGGCGCATCGTCGGTCGAGAACCCGCGCACGCATCTCGTTCCCACGGAAGCGACGGCCGACGAGCTGGCGGTGCTGGCCGATGCGTTCGGTGATGCGGCCGAACGTGCGAAGGCCTGCGGGTTCGACGGCGTCGAGATTCACGCAGCGCATGGCTATCTGCTCTCGCAATGCCTGAGTCGCCGATTCAACAAGCGGCAGGATGTGTACGGCGGCCCCTTGCAGAACAGGGCGCGGCTGGCGCGCGAATGCGTCGAGGCGGCGCGTGCGGCGGTCGGCTCAGATTATCCGATCCTGGTGAAGTTGAACGCGTGGGACGAATTCGACGACCCCGCTGGCAAGAACGGCGGCCTGAGCGCGGACGAGAGTGCGGAAGTCGCCGCCTGGCTGGTCGACGCGGGCGCCAGTGCCATCGACGTGAGCGGTGATTGGCATGCGGCTGCCGCTCCGCTTGAAGCAGGAGAGCCGTTCTTCGCGGAATTCGGCGCGCGTCTTGCCGCCGAGCTGCCCGTTCCCATAATCGTCACCGGCGGTTGGCGCAGCCCTGCGCAAATCGAAGCGCATCTCGAGCGCGACGGCATCGCGGGCGTGGGCCTGGGCAGGCCGTTCATTTGCGAGCCCGACCTCGTTGCCCGGTGGCAAGCGGGTGATATGCGCGAAAGCGCCTGCACCGCGTGCGGGTTCTGTCAAAAACACGTTGGCATTCCGTGCTCGCTTCGACAATGAAGCGTGGCATAATGCAACCGTAGTCCACAAGTGCCGAGAAAGGGGCGCCCGATGGCTGATTTCGAAGAGATCAAAGAGGAAGTTCAGGAAGCCGAGCTGAAGGCCGAAGCCGAGATCGATGCGGCGGCTGAAGTCGTCGAGGAGAAGACGGCCGAAGCCGAAGATGCCGTGAAGAACGCATTCGACGGCATCGCATCTGCTGTTTCCACAAAGGCCGAAGAGGTCGCCGGCGCCGCCAAGCCGGTTGTGGACAACGTCACGTCGACCGTTGCGGCGAAGGCCAGCGAAGTGGCCGAGGCCGCCAAGCCCATGATTGACAACGTCGCCGCCAAGGCAGGCGAAGTCGCGGAAGCTGCCAAGCCCAAGGTGGAAGGCGCCGTGGCCGCCGTTTCCGAAAAGGCCGGGGCTGCCTACGAGGCCGCCAAGCCCGCAGTCGAGGGTGCCGTGGCTGCTGTGGCCGCGAAGGCCAGCGAGGCGTATGACGCCGCCAAGCCCGCAGTCGAGGGCGCTGTTGCTGCCGTCTCCGAGAAGGCCGGGGCTGCGTTCGAGACCGCTAAGCCCGCTGTCGAAGGTGCTGCCAACACCGTGAAGAACAAGGCCGAAGAGCTGCTGAAGCGCGACCTTGACGGCGATGGCAAGATTGGCGACATGGAAGTGGCGGATGTCGAAGAAGCAGCCGAGGAAGAAGCTGCTGAATAATACTGCTTGTCCGTCCCGCCCTGGTCTGGGGTGGGGTGTCCGCTTGATTGAACGTTATCCCAGGGACGATGTTCAAATTGAAAGAACGCTTCTGCGCAAAAATCAAGGTTCGGCAAATTTGAACATCGTCCCTGGGATAACGTTCAATCAAGCGGACACCCCATCCAAGCCCAGGGCGGGACTACTGATTCTAAGCAGATTAATCGAAGCAGCTGAGGTTATTCCTCGGCTGCTTCTTCGTTGGGGGAAGGGGCGAGGCGCTGCTGGGCGATTTCGGCGATGCGGCGGTCGCATTCCGCGCGGAACGTTTGGAAGCGGTCGGTCAGGCCCTCGGCTTCTGCGAGCTGCTCGACTTCGGTCATGAGCTCTTCCACGCGGTAGATCTTGCCCTCGTCGATGAGCGACAAGATGGCCTCTTGCAGGAAGCGCAGGCGCACCTCGTTGTCGTGCGGCCCCTGCTTCCATACCTTGTACTGCTCGATGAGCGCGTCGTCGTTGTGGTCGTCGTCGAACCGGTCGAGGATGGGCTGGTATGTGTCGTCGTCGGCGTACTTGTTCTCCTGCTCGGCTTGCTGCTCGTAGGCGGCCTTGATCTGCGGGCTGATGCGCCAGAAATAGAACACGGCGAACAGGATGACGCCGCCCAGCAAGAACAGCGGCTGGTGCAGCATGTTGGCTGCCGTCGCCGAGATGGCGGCGACGAACAGGGCCAGCGCGATGGCCTCGCGAACCGGTTGCGGCGTGTTGTCGAGTTTGCTCATGCGAACACCTTACCATATCTGACCGTAACGCCCAGTTAATCGATGGCGCAAAATCGTTGGAACAGCGCGCCAGCCCTGGCATTTCAATGAGTAGCAGGACTGTCCTGCGACTCATTTTCTGGCAACCAGCCGGGTTCGTAGCCCGTCACGGAAAATGAGTCATAGGACAGTCCTGCTACTCATTGCTGTCCCAGATGGGGTATGCTACGACCTGTATGCCGTCTGCATGAAGCGGGCGGAAAAGGGAAGGGAACATAGAGGAGGTTCTCAATCATGGTTAACAGGAAATGGAAGCTCATCGGCCTTGTGTGCGCAAGCCTCGCCCTGGTGGCGGCATTTGCGCTGGTCGGTTGCTCGAGCAGCGCCTCGAGCAGCGCCGCAAGCTCGGCGAGCGCAAGCGCCAGCTCGGCAAGCTCCGACAGCGCTGCGAGCTCTGAAGCCGCCGGCGACACCGTCACGGCGGGCGTGCTGACGATTGCCACGGGCAACCCCGCGTGGCCGCCGTACGTCATGAACGACGATCCCGAGTCCGGCGAGGGCTTCGAGGCCGCTCTGGCTTACGCGGTTGCCGAGAAGATGGGCTATACGAAGGACCAGGTCGTCTGGGTCCGCACGGGCTTTGACGAGGCCATCACCCCGGGTGCCAAGGATTGGGATATGAACATCCAGCAGTTCGGCATCACCGAGGACCGCAAGCAGGCAGTTGATTTCAGCAGCGCCTACTTCACGCCGACGCAGGCCATCGTGGTCGATGCTGCCGAGGGCCACGACAAGTTCGCGAACGCCACCAGCTGCGCTGACCTTGCCGACGCCGTCATCGGCGCCGAGGCCGGCTCCACTTCGTACACGTGGGGCATGGACAAGATCAACGGCAACATCCAGGTCTTCAATTCCAACGCCGACGCCGCCGCTGCCCTGAACGCGCATCAGATCGACGGCATCATCCTGGACACCCCGACGGCCGTCTACATGGCCGACCCCGAGATGGAAGAGCTCGCCTCCGCCAAGCTCATCGGCCAGATCGAGGGTTCCGAGGCTGATCCGCTGGCGTTCCTGCTGCCGAAGGACTCGAAGCTGACGGCCGCCGTTTCGGCCGCCATCGACGAGCTGAAGGCTGACGGCACGCTGCAGAAGCTGACCGATCAGTGGATGGCTGCTTACACGACCGACGTTCCGGTCCTCAAGTAGCACGCTTTCAAGAGCCGCCCGGGTGTGAACCGCCCGGGCGGTTTTCTCGTTAGGATGATGAAGGTGACAGGCACGCAGCCCGATTTCGAAGTGAGCCCCGTCGAGCAGGAGCGCCAGGCGTATCGCCAGCGCCAAGGCCGCCGTTCGGTGCTCATCAGCATTGCGAGCACGTTCGTGCTGGCTGCCCTTATCATCATCACGCTGAACTTCGCGCCCGGCTGGCCGCGGGTTCAGGAGACGTTCTTCAGCCCCGAGTACTTCGCGCAGTCGTTCCCGCTCGTGCTTGACGGCCTTTGGCTGAACGTGCGGGTGCTCATCTACTCGCTCATCGGCACGGCCATCTTCGGCACGTTGCTCGCCGTCATCCGCATCAGCAAGTCGCCGGTCCTGTTCCCCCTGCGCATCCTGGCGCAGGCGTACACGACCATCATGCGCGGCATCCCGATGCTCGTCGTGCTGTACGTCATCGGCTTCGGCATCCCAGGGCTCGGCATTTTCGGGCGCATCCCGATCGAGGTGCTCGGCACCATCGCCGTCACCATGTCGTATTCGGCCTACATCGCCGAGGTTTTGCGCGCGGGCTTCCAGGACGTCAGCCCCCAGCAACGCGCATCGGCCCGGTCGTTGGGCCTCACGAGCGGACAGACGGTCCGGCTCATCATCATCCCGCAAGCGCTGCGCAAGATCGCGCCGGCGCTGATGAACGACTTCATCGCCATGCAGAAGGACGTGGGCCTCATCTCGACCCTCGGCGCCATCGACGCCGTCCGCGCCGCCCAGGTGCAGGTCGCGCTGACGTTCAACTTCACGCCCTACATCGTGGCGAGCGTGCTGTTCATCCTGATGAGCGTTCCGTTCATCATCTTGAACGACTGGTACACCGCGCGCCTGCGCAAACGCGAGCAGACAGGGGGCATGGTGTGATGGAGCAGCAGGCTGTTCTTCGGCTCGACAACGTGGCGAAGCGCTTCGGCGACCATGTCGTGTTAGACCACGTTTCGTTCGACGTGAACAAGCACGAGACTGTCGCGCTGCTCGGCGCATCGGGCTCGGGCAAGTCGACGCTCATGAAGTGTGTGAACCTGCTCGAGCAGGTGAGCGACGGGCAAATCTGGCTCGGCGATCTGGACATCACCGACCCGCGCGTCGACACGGACAAGGTGCGCTCGCGCATCGGCGTCGTGTTCCAGCAGTTCAACCTGTTCCCGCACATGTCGGTTCTGAACAACGTCACGCTTGCCGCGCGCAAGGTGTTCAAGTGGGAAAAGAGCCGTGCGGAAGAGCGGGCCATGGAACTGCTCGCCCGCATCGGCATGGAAGGCAAGGCGCGCGAATACCCCGACCGCCTGTCGGGCGGCCAGCAGCAGCGCGTGGCCATCGTCCGTGCGCTCATGATGGACCCTGAGCTGCTTTTGCTCGACGAGATCACCTCGGCGCTCGACCCGCTGCTCGTCGGCGAAGTGCTCGACATGGTGGAGGAACTGAAGGGACAGGGCGCGACCATCCTCATGGCGACGCACGAGATGCATTTCGCACACAGCGCCGCCGACCGCATCATCCTGCTGCGCGACGGCAAGATCGCCGAAAACGGCACGCCCGAAGAGGTCATGGACAACTCGACCGATCCCGAGACGCAAGCGTTCTTCAGGGGCTATCGGGAATAGGGGTGGAACTGATACCGGGTATGCGTTCCACTTCGCCAATAGGGTTTCTGGACTCTTTGTCATTCTGCGAAGTGGAACGCATACCCGGTATCAGTTCCACCCAATGGCCTCGCACACGACGATGACGTTATCCGGCTCGGTGAGGGTGTCTTCAGCGCAGGGAAGTGCGCGCACGTTTCCGAATTCAGCTTCCAGCATGGCCATTTGCTCGTGCAAGAAGGCAGAGTGCGGCCCTTCGAGTGCCGACACGACGTTGGTCAGGTACATTCCGCCCGGGTTCAGATGCTCGTGCACGGCGCGTGCAAATGCAGGGGTCGTCAGGTGCGCAGGCGGCGTGCCGGAATCGAACGTGTCGTTCACGATGGCATCGTAGCGCTGGTCACTCGCCTGCAGGAACGCAAGCGCATCGTCGCAGATCAAGTTCAAGCGTCCCGTTTGCTCGGTTTCGAATTCCTCGATGACGCGGTCGAGGAAGAAGTACTGCCGCGCGATGGCCGTGATGGCCGGGTCGATTTCCACGGCGTCAACAACGACGTCCGGATAGTGCGCGATTAGATGCTCGGGGTAATCGTACCCGCCGCATCCCAGCACGAGCGCGCGCCGTACCGGATGCTCGCCCTCGAACATGACGTCGTAACGCTTCAGGTACTCGAACACCAGCTCGGTGTAGCGCTCGTCATCGAGATACGTCCCCGACTGCACGATGCCGCCGACCTCGAGCAACCGCACCGGCGCTCCGTCGTCGTCAAGCACCTGGTACACGCGCGCTTTGCCGAACATGGTGTCGAATCGCAAATACGTCCCCGACCCATACCGCCGCCAAAGCCACACCCCCGTCACCCCAAGTGCCACCGAACCAACGACTATGCCAATGAGTCTTTTCATACAGGTTGAATTGTACCCAAGAGGAAGCGCGTACGATTTCGTCGATAACGTGCCATCGATTTGGCGGCGCACTGTTATAGCGTTGCGTTCGGTACAATGAATAACCGACTAAAGACACATGCATACTCGCAAAGGGACGATCATGGAAAAGACCGCGTTCAATGTTCTGAACCGCAAGCACCTCATCGAATTGTTCGAAGGCGGCGACAAGCGCGCCCAATCGCTCGGTTTCGAGCTCGAGCACGTGCTACTGCACAAGGGCACGCATGGCCCAGTGTCGTATGACGAGCCGGGTGGCGTGCGCGACATCCTCGAGCGCCTGGCGCCGTTTTACGACGAACGTCACTACGAGGGCGAAAACCTCATCGGCCTTACGCGCGAAGGGGCAGCGGTCACCATCGAGCCGGCTGCGCAGTTGGAGTTGTCGGCTGGGCCGTTCCAATCGGTTTTCGAAATCGAGGCGGCGTACCTGCGCTTCCGCGACGAGCTCGACCCCATCCTCGATGAGTTCGGGCTGGAAACGCCCATGATGGGCTACAATCCTTCGGCCTGCGCAAAGGACTTGAAGCTCGTGCCCAAATTCCGTTACGACTGCATGACGAAGTTCCTCGGCGCCGAGGCATACGAGGGCATTTGCATGATGCGCGGCACGGGCAGCTTGCAGATTTCCATCGACTACCGCGATGAGGCCGATGCGCTGCGCAAGCTCCGCATCGCCGAGGCCATTTCGCCGATTTTGGCGCTTATCTGCGACAACGCGCCCATATTCGAGCGCGAGGAGCGCAAGACGAACATGGTGCGCACCGCCATTTGGGCTGCCATGAACCAAGACCGCGTGGGCACGGTGCCCGGCTCGATGGCCGCCGACTTCACGTTCGAGGACTATGCCGACTACATCATGACGCGCGGCGCCATCCTCGTGCCCGACGAGCAAGCCGAAGGCGGCTGGCGCTACGTGGCCAACCAGACGTTCGACGAGGTGTACGCCGATCGCGAGATGACGCGCGCCGAACTCGAGCATGCGCTTTCCATGGTGTGGCCCGACGCGCGCCTGAAGAACTTCGTGGAGATCCGCCCGGCGGATGCCATGCCGCTGGAATACTGCCTGGCCTACGCCGTGCTCATCAGGTCGCTGTTCTACAGCGACCGCAACCTGGGCGTGCTTGAGGCCATGTTGTCGCAAGTTACCGAAGACGATGTGCGCGAAGCGAAAGCCCAGCTCATGGAAAAGGGCTACGGCGCCACGATTTACGGCCGTCCAGTCGATTTCTGGGCCGACCTGCTCGTCGTGCTGGCGTACGGCTCGCTCGAGCCGGGGGAGTGGCCCTACCTCGAGCCGCTCGCGTCGATGGTGAAGTACCGCTTCACGTTGGCAGAGATCTGGCCGCGCCTGATGGAAAAGCGCAACGAGATGCCGGCAGGGTCTCCCGCGGCGCCGGTCATCGGCGTGGTTCCGCGCTACGACTTCGAATGGACGGGCCTGGCCATTTCCGACGGCTACTTGTCGGGGCTGCTGGAAACGGGCGCGGTGCCCATTGTGCTGCCGTGCACGAACGACCCCGAGCATATCGCGCGCCTCGTGAAGGCGTGCGACGGGTTCCTCATTCCCGGCGGCCAGGACATTGATCCCGCCCGCTACGGCGCAAGGCGCAAGCCGCACACGCACCGCTCGGCCACGGCGCGCGATGCCATGGAGCAGGCGCTCGTGCGCGCGGCGGTTGCGGCCGACAAGCCGATTCTGGGAATCTGCCGCGGCATGCAGTCGATGAACGTGGCGCTCGGCGGCACGCTGCATCAAGACATTCACGCCGAGCATGGCGGTGTGGCGTTGCAGCACGTGCAGGGGCGTCCGTTCGACATGCCCGCGCACATGGTGGAACTCGACGAGAACAGCAAGCTCGCCCAGTTCGTGGGTGCCACGCGTCTGGGCGTGAACACGATTCACCATCAGAGCATCGCCGAGTTGGGCGAGGGCTTGGCGGTGAGTGCGGTGTCGCCCGACGACGGCGTCATCGAGGGCATCGAGATTCCGGGCGCGCGCTTCGTCATCGGCGTGCAATGGCACCCCGAGCACATGTGGCGCATTCGCCCGCATTCCAAGCGCCTGTTCAAGGCCCTGGTCGATGCCGCCATCGCCGCCCGCGACGAAAGCTAATCAATTACCTCGGAGGAAACTGATTCCTCTGAGTATTATGCGAGTTGCACAAGAGCTAGTCGACGTAGATTTCCTTTTCCACGACGAGTTCGTTCTTGATCTTGCCGACGAGGTTCTGCAGCGCGTCGATACAGCGCGGGCGGATGTCGGCGCCGATGAGCACGTACATGATCGATTCGCCGACGTTCAGTGCGCCTTCGTTCAGCCACACCTTCACGTAGTACACGCCATCCCACGTCAGCGCCTCGGCAACGGCGGCCTCCACGCCGGCGGCGTCGTATGAGAACTCGACCTGCGCGACGGCGGGCTTGTCTTCTCCCTGGCGCACCTGCGCCTTTGCGGTCGAACGCACGATGCCGTTATGCGTGAGGAACATGCCGCACTTGTCGGCGTTTTCAGAGGTTTTGGCTTCGGCGAGCCATTGGTCCATGGACGGTTCAGGTTTAGACATGAAGCAATCCCTTCTTCTCGAAACAGGAGAATTGTACGACAAAGCGGAGAATCGGGCATCGTCCCGCGGATTGAACACCATCCCAGGGGTAATGTTCAAATCGAAGAGCAAATTTGAACATTACCCCTG
>JAFUCC010000019.1 GCA_017459925.1 Eggerthellaceae bacterium
AGTTGAACGTCACCCCAGGGAAGATGTTCAATTTGTTGAAGTCTTATCTTTGAGTGGGGCTCTTCTTCAAATTGAACATCTTCCCTGGGGTGACGTTCAACTGCCGGCTGTCCCTGCGGTGGCGTTCGGCTAAAACAGGAGGAGCGAGTGGGCCGGTAAGCCGGGTTCTGTCGATGGATGGCCATTTATCTGCGGCGCACGTCGCCGTACGTCTCTAGCACGCAACCCGGATGCGCGGCGGGCCACCGCATAGCATCCCTATTTGCGCTTGCTCCGGATGGGGTTTACCAAGCCGCGCCGTTGCCGACGTGCTGGTGCGCTCTTACCGCACCGTTTCAGCTTTTCTCCCGACAAGCGGGGGAGTTTTCTTTTCTGTGGCACTTTCCGTCGGGTCGCCCCGCCCAGCTGTTAGCTGGCATCCTGCCCTGTGGAGCCCGGACTTTCCTCGCGCCTAAGCACGCGGCCATCTGGCCCACTCGAGTATGTTATTGTAGCAAACGATATGGAACACGACCCTAAGACATGTGCGCTTGTCGCCGCGAGCGACTTCAATGCCCCGGATTTCGAGATCCGCGAGGCGAACGGCCAGTTCGACTTCATAATCGCGGTTGACGGTGGATTTGCGCATCTTCACGAACTGGGCGTCGTGCCCGATCTGACCATCGGCGATTTCGATTCGCTCGGGTACGTTCCCGAGGGTGAAGACGTCATCGTGCATCCCGTTCACAAAGATAAGTCCGATTTGGAGCTCGTGCTCGACTACGCGCTTGAGCATGGGCTTGAAAGCGCTGTCGTGTACGGGGCGCTTGGCGGGCGCCTCGACCATTCGGTGGCGAACCTGCAGATGTGCGCCCGGTTTGCCGAAGCTGGTCTCGATCTTCTTCTTGTGGGCGACGATATGGCTGTGAAGATACTCGTGGGCCCAGGCGAATACGGGCTTCCCGATTGCGACCGCGGAACGGTCTCGGTGTTTTCGGCAGTCGACGAATCCCATGGTGTAACCGAGCGCGGCTTGGAGTATCCGCTCGAAAACGCCACGCTGACGAACCGCACCACTCTCGGCCTTTCCAACGAGCTCATCGGCGAGCCCGCAAGCGTTTCCATCGAGCAAGGCACCCTTTTCATCTTCCATCCCCTGGACAACGGCTGATTGAACGCTCACCCCAGGGAAGATTGAACGCTCACCCCAGGGGTGATGTTCAAATTTGCTGAAACCCCACCTTTTTGCAGAAGTTTTCTTCAATTTGAACATCACCCCTGGGGTGAGCGTTCAATCTTCCCTGGGGTGAGCGTTCAATCAGCCGTTGTCTGCAGGACTGCGTTCAAACTATAATAGCGTGTGGGGAGCTTGCGGTATCGGCAGGCTGAGAGGAGGCGCGAATCGCCTCGACCCGAAGAACCTGATGTGGGTAATGCCAACGAAGGGAGAAGATCATGGCACAGTTGCCCCTTTCCAACGCTCTGAAAAACGTCCGTCGCACTACGCCGCTCGTGCATTGCATCACGAACTACGTGACGGTCAACGATTGCGCGAATGCGCTTTTGGCCTGCGGGGGAAGTCCCATCATGAGCGACGAGCCGCTCGACGTGCCCGACATCCAGACGATTTGCGGTGGCCTCGTGCTCAACATCGGCACGCTGAACGCGCATACGATTGAAGGCATGAAGGCTGCGGGCGCGAAGGCGACCGAGCTCGGACATCCCATCGTGCTCGACCCGGTGGGCGCCGGCGCTTCGAAACTGCGCACCGAAACGGCCGGCATGCTGCTCGACGCATACGATGTCAGCGTCATCCGCGGGAACATGTCCGAAATGAAGGCGCTTGCAGGCGCTGCGGCCGCCACACGTGGGGTCGACGTGAACCCTGATGACGCGGTCACGCGCGACAACCTGGCGGAAAGCGCCGCGTTCGCCAAGGCGCTTGCAGCAAAGACCGGCGCCGTCATCGCCATCACAGGCGCCATCGACATCGTCGCCGATGCCGAGCGCGCGTTCGCCATCAGCAACGGCTCGCCCATCATGGGCAAGATCACTGGTGCAGGTTGCATGCTCACCTGCGTGACAGCGGCGTATGCGGTCGCCAACCGTGATGCGTTGCTTGAAGGCGTCGTCGCAGCCATCGCGGGCATGGGCATTGCGGGTGAAGTTGCCGCTACGCGCATGCAGCCGGTCGATGGCAACGCGTCGTTCCGCACGTACCTGATCGATGCGCTGTACAACATGAACGGCGAGGCGCTCGATGCCGTCGCCCGTGTCGAAGAGGTTTAGCGACAAGGTGGGGAACGACTCAGCTAAGGAGCTGCTGATGCGCGACTTGAAAGACGCCATGCTGCTGTACGCGGTGACTGACCGTGCATGGCTGAACGGGCGCAACCTAGCGGATTGCGTGCGGCAAGCCATCGAAGGTGGGGCGACGTTCGTGCAGCTTCGGGAAAAGGACGCACCGCGCGACGAGATCGTCGCGTTGGGGAAAGAGCTCGCCGCTATCTGCAAGCAGGCAGGCGTACCGTTCGTCATCGACGATGAAGTCGATATTGCTATAGAGGTTGACGCCGATGGCGTGCACGTGGGCCAGGATGACATGGCGTGCTCGCAAGCCAGGGCGCAACTCGGGCCCGGTAAGATCGTAGGCGTGTCTGCGCAGACGGTCGAGCAGGCCCTAAAGGCGCAGGCCGACGGGGCAGACTACCTGGGCGTTGGCGCGCTCATCCCCACAGCGACCAAGCCTGACGCAGTCGATGTCACGCGCGAGGAGCTGCGCGCCATCTGCGATGCGGTCGATATTCCCGTCGTCGGTATCGGTGGCCTGAACGCGCGGACTATCCCCAGCATTGCGGGATACGGTGCCGACGGCGCGGCGGTCGTGTCGGCCATCTTCGCAGCTGACGATTGCCTGCAAGCCACGCGCGATCTGCGCGCTGTTTGCGAAAAGGCGTTCCAATAATCAATTTCCTCCGAGGTAATTGATTGCTCGAGAAGGAGCTCTGTATGAAAAGCGTGCTCACCATCGCCGGATCCGATTCGTCGGGCGGAGCAGGCATACAAGCCGACATCAAGACCATCGAAGCGCACCGGTTGTTCGCGCAATCGGCCATTACGGCGCTGACGGCCCAAAACACGACAGGTGTGTATGGCGTTCATGATGTGCCGCCAGAGTTTGTAGCTCAGCAAATCGACGTCGTGTTCGACGATATCCGTCCCGACGCCGTGAAGATAGGCATGGTGTCATCGGCCGCCATCGTCGAAGCAATCGCCGAAACGCTCATTCGAAACAAGGCGGCTAACATCGTGGTCGATCCCGTCATGGTGGCGACAAGCGGTTCCGAGCTTGCATCAAGCGATGCCGTCGTGGCGTTGCGCGAGAAGCTCATTCCGTTGGCAACGGTCATCACGCCCAACATGCCCGAGGCGGAAGCGTTGTTCGCCAAACGCATCGCTACGCGCGCTGATCAGGAGCAAGCTGCGGTTGAAATTGCCCAGGCAACAGGCGTTGCCGTGCTGGTGAAAGGCGGCCATGGAGAAAACGATGCCAACGACGTGCTGGCACGTCCCGACGGGTCGGTCACTTGGTTCGAAGGCGAGCGCATCGACAACCCGAACACCCATGGCACAGGCTGCACGCTCTCGAGCGCCATCGCTTGCGGCTTGGCAGAGGGGCTTACGCTGGAAGATTCCATTGCGCGGGCGAAACGCTACATCACCGGTGCCCTTGCCGCCCAGTTGAACCTCGGCAAGGGATCTGGGCCGCTCGACCACATGTGGGATTTTGCCTCACAAGGCAACGTATGAGTCGCTGGACGTGCCTGGTACTGATTTTGTCCAAATGTGTACCAGGAACGTCCTGCGACTCATTCTTCTACCAGCAAATCGTTTGGATGGAATGAGCGGGCGCGTCAATCGAGGCGATGCGGCTGCCCAGCGCTGCGTCGTTCCACGTCAGGTCGAAGCTGACATCCCACCAGTTACGGTTCAGCGCCACGAGCACATGGGTGCCGTCGGGGTTCGCGAACGCGCACGTCTCGATGTCGGGCGTGTAGCGTGAAGTCAGCATGCGCACCGCTCCCGGTTGAATGAAGCGGCTGAAATGTCCCAGGTAATGGAAGGGGAGTCGTATGCTCAGCTGCCCGTTCTCGCAGTCGTACATGATGGGGGCGTCGCAGAAGTTGCCGACATGGTTCGGGCCGCCCTGCGCGTCGAGCAGGATGTTCCAGTCGATGATGGCGTTTGCGCCCGCCTCCAAATCACCGATGATCTCGTGCGCGTAGTGCTCGGCATGGGGCAGTTCCTGCTCGGGGTCGCCGGCTGAATAGCTGTCGCACCCCTCAGTGAATATCAGCTCTTTGTCGGGGCCTATGAAGTCGCGCACCACGCGCAATGCTTCGAAATGATCGCCCGAATACCAATGGAACGCCACGCCGTCGACGTCGTCGGCGAACACTTCGTCATGCATGACCTCCGCAGCCCGGTCGAGCGCTCCTTCCTTGTTGTGGTCCCAGATTAGCGTCTTCACGTGGCCAAGGCCCGCTTCGCGCAAGGCGGGTTTCAGGCTGCCGTGAAGGAACTCCCGTTCCTGTTTTGCGCTGTACAGGCACGACTCCCATGTTTGCACGGCTTGCGGTTCGTTTTGCACGGTGATGCGCCCGATGTCGATGCCCAGGGCTCGGTACTCGCTTAAGGTGCGCGCGACCATGCGGGCCCACAGGTCATACGAATCGCGCCGCAGATGTCCGCCGAATTTCATCATGCGGTTGGTCTTCGCCCAAGCAGGCGGACTCCAAGGCGAGGCGAGGAACTGCAGGCTGGGGTTTACCTGCTGCGCCGCCTTCACGAGGGGAATGACGTAGCCCCAGTCGTCGTCGATGGAAAACCCTCGCAGGTCATCGTCGCGCTTTCCCATGTATGGTCGCGCTCCCAACGAGAAATCGCAGCTCTGGATGGAAAGGCGGGCGAGCGAGTACCGGTTGCCCGCCACGCTGAAGCACCGGTCGATGAATTCCTGCCGAGTCGGTTCGTTCATCTGCGCGAACACGTACCCCGACGCTTCGGTGAGCGCCGCGCCCATGCCGATGAACCGTTGGAACGTGATGTGTGGGTACACCTTCACGAGCCGCATTTCGGGAATGCCGACCGTCCGTTTTACGCGCACATCGGATTCCGCGAAAACGTTCGAGCTATCGGTGAGGTATCGCTTCATCATGCAGCCATCATATCAAAGCGGCGGATGAGCATCAGGACGTTCCTGCTACTCATTTTGAGAAAATGAGTAGCAGGAACGTCCTGATGCTCATCGTGTCAGAAGCGGGTTAACAGGCTCCATCATCGGGTGCCTATCAAGGAATAACCACAAGTTTCACCTTGACTAATCGGGGCGTGATGCGTAATATATCCATTCGCGCTCGCGTTTCCGCAAGGAAATGCGACATCGAGAAATCGATGGGGTGTCGTCTAATGGTAGGACAGCGGTTTCTGGTGCCGTATGTGGGGGTTCGACTCCTCCCACCCCAGCCATTTTTCGGCAGCGCAGACATATGTGGCTCCGTCGTCTAGCGGTTTAGGACGCCGCCCTCTCAAGGCGGAGGTCGCCGGTTCGAATCCGGTCGGAGCTACCAGGAAACACGAGGTCAGGGCCACAAAACGCCCTGGCCTTTCTCTTTTGAAAGCACTGATTTCGCCTCTCGTTGGCTAAGCGTTGGCTAAGGATAACGGGTCTCGGCGAACGGTTTGCACGTTTTAAAGTCGCGAACTATGAAGCGAAGAGGTCGTCGATGATAACCTCGCTCACAAAGTCGCCGGAGTACGCGTTGTACTTCAGCCCGTACGTGGTTACCAGCGTACTGTGGATCGTCGCTTTCTTCGGGATCAGCTTTCGCAGCATCTCCCTTCTCCTCACCAGAGTAAGATGGTAGTCTTTATCCACGGAGAACTCGTCGCTTGTGAACTTCATCTCGCACATGTTCACGACGTTGTCTTTCCGTTCGATGATCAGGTCTATCTGGGCGCCACGCTCCTCCTCGTCGCCCCTTTTCGACCAGAGCGACTCGCTTGTGGACACGCCGCTGATCCCGAGCGCCGTTTTCATTTGCGGGATGTGGTTCCAGCACACGTTCTCGAAGGCGTGGCCACGCCAGGCGTTCACCGATCCGCTGTCACTCATGTTTACCCAACTCATCGGCTTGCTCTCGGCACCCCGCACGAAGCGCAGCCAGAATATGCAGAATGGGTCGACAAGCTTGTAAAGCTCCTGCCTCTTCCCGGTGCCGAATGACGTATAGCGCATGATGAAGGACCCCGCCTCGAGCGCCTTCAGGTGCTTGGACAGCTCCCCGCTGTCGGCGAGACCGGAGCTCCGTATCAGCTCCTGTCGCGTGAGCCCGCGGTTCTTCTCGGAAAGCGACGTCACGATGAGTCTCATGACCTCGGGGTTGGAGAAGATCGAGGAGAACAGGCGGTCGAATTCGCCCCGGAGGCTGGCGTCTCGCTCGAAGAAGAGCGCGTCGGCGTTCTGGGCAAAGCTCTTCCCGCGTTTGAGGTATCTGAGATAATACGGTATCCCTCCGAGCATCATGTACGTTTGGACGATGTCGTAACGCGACAGGGCGACTCCGTTTGATTCGAGGTAGAGCTCGCATTCGCGAAGGTTGAACGGCGCGAGACTCATCTGGTAGGTGACTCTGTCGTAGAGGCCGCCGCGGTTGTTGACGAGTTTGTCGAGCACCCACGAGCTGGAGCTTCCGCATACGATGAGCATGATGTCGTGCCTATGGCAGGCCCAGCCGTTCCAGAACGCCTCGAGCCCCGTCATGAAGCCCGCCTTCGGCGTGTCGAGCCACTGGATTTCGTCTATGAACACGAGAAGCCTTCTGCTGCCATCGGCCCTCTGCTTGAGAAGGTCTTCCAAGAGGTAAAACGCATCGAGCCACGATTCCGGCATCGAGGCGTTTTCCAGCCCTTGCTCCGTGAGCGAGCGGTGGAAGTGCCTGAGCTGGTCCTTCATTCGGCTTTTGCGCTTGCCCTCGTCGGCGCGGGTCTCGTCGATGGGGGAAAGGCCGGCGTGTCGGAAGTCGACCCTCCCTGCGAACGTTTCGTCTACGAGGAAGGTCTTGCCTACGCGACGTCTTCCGTAGAGGGCCACCAGCTCTGCTTGCCCGCTCTGGTACAGGTCGTTGAGCGTTGCAGCCTCCCGCTCCCGTCCGATAAGCATGTCGTTCGCTCCTTTGCTATCTTTCTCTGACAATCGCTATCTATACTCGATTCCAGAAAAATATAACACTTTAAAAGGAGGCAAATCAGCAGAGTTGGATATTATAATTTTCTGGAATAGGATAAATAATCTACTTTTCAGAAGAATATAGCGCCTTTCTTGTGGGTCTCCCTTGGGCTGAAGCTCATTTTGGCATCGCAAGGACATCCATGTCCTCTCAAGGCGGAGGTCGCCGGTTCGACAGCCATGATAGGCTGAAAGCTATCATGGCTCGCGCGAGGGTCAAGGCTCGCGAAGCGACCGCCGAAGGCGGCTTGGCCTTGACGCGAGCGAATCCGGTCGGAGCTGCCAGAATTAAACACCCCGCTTCGGCGGGGTTTTGTTTTTCCGGTTTCCAACAATCCCCAATGGCCCGTTTCCACATCGGCGAAGGCCCTGGCCGGTTCTTCATTCATGGCCGTTTACCTGGGGAAGCGGGAGGCTCGTTGTCGAACTGCCGCTATCAGCTGAATCGCAGGCGAAAACCTGCGGCGTTGCAGGTGCAATTTGACCGAATAGGCGCCGCATTTCCAAATCGATGCGGCAGTCAGATGGCGCTGGCGCCCCGCACGCCCTTCGGTTTGCCCGACAACTCTCCCTTGGATAATTCCAACGTGCGCACAACGAGGCGCGCTCGATGGGGTGGTCGGTACAGAGGCAAGCGGCACGGAGCCGTTTGCGTTCGCGAGATAGGAGAGAGTATGGAACAATGCGCAATCCGTTTCGGGAAGCCAAGTGTGCGAGATCGCGCGTTAAGGGCGATAACGCCCGTTGGGGTTTCGCTCGCCCTGGTTTCGGGCATGGCCGCGATTCCGCAAAGCGCGTTTGCAGACACCGAGCACGTGTACGAAAGCGCCTCCATCACGGTGACTCAGCGATACACGAACATCAACAGGGATGCCGTCTTCAATGCGTACAAGGTTTTCGATGCCGACATCGATGCAGCGAACCGGGCAAGCAATGTCCAATGGGCGTCTGCGAACGCGAAGCAGGCCACATTGGCCTTCTTCGACTCGCTTACCGGCGACGAAAGCTATGCCACGTGGCTTACGACCAAGGGGTATACGCAGGCAGATGCGCACGATAACGCGCAGAACGCAGCGGAATTCGTTGCCGAGCGCATAGTCAACGACGCCAACGTGAGTTTTTGGACCGGGTACAACAGCGCGAACCCCGCCGCAAAGGTCGGGAACAGCTTCACCGACCGATTCGCCCGTGCCATTGCGGGAGCAGACCCTGAAGTCGATCACCTGACATCGACGACGACCGAAAAGCAGAAGTACCTCATTTCGGGAGGAACCGAAGGGTACTACCTCATCGCATCAGACCCGTCCTCTATCGGCACGGGGGAGTTCGGTTCCGCTCCCATGTGGGTTCCGCTCGGCGGCTCGATTGCCACGGTCCAGGCAAAGGAATCGGGCGCGAACATGGTGTTCGTCGTTTGGGAGGACAAGACGGCGTCGGAGGGCGTCATTGCCGATTCGAATATCGGGCAGGACCTTCATTATGCCGTGACCGCCTCGTATCCCGAGAACGTCGAAGTGTATTCGAGCTACTCGGATACGTACACGTTCAACCTGCCTGTCGGCATCACTACGAAAACGGGCACGGATGCAGCGCGAATCAACGCCGAAGATTTCCAAGTCGTGCTGAACGGGACGTACAAGGAGCGCGGTGCCGAAAGGGAAACGGCGCAAACGATTAACGGCGCCTCAGGCGTGGCGCTTACCGTCGATGGGCAGCAGATCACGGTCGGCATCGACGATGTGCAGGCGATCGTGGCATCGTTGCGGGAGCAGTACACGGGCTTTGTTCCGACAACGCTGTCCGTCGAATACGATGCGCACCTCAACGCAGACGCCGTGCTAGGCAAAGCCGGCCAGCAGACCACCTTGGTGCGCACGCATACCGCCGACCCCGTGTCGCTGGAGACGTCGAATTCAAGGACCGTCACACTGAACAACGCGACGTACCAAGCCCAGTTCACCAAGATCGACAAGGCGAACCAGAAGCCCCTGCAAGGCGCCGGCTTCTACATTACGGCCGATACGAACGTCTCGGCAGACCAGATTGACGATTCGAAGGAAAGCACCGATCCGGTTTACGTTCAGGCCGATGGCTCGCTCGGCGTTTCGCCGTATGAATTCGTGACCAACAGCGAAGGCGTCTTCGCTGTCACCGGTTTGGATGAAGGCGTGTACACGGTTCACGAGAACACGGTGCCGGCCGGGTACTCGACCCCCGATTCCGATGCCGTGCTCACCATCCAGTCGACGCTCAACCAGAACGTCGGCACATCGACGTTCAGCGCATCGGTAGAAGGCGGGGAGACCGCCGAGGTTGAAGGCGATGTCGGAACCTCTCTGGTGGCAGTCGATCCTGCGAAGGGACTTGCCAAGGTGAACGTCGCTAACGAGAAGGTTTTCACAATGCCTTACACGGGCCTCGAGGGAAACACCAGCCTGTATGCGGCAGCTGCGGCCATTGGCCTGGGCGGTCTGGCCGCCATGTTCGCCGCGCTGCGCCGTAAGCGCGCCCAAGGCGAAGACAGGTAGCCTCCAAGATGTCTGTGCGGCCGCACGACATACCACCCTATCCGAGGGACGGCGGCGAGGAAACGGCCGCCGTCCCGAAGGGCGACATGCTCGCGGCCGCGTTAACCGCTGCTGGTTTGCTTCTCATCGTGGCGGCGCTGACAATCGCGGCGTACCCCTACGTATCTGCAAAATGGGAGACGTACCGGTCATCGCAACAGTTCAGTTCCGAGCGTGCAGTGGCAAGCCAATACGACGATGCCGTCGTCGACAGCCTGATCTCGAATGCCGAGGCGTACAATGCCTCGATTGCCGGGGCTTCCGCGAGCGTCGCCGATGCATACGATGAGCAGCTTTCGTACGACGCCTCGCGGGTTTTGTGCTGGCTCGACATCCCCGCTTTGCAGATCAAGCTGCCGGTGTATCGCGACGATGGTACGGACGAAGTGCCAACCGACGGGGCCGAGCATATTTGCGGCACGTCGCTTCCCGTGGGCGGCGTGCCGTCAAACACCGTGATCACCGCCCATTCGGGATCGCACGGCGGCACTTCGATGATGTTCAACAAGCTCGATTCCATCGAAGTCGGCGACCTGGTCATCCTCTGGACACTCGGACGGCCGTATGCGTATGAAGTGACCGGTTGGGAGCAAACCGACCCCTCGGACACGTCCAATATGCGCATCGAAAGCGACATCGACCAGCTGACGTTGCTCACGTGCCGGCCGATCGGAACGACGGCGAAGCGGCTTTTCGTGCATGCGACCCGCGTGGATTACGAACCCGAGATGGAACAGGGCGTGCGTATCGACGCGCTTGCCGAGCCCGATTTCTGGCAATTCATTGCGGCATGCGCAATTGCAGGGCTTGCCATTTGGGGCATTTTGCTCGTCGCGTGGCGACGTGCGCGCGTTTGGCATCTGAATCGCGCTTTGGGGGCAATGTGCATAACCGAAGAAGAGGTTGCGGCATATGTTGACGGCGGCATTCAAATGCGCTTGGAGTTGAAATCGTTTGGAAGGGCGCGGCTTGCGTTGTTCGGCGACGTCTTGAAGGGCTCCTGGAAACGCGTGAACGGCGATGCGTCAAGAATCTCGCTGCGCTTTGCGGGCAATGGGAATGATGCGCCGTTCGTACGTTGCTCCGAGCCCTTGGGCGAGCAGGGCATCGAAACGGTGCGCTTGCCATTTGGGCGCTTCGAGGCGAAAGCGCTCGACGATGAGTTGGCGCTCGCCGTCGAAGACGGCTCTACGACGCTTGTGTTTTCGCAATCGAGGCCGCGGCGTCAAGAAGGGCGTTCCGATCGTTGGGAAGTTTCTCATCGATGACGCTGCTCAGCAGCTCGGAGAGAATGCCTCCCACACGTGGCCCTTCGGGAACGCCCAAGGACATGATGTCTTTCCCGTTCACGGCGAGTTGTCCGATCGTGAAAGCGTCTTGCGAGGCGATGACGTTGTCTAACACGACTTCGAGGTCGGACGCAAGCTGAATGCGGGGCTCGCTTAGGGCTGATTGCGCAAGCGCGTCGGCTTTCTTTATGCCTATGAGGGTGCGGAACAGCTCGATGTCTCCTCCGAATTCAGCCAATGTGCGCTTGACGGCTTTCGTCGTGGCGGGAATCGTCTTGTCGTGTAGCCGGACGAGGGTGAGCACGTCGGCGACAAACGCGGGGGAAAGCGAGAGCCTGGATAACGCGCCCCGCGCAATTTCCACGCTCAGCAGGGGATGGCCGTAAAAATGCCCACGGTCGCCGTCCATGAAGAAGGCTCCTGGTTTTCCGCTGTCATGCAGAAGGGCCGCCCAGCGGCCAAGGGGGGTTCTCGGCGAACGCTGCACGACCCAAGCGGTGTGCTCCCAGACATCATATATATGATAGGGCGTGTGCTGCTCGAACCCCTTCATGGCAACGACCTCGGGAAGCACGGCGCCGATGATGTCGATGCATTCCATGAGCGCGTCGCGGACATGCTCGCCCAGCAACATCTCCGTGAGTTCGTGGGTAATGCGCTCGGCCGAAACATGGCTCATGCGCATCTTGTGCGACCACATGGCCTGCTTCGTGTCCGCCTCGAGGGAAAATCCCAGTTGAGATGCGAACCTGCATCCGCGCAGAATCCGCAGGGCATCTTCCGAAAAGCGCTCGTTCCCATCGCCGACGACGCGAATCATCCCAGCGTCGAGGTCGGCCATACCGCCCCAACAATCGAGGATGCCGCGATCTGGATGGTATGCCATGGCATTGATCGTGAAGTCCCGGCGAGCAAGGTCTTCTTCTATGGTGCGTACGAATTCAACGCAATCGGGGTGCCTTCCATCGGTGTATTCCCCGTCTGCACGGTAGGTCGTGATTTCCATGGCATGGCCATTGCGCGACACCGTAACGGTTCCGTGTTTTGCGCCCGTGCGATGCACCGCGAAACCGGAAGACGCCATGACGCGCTCAACATCTTCCCATCGTGCGTTCGTAGCAATGTCGTAATCGTTTACGTGCCGTTCGAGCAGCGCGTCTCGAACGCATCCGCCTACGCACCACGCTTCGAAGCCGCTGCTTTCAAGCGTGCTCAGCGCCTCGATGACGTATTCGGGCAGGGGAATGGCCTTACTTATATATGTAGCGTTGCATAGCATGCCGTTATTGTAACGTCTCCGAATGCGCTTCTGAAAAAACTCGGCCTTCCCATTTTGGGACCCGTGTCCAAACCTACAAATTGTGGAATTGCAGACCCAGATACAACCCGTTGTTGGCAGGTGAAAACACCTCCGCAACCTTCACGGAACATCCACGAAAACGCGCTTGACTTGCGTATTGGGAGAAGCGTAATATACATCCTCGCGCCGCACGCACGTTGGCGGCGAAGTCTTGCCCAAACAGGGCGGGGCTAGCACCTTGAGAACCGGATACTGGAACGGACGAAGAATCGAATTTCGGGCTCCGATCAATCGATCGGAACCACGTCATTTACCCAAACAATGATTCGGGCAACACACATTTTGTTTTGAAGAGCTTTTTCGAACGGAGAGTTCGATCCTGACTCAGGATGAACGCTGG
>JAFUCC010000078.1 GCA_017459925.1 Eggerthellaceae bacterium
CTCGAGCGCGATTAGCCGCTTCGAACACACCAGCCCGATTGGGCGACCACCGTGAACGCGCTGGACGAGGCGGGTTTCCGCGCCATCCCGCGTCCCTTCATTCGGTTTTCCTTGCATATCCAATGATTCTATATCATAATGTGAATGTCAAGTAATATTTAGTGCATTTTAATTCGAATGCACCGTATTGAAAGGGATGCCGCCGTGTACGATCTCGATAACGCTGCGCACGACTTCCCGTGGACCGCCGTTTCCAAAGCCGGAGCCCCCGTCGAGCCGCGCCGAGCGCCAAAGTTCAATTGGTTCGCCGGCATCCCCAGAGGTTGGGGTGACGTGATCCACGAGTACCTGACCCAGCTCGACGCCCTGGTGCAGCGAAACCATTGGAGCATCCACATTGCCCAGGTCAAGGAGAAGTTTGGCACGCTCAGGTTCTACGTCGACATCCTCGACGAGGAGGGCTTCGCGTGCCACGAGGATTCACCGGGCGACGTGAGGCAGTTCTTCAAGCTCGTCCGCGAGATGGAGAGCGCTACGGCAGAGGTCTGCTTCGATTGCGGGACCCACGAGAACGTCGAATGCTACGGGGGATGGATCCACTACGCGTGCCCGGCATGCGAGAAAAAGCTCGAGGACGCGCGGGGATCCAGGCAGAGCTGACCTCGATCCGGCGGCCAAGAGCCCCGACCGGATTTTCAAGGGCTTTTAACGACGAAAGCGCACTTCTACCTCCAGCGCACGCCGTACACGCCGTGAACCTCAGGACAATCGCAAGCAAGGCTTGACCTGGCATCGTCGCGGAAGGCGCGCCTGCTCTCGGAGAGCTCCTGCCGTAGCAGTCCCTCGCCCTTATGCTGCCTGATGGCGCTTGAAGGCGCGGATGGCCAGCGCCTGGAAGTTTTCCGTTCAACCAATGCCGCAGGTCACGATGCAGCCCGAGCTACGATGGCAAGCGCATCGCGCATGGCCCCTTCGCCCACGCCCGCGTAGCTGAGCAGAAAGCGCGCGGCCAGCGGGGTGCCGAGGGCCGCCGTATAGGCCCGGTAGTTTCCCGCGTCGACGCAAAAGCCCGAGAGAGGGGCGAGCAACACGCCGTTTCTACGGCACTCGGCCGCCATGTCGTCCTCGTCGCGTCCGGTTCGAACCGCGAGCACGCAGTGAAGGCCCGAATCTGCCTGCTCGAGCCACATCGTTCCCGCCGGAGCAGCCGCGCGCACTGCCGCAGCCAGGCGGTCGCGCTGGGCGCGTTGCGCCGCACGTGCGCGGTTCACTCCGCGCTCGTAGCTTCCATCTTCGATGAGCCGCGCAAGCGCCACCTGCGCATGGGCGCTCACCGTGCTCGCGTAGAAGCCGAGTTCGCGGTTGAAACGTTCGGAGAGGGGCGCGGGCAGCACCATGTAGGCAACGCGGAGCGTAGGGCTCACAGAGCGGGCGAACGTGTTCAGGTACACAACGCGACCGACGGCGTCGACGCTGGCGAGCGCGGGCACGGGGCGACCAACCAACCGCAGCTCGCAATCGTAGTCGTCTTCCACGATGTAACGGCCCGCAGCCCGCACCGCCCAGCCGAGCAGCTCGTAACGACGCGCCGCATCGGTGACGATGCCGGTAGGATACTGATGCGAGGGCATCACATGCGCCACGCCCGCGCCGCTTGCCTCCAGCCCCGCAATGTCGATGCCATGCGCATCGAGCGGAACATGCGCGACACAGGCCCCGTGCGCACGGTAGATGGACGCGAGCGCCGGGTATCCGGGGTCTTCCACCGCATAGACGCCGTCTCGCCCGAGCAGCTGTACGAGCAGGCCGTATAACGACTGCGCGCCCGCCCCAACCACAATGTCATCCGGGTCGGCGTCGATCCCCCGTGAACCGCGCAGATGGCCGGCAATCGCCTCGCGCAAGCGAAGCGACCCCTTCGCGGGAATGCCCATGAAGGCCTCAGCGGGGTCTTCCGAAGAGGCCGTCTGCCGCAACGCCCGCACCCAAGCGGCAAACGAGCGGTCGTCAAAGGGCGGCGGAGCCGTGAAATCGGCGACGACTTGCCGCGGCTCTTCCCCAACCTGCGATTCGACGGCCTTGGCCTCCCCCGCCTTCACCGGCTTCACAGGCTTCACCGAAGGCATCGCATACGGCAGCCCCGGCAGCGCGTTGGCGTAGAAACCGCTCCGCTCTCGCGCGCTCAGATAGCCTTCGGCAACGAGTTGGGCATAGGCCTGCTCGACCGTGATGACGCTCACGCCCAAGTGCTCGGCCAGCGCGCGCTTGGAGGGAAGCCTGTCGTCAGCGGCGATGGCTCCACGCTCGATGTCGGCCCGTATGCAGCGGTACAGGTGCTCGTACTTGCCCAGATTTCCCCGCGCGTCCATGTCATACGTGAGCATAGCGCTTCCTTCCATACCGAACCAAAAGGGAGTCTCCTCTTTGCTTCGCTGACCTTATTCTGACCTGAAATTTTATATATTTTTGGCAATACCGATAGTATCAATTTTTAACCAGAATATCGGTCCAGACCAACGCAAGCAGCCGCAGCGAACGGCTGCAAGAGAAAAGGAGCTCCGACATGGAAGACAGAACCGAGTTGAACCGGGGATTGGCGCAGATGCTGAAAGGAGGCGTCATCATGGACGTCACGACGCCAGAGCAGGCGGCGATCGCCGAGGAGGCGGGCGCGTGCGCGGTCATGGCCCTCGAGCGCATTCCCGCCGACATTCGGGCCGCGGGCGGCGTGAGTCGCATGAGCGATCCGGCGATGATCAGGGGCATCCAGAAGGCGGTGAGCATCCCCGTCATGGCGAAATGCCGCATCGGGCACTTCGTCGAGGCCCAGGTGCTCCAGGCCATCGAAATCGACTACATCGACGAGTCGGAGGTGCTCTCGCCCGCTGACGACGTGCACCACATCGACAAGACGGCCTTCGCCGTGCCGTTCGTGTGCGGGGCGCGCGATTTGGGCGAAGCCCTGCGCCGAATCGCAGAAGGCGCCAGCATGATCCGCACGAAAGGCGAGCCGGGCACTGGCGACGTCGTGCAGGCAGTGAGCCATATCCGCCTCATCAACCAGCAAATCCGGCACGTGCAGTCGCTACGCGAAGACGAACTGTTCGAAGAGGCGAAACGCCTGGCCGTACCCGTAGAGCTCGTGCGCTACGTGCATGAAAACGGCAAGCTTCCGGTCGTGAACTTCGCCGCAGGCGGCGTGGCCACCCCTGCCGACGCGGCGCTGATGATGCAGCTCGGAGCCGAGGGCGTGTTCGTGGGCAGCGGCATCTTCAAGTCGGGCGACCCGACCAAGCGCGCCCAGGCCATCGTGGGCGCGGTCACTAACTACGAAGACGCCGAGCTCATCGCAAGGCTTTCCGAAGACCTCGGCGAGGCGATGGTCGGCATAAACAAGGACGAAATCGACTTGCTTATGGCCGAGCGCGGGAAGTAGCGGGCCATGGCAACCGCGATACTCGCCGTGCAGGGCGCATTCGCCGAGCACGCCCACATGCTCCGCCGCCTCGGCGAGGACGCATTCGAACTGCGGCAGGCTTCCGACCTCGCGCGCCCGTTCGAGCGGCTGGTGCTTCCCGGCGGCGAGAGCACCGTGCAAGCCAAGCTCCTGGCCGAGCAGTGCATGCTGGCGCCGCTACGCGAACGCATCGCCGGCGGCATGCCCGTGCTGGCGACGTGCGCCGGGCTCATCCTGCTCGCAAGCGCAGTCCACTGCGACGACCCGCCACGGGAACGCCGCCTGGCGACGTTTCCCATGGCGGCTGTCCGCAACGCTTACGGGCGGCAGCTCGGCAGCTTCCGGGCAGAAGTGCCCTTCAAGGGCCTGGGAAAAGTCCCTGCCACGTTCATCCGCGCGCCGCAAATCGCCCTCTTGGGCGAGGGTGCGGAAGCGCTCTCGGCACACGATGGCATCATCGTCGCCGCGCGCTACGGAAACCAGATTGCCTGCGCCTTTCACCCCGAACTTGACGAAGACCCGCGCATCCACGAGCTCTTCTTGCCCCTCTAGCGCCGTCTACCGATGGCGTTTTCCCAGCCCATGCGCGGCGTGACGAATGGTGTCGTGACTTTACGAGCGCAGCGCGCTACGTTCAGAAGGTAGAATTCGACCAGTTGGACGAGTGGAAATCGGGGAGAAGATTCGCAAGCTGCGCAGTAACAACCCCCGCCCTTATGCCACCTGGTGGCGCTTGAAGGCGCGGATGGCCAGCGGCGTAAGCACGAGCACCATGGCGGCGTACAGCACCGCCAGCACCGTGGGCAGGTCTGCCACGAACGACCCTGCCGCGTACGAGATCATGCGCCCGAAGGCGTAGTTCAAGCCGGAAATAGGCGTGAGCATCGCCAGCTTGGCCAGGGGTCGCCATGAGACGAACAGGCCCATAAGCCCCAAGAACGAGTAGGCCATGGGGATAACCGCCACGGGCATGGGCGAGCGCATTAGCGCCGAAAGCCAAAGCGTGAGGGCCGCCATGCCAAGCGCCACGAGATAACCCAGGCCATAGACCAAAAGCATCGCCTGCCCGACCGTGAGCGCGTAGGGGTTGGCGAAGTTAAACACGACCTGCGCCGGCAACTCCAGACCCTCGGGGCCGCATACGGCCACGTTGATGGCTATGGCGACAACCGCGCACAGCCACCAATACAAGGTCGTGAAAATGAGGGCTGCCGCCACCTTCGCCACCGGCAGCGCCCGCTTGCCACGGCGGGTGGGCAACACGACCGCGGCGGTGCCGCCCTGGTACTCGCCCGCGAACGCGCCCGAAAGCGCAATGCAGAGGGCCACGATGCAAAGCGCCTCGAAGCTGGCGTAGGCAAGCGCGTTATCCCATGCGCCTGCATAGCCGTATTCCAAGGGCCAGGAAACCTCGGCGGCCTTGGCGTTCCAGTAGTCCCTTTCCGCGTCGGTGAATTCCGAGGGGTCGTTGTTCAGGTTAACCTGGATGCGGGCCCAGGCGCCATCCTGCAGGCTCGTCGCTCGCGGGTCGGTGGCGTCCAGCGTGCCGACGAGTTCCATGTAGTACTGCTGGTTCAGCACGCCGCGCGTCTGCTGCCAGAACTCGAGGCCCAAGGCGTCGATTATCTGCTGGCTGTCCATGTCGGCGAAGCCATCCACCTGCGCGGCGAGCTCGTTGGCACGGTCGAGTGCGGCGGCGTCGGCGGCCACGTGCGCGTCGTCGAGCACGCCCGCGTGAGAGAGCGCCATCTGCTTGAATACCTGCTGCGCCTCGAAGCCCTGCGCGACCTCGCCGGTTTCGATATCGCGCTGCACTGCCGTGGAAAGGTTGCCCACGGCGAGCGCCATGCACAGCGCGAAGGCCAGCGCGCACGCCACGATTCCCGCGCGGTTGCCCAGAATCTTCCTGAGCTCGAACTTGATAAGCGTTCCCATTACGCATCCTCCCCCTGGCGTAGCCCAAAGGGGATACTCCCCTTTGGGCGCTCGCTGAACACGAGCAGGTACAGGTCTTCCAAAGTCGGTTCCACGGGCGCGGCGCCTTCCATCGGGCAGGCGTCCGCCACCACGCGCACAACCGCATGACCGTCCGTGGCATAGCGCACGTTGGCCACCTGCATGCTCGCCGACATCGCCTCGACCTGCACCGCGGTCACGTGGCATTCCCACACTTTGCCCGCCGCTTGGGCGACCACCTGCTCGGGCGTGCCGTCGAGCACGAACGACCCCTGGCGCATGACCAGGATGCGGTTCGCGATGAACTCCACGTCGCTTACGATGTGGGTGGAAAGGATGGCGATCTTGTCCTGCGCGAAGCTGGCTATGAGATTGCGGAAGCGCACGCGCTCCTTCGGGTCGAGACCGGCCGTGGGCTCGTCGAGCACCAGAATGGCCGGGTCGTTGAGCATGGCCTGCGCAATGCCGAGCCGCTGCTTCATGCCGCCTGAGAAGGTCTTCACCTTACGCCGCGCGTCATCGGCCAGGCCCACCTCTTCCAGCAACTGCATGCTGCGCGCCCGACCGTCACGGTTGCCGAAGCCCTTGAGCGTGGCCATGTAGCGCATGAAGTCGAGCGCCGAGAAGTCCGGGTAGTAGCCGAAGTCCTGCGGCAGGTAGCCGAGCAGGGCCCGATACTCGTCGCCGAGGGACTGGGCATCGCGGCCATCGAGCAGGATCTGCCCGCCCGTGGGCCGCAGCACGTCGCAGACCATGCGCATGAGCGTGGTCTTGCCCGCTCCGTTCGCACCGAGCAGGCCCGTAACGCCCGGCGTGAGCGTGGCCGACACGCGGTCCACGGCGATGCGCGCCCCGAACTGCTTGGTCAGCCGGTCAAGTGTGAGTTCCATGATGACATTCCTTGTCTTAGTTGTAGGTTTTCGCCATGTGCGGGGAGAAGGCGTCAAGGCCGGCCGCGGCCGCCCGACAGGTCATCACGACCTCGCGGGCCAACCACGCCCCTGCGATTGCCGCGGCGCCCGCCCACACGGCAAGCGATGCGTGCGCGTAGAGGTCCGGCACCGCGTTCGCAAGGGCCAGCAGCGCCGCCGAGCAGGCGGCTGCCCAGGCGACGCAGAGCATCGTCGCGATGTTGGGGGGCGCCAAGCGCAGCGCCATGAGCGAACCTGCGCAGCAGAGGAAGAACGGCGGGCAGGCCCAGAGCGCGACGTCGAAGGCTCCGACGTCGAGCGACGCTGCAGCAGTGGCCACCATCAGCCCCACCACCAGAGCCGACGAGCAGCCCAGCACGATCAGCCTCGCTACCAGCACGCTCGCCGCATTGCGGGGGCACGAGTACTCCAGCTCGGCCACGCCATGCAGTTTGCTCGCAGATAACGTGGGCACGCCCACGACCACGGTCATCGCCGAAAGCAGCCCGATGGCCAGCTTCGTGCCGCTGGCATTTCCCGCCGCATGCGCAAGGAGGCACATGCCAGCGACGAGCGCGAGCTGTGCCGCCCACGTCCATGCGGGGACGTAGCGCACCTGGGCCGCCACGAACGCGGCAGCTCCCGTGCTGCGCGGTCGCGCCCTGTGCATCCTGGCGTCTTCGGCGACCATCGCCGAAGCAAGCTTGCCCACCACCTCGGCACCTGCCGCCTCGCGCTGGGCGGCATAGTACCGGCCAAGTTCCACCTTCAGCCTGGCGCGTTCGACCTCACCCATCAAGATCACCTTCCTCAAGTTCTTCGGCCAGCAGCTTCAACGCCGCATCGATGCGCCTTTTTGCGGAGAAGCGGCTGATTCCGAGCGTGCGGGCGACCTCGTTCATCTGCAAGCCCGCGCCGAACCTCAGCTCCACGGCCTCGCGCATGTCGCCAGGCAGCTTCGCCAAGGCGGCGCCGAGGCCGGTTTCCGCGTGAGCGTATGAGTCATCGGCCACCTCGAAGTCGAGGCTCACCGTTTCCAACCTGCGCTCGCGGCTCGCGTCCACGCATACGCTCCTCGCTACCCGCATGAGGTATGCGATGGGCCTGCCGCGCTCGGCATAACTGCCGGCGCGCACGAAGCGCAGGAACGTCTCCTGCGCGAGGTCGGCCGCATCGTGCCCGGCGGGCGCATGGCGTCTGCAGTACGCCAGCACCTCGCCGTAGCACTCCTCGGCTATCTCGCGCGCCCGGTCCGGACCCAGGCATTCGGCCCTGCTCCTCGGCAAGCCCATCACCTCCTCTACCCACTACAACGAAAAAGCCGCCCGAAATGTGCGGCCCTTGCCAGAAAAATTTGAGAAAACTCGCTCATATTCCGTATCGCCATTAAATACGCGATCGCAAATCAGCCGTCGGTCCGCCTGCATATGCGCGAGCGTCGTGCGTCGGGGTCGAAGCCACGTCGTAGTACGGTCCTCGCCAACCGGCCCATCTTAACCTCAGATGCTTTTCCTCAACTACGCGTCATCTCCATGCTGGAGGCGGAACATTTCTTTCTGCGCTTCGATTTCCGCGCGCAGCTGTTCTTCTGTTGGGAGGTAGAGCTTGTACTTACTCGCAAAGAGCTGCTCGTTGCCGTTGAGAACGGAATAGCGGGCGATATCCCTGCTCGTTTCCGAGCAAAGCACGATGCCCAGCGTGGGGCTGTCGCCCTCCCCTCGTTTCAGCTCGTCGTACATGCGCACGTACATGTCCATCTGGCCAACGTCTTGGTGGGTAATCTGTCCGACTTTGAGGTCGATGAGCACATAGCATTTGAGGATTATGTTGTAGAACACCAGGTCGATAAAGAAGTCGCCCGCGTCCGTTCGGATGTGCTGTTGGCGGGCCACGAACGCATAGCCCTTACCGAGCTCAAGGAGAAACTGCTGCAGGTTCGCAATGATAGCCCCTTCCAGCTCGGACTCGCGCACGCTAACGTCAGATGGGAAGCCAAGGAACTCGGCGATGACGGGATTCTTCACGAACTCGAGTTTATCCGCCTGATAGTCGGCTGTGTTTTCGCGCATCTCCTGTTCGACTTCTGCTTTACGTGCGTCAGCTGTCATGAGCAGGCGGTGGTAGTACTGGGTGTTTATGTTGCGGCGCAAAGTCTTGACAGCCCAGCCCTGATCGAACGCTTCCTTCTCGTACCAGCGTCTCGCATCGGGGTCGTCAACTCGCAGAAGCTCACGATAGTGGGTCCAGGATAGGCGGGGCAGAGATTGTCCACTCGCCAAGTGGACAATCTCTGGGAACATCCGGTAAAACTGGACGTACTGGTAGAGACTCGTGCGTGTGTAACCTTTTCCATACGCTTGAGTTAGTTCCTTGGCCAGCATCGGCACAATTTCACGACCGTATGTTTCTGAGCGCGTCGCGTCGCCTAGCTCCTCTTCAGCGATGCGTCGACCCAAAAGCCAGTTCCTCACTACAAGCGCAACGTTTACCGCCTGGTGAGCCGTACGTTGAGCAGAATCTATGATGCGCTTGGCATCCTCTACAATATCGCCACTGTTGCGATACTCGATGTCGCTGTTGAGCCTTTCGATGTCAGTCATAGTAACCACCTCATTGCGATTAAGCTTTCGCGGCGTTCCTTCTTGGCGGCCGTGCCCTCGAAATCAGCGAACTCGTACTTGAACGCATCGCAGAAGAGCGGGGCCGCCAGCTTGTAGATGCCCTCGACCGATGCGCAGCGCATATCACCGACGCAGCGTGCCTCGGGATTCAAGCGCGCTCGAAGACAACGCCGAAGATGGTGGGGCTGTACTTCGCGTCACGTCCTTCGACCGAATGCGCGTTGGCATTGCTTAAGAAGCCATCCTACCAGAAAACCGCTGGTCGAACGCGGCGTGACGAATGGTGTCGTGACTTTGCGAGCGTAGCGCGCTACGTTCGGAAGGTAGAATTCGACCAGTTGAGCGAAAGGCGGCACCATGGAAATCGGCGATAAGATCCGCAAGCTGCGCACCGACGCGAACATGACCCAGGACGAGCTCGCCGCCAAGCTACTCGTCACGCGCACGGCGGTAAGCAAGTGGGAAACCGGCAAAGGCTGGCCGGGCGTTGACAGCCTGAAGCTCATCGCCGACGAGTTCGGCTGCACGATCGACTCGCTCGTAAGCGATGAGGACGTGCAGTCGAAGCGCGAGACCGAAGACCGGCAGTCGCTGCGCCTGTACTTCGCCGCCATCGCATGCGCCATCATCGCCATTGTCGCAGCCGCAGTCGGCATGAGCGGCGTGTTCAACTTGCCGCCTGTGGCTACGACCGTTTGCCGCTGGGTGGCCGTCTGGGGCATGATCGGCTACGTCATGCTTTCCTTCGCGTTCTCCCGCTCTAGCGAGCGCGTGGGCAAGCGCCGCGTTTTCGCATCACGCGCCATTGTCGTTCTCGTCGTGCTCGTGGTGATGATGGGCTTCGTCGGCATGGCCGGCGCCATGGGTTAGGCGATAAGTCGCATCCCCGTCCATGTCATACGATTGCGCAATCTACTGACAAGCTACTGCAAAGCCTACTGCAAACCCTGCTTGTCAGTAGAGGCAGTGTAGTATTGCCGTGGGTCTTTCGCCGATTTACCATGCCAGGTAAGAAGCCCTCGATCCGCAAGCCTTCTGAGCAGCGCCGATGCTGACTGCCTGCTCAAACCGGTCGCATCGACCGCTAACCGCGTCGTAACCCTCCCGGTTTCCATTGCTAGGTTCAGAACAACAAGTTCATTATCGTTGAAGCGCCCACCAACCGCTTTCGGCCGCTCGCCACCGGTCGAATCGCCGACCGAAACGAGCGGCAGCGTAAGCGTGGTACGGTCGGGGCCGTAGGCGACCTCGTAGCTCGGCGCGGCGTACCCGCCAGCCGTCCAGCCGTTCTCGATGGTCCCCATGCCGCTGCCAGCCCGCTCGCCCACGTTCACGAACGAGAAGATCTTGAGCATCGTCTCGTTGCGCGGGTCGGAGGCGCCGGGCTTGCGTGCCTCCTCGATGGGCAGCCGGAAGTCGCCGGGGTTGGCTATGGTTATGGCGTCGTCGCCCCATACGCACACGATTCCCCGGCGCTCGTAGTAGTTCGCGTTCGTCAGGCAGTTCGCTATGGCCTCGCGCAGCGCTTTGTGCGCAGGCGTGTCGTCTATGCGCCGCATGTTCTCGTCTAGCGCGAACGGAACCTTCAGCGCAGCCTTCAGCTTGTTGTAGGCCTTGTAGTAGAAGTCGAACACGTTGCCCGACCAGTCGCCGGGCTGGCTCGTGAATCGGTCCGCCCACCGCTCGGCCGCGCCGGCCTCCTGCCGGTAGTCCAGGAAGTAGTGCGGGAAGCCGTCGGTGATCCAGCGGTCCTTGCCGAACATGAGCAGTCCGGCCCCGGTTGGGTGGAGCTCGCCGTCCTCGCCGGTGCCCGCCGCACCTATCGCCTTCAGGAAGTCGGCGTCGTCATAGCTGTTCCACTCGCTGCCGCTTCGCTCGGCGCGGAACTCGTTGCGATAGCGCTCGACCGTGCCGTAGTCCAGATCCTCCATGCGGGCGGCATCGACCACCTTGCTGTCCTGGCTCAACGTGTCTGAGTCGCGCAGCATCGACAGCACTTCCTCGCGATTGCACTGGTGGTCGCCCGTGTGCGTGCGCCTGAACGTGCCGCCGAACAGGTTGCCACCGACGTAGACGGGCCGCGTGTAGCGGTCCACCCACGGTACGCGGATGACCACGATGTCCTTGCCGTCGACCGTCTCGACGGTGGCATCCGCATCTTTCAGGAAGCGGGCTGACACCTTGTCTTCGGAAAGCGCCGCGTTCCAGAAGTCATCGAGCACCTTGCCCGCCTTCGGGATGCCGTGCACGATGAACAACCCGTCGTCATTGCGTTCCGTAACGCCCAGCACGATGACCCCGCCCGCCGTGTTGGCGAACGCCGAAAGCGTCTCCCACACGCTGCGCGGAAGCTCGCCCTGCCCGTCGCGCCCGAGCGCCTTCTTGGCTTCCAGGCGGTTGCCCTCCTTGTACGTTTTGAGTTCGTTGAGGTCGAACACTTATCCCTCCGTTCGCAAGTCCTCTGTCTCCGCGCTTTCGAGCAGCTTATCGGTTAAATGCCCGAAAACAGCCCGGTCGATTTTCGTCTTCATTATGCGCATGTTGTCATATCGTTCCGCATTGGCTTGAAACCAAGAGGCTATGTCGGTGTCTTCGATTTCTGATTTATCGGCACCGTCGAGCTTATTGATGACATCGGTATAGTGTCGTTGGGCTATCGTTTGCTTTGCCTCGATTGGCAAATCGTCGAAAGCGATGCACGCGCCAATGCGCGAGAACATCGCCAACCCGAGCTCTCGCCGCACTTCTTCCTCAGACATGAAGTTAGATGTCAGAATAAAGATGCCGTCCTTCATATCGACCTCATAGTTCGTATCCACGAAAACGCCCTCATCGAAGAGTTGGTAGAACGCGTTGTAGAGCGAGTGGTTCACCTTATCGAATTCATCGAGTAGGATGACATTAGATTCCCTTGCCAACAGGTCGCGTGCAAAACTCCCCTTCGAGTGCTCTGCGCCGAAAATGTAATCGTATGCTTCGTTTGTCTGCATCATGGAAATCTGAACACGCGTCAAAGTCCCGCCAAGCACATCGCTAAGACATTTCGCGCTCTCTGTTTTCCCCACTCCGGACGGCCCGTAAAACAACAGAACAATGGGCCTAGAGCCCCGAATCGAACTGAGCCTATACAGCGACAGAGCTATTTCCCGCTTGCAGTCCTGCTGCCCGAGAATTGCATCGCCCATCTTGCGGTGTACGGTTTTTATCGTTTCCTTATCGATGGTTTCATATTCTGTGAAATGTTCCTCAATCTGTTCAGGAAACGCGCTTCGCAAAGACGCCTTCACCCGTTTTGGTGCATTTTGGACAAAAAGATTGCTCACGTTGTACGATTGCGTCACAATGGCCGCGAAATTAGAAATGACGTGATCTACCACCGATCCAAAGTCGACCGCCCTCACCACACCATTGTCGGCGTCCGGCTTCTCATCAAGGTCGTAATCGATGGTCGCGAAATCGTTTGAACGCACCCGATAGTTGTATTTCCGAATGAGCGTTAGGAACTCAACCGTCACATCGTCTTTATCTATA
>JAFUCC010000079.1 GCA_017459925.1 Eggerthellaceae bacterium
CTCCGCCGGCTGGATCTCCGGCCTGCAGGTCCTGCCCCTGAAGATCGGCTTCTTCGCCCGCGGCGTGGTCATCCCGGCCATCCTCGGCGCGGCCGGCTTCGTCGCCGGCATGACGGCCGACCAGTCGACGCCCGCCCTGCAGGAGGGCATCGTCAACGGCTGGTTCGTGCTGCCCGCCATCCTGTGCGTCATCTCGATGCTGATCCTGCTGTTCGGCTACCGCATCAACAACACCGTCCTGGCCAAGTGCCAGAAGGAAATCGCCGAGCGCGAACAGCAAGCTGAAAAGGACGCTAAGTAAGTCCTGAAGCATGGTGCGCGGCCCTAACCGGGTCGCGCACTGTCTCTCCTGGTCATATGCTATGATGTGAAGGCTTAAGAAAAGCTCTGGAATTGTCAGGCTCTGAAGTTGCAAACAAGAGGAGGTGTGAAGATGGCAAGTTTCGCTGAAGCGTTTGCAGAGGCGCGCGCCAACCGCAAGAAGCGCTCGCCGCTGTCGATTGGCATTTCCACCGGCGTTCTGATTGTTGCCATCGTCATTTGCGTCCTCCTGATAAGGCACTTCAAGCCCGACCAGCTGCTCATCCTGTTGTTCCCGGTTCTTATCATCGGCATCATGTTCACCGTGCACACGGTGCGCAACAACTCGCGTAACAAGGCCGACGTGAAGGACGAGCACGAAACCTGCATGCCCATCCTCGAGCGCTACGACGAGAAGCACGACGTTAGAAAGCTGTCGCGCGACTTCGACGAGTGGTGGGAAGGCGAGCACAGCAACTACACGCGCATGCACTTTGCCGCGCAGGTTATCGACGTTCTGCAGGACAACGGCAAGTACGAGAAGGCGCTTAAGGTGCTCTACCGGGTGGCCGAGCTCGACCTGAAGGGTCGCGACCACTACGACTACGACAACTACCTGCGCAAGATCGAGCCCATCCTGAAGGAGGGCCTCGAGAAGCAGCGCAAGTCGCAGGGGCAGCGGACCTCGTAACCTGTTCACACAATCGTATATGACAGAAAGCTCGTATTTGGAACAGGCGCCAGTCCCGTGTTCCAAATCGCGAGGTGCGCAAGACCCAACGGGGTGCTTGTGGCTTCGACCACCGGACTGGCACCTGTTCTAAAAGAAGAGCAGACTATCTTAGGGAAAGGATTATGATGAGCGACTACAAGCTCACCCCACGTGAGAACCTCATCGAGGTAATGAAGGGCGGCAAGCCCGAGCGCTTCGTCAAGCAGTACGAGGCCTTCGACATACCGTTCAGGGACCTGGCGACCTACCGCTGGCGCAACAACCCGCGCCCGGGCGAGATCGACAAGGTCAACAACTGGGGCGTCACGGTGTCGTGGGCCGAGGGCCAGCCGGGCGCGTTCCCGAACCACCGCCCCGACCTGATCGTGTGCAAGGACATCGAGGAGTGGCAGGACTACGTCAAGGCCCCCGACCCCTTCAAGATCGCCGAGGCCGAGTGGGAGAAGGACCTCGAGTACTGGGAGAAGATCGACCGCAAGGAGCAGTTCGCCACGGCCTTCGTGGCACCCGGCGTCTTCGAGAACTGCCACTACCTGTGCGAGATCCAGAACGTGCTCATCGCCTTCTACGACTGCCCCGACGAGCTGAAGGAGCTCATCAAGTACCTGACCGAATGGGAGCTGAAACTGGCTGAAGTCATCTGCGACCACCTGCACCCCGACGGGCTGCTGCACCACGACGACTGGGGCACCCAGATCTCCACGTTCACCGAGCCCGAGATGTTCGCCGAGTTCTTCCTCGACCCCTACAAGGAGATCTACGGGTACTGGAAGAGCCGCGGCGTCGAGTGCGTCGTGCACCACTCCGACTCCTACGCCGAGACGCTCGTGCCCTACATGATCGAGATGGGCATCGACGTGTGGCAGGGCGTCATGAACACCAACGACATCCCCGGCATGATCGCCAAGTACGGCAAGGACATCACGTTCATGGGCGGCATCGACTCGGCATCCGTCGACCACGAGGGCTGGACCCGCGAGGAGATCGCCGCGCAGGTGAAGCGCACCTGCGACGAGAACGGCCCGCTGCACTTCATCCCGAACCTGTCGCAGGGCCTGCCCATCTCCTCGTTCCCGGGCGTCTACGACACCACCCAGGAGGAGATCGAGAAGTACTCCAAGGTTTACTGGGAAGAGCACAACCTGTAATATCCCCGGAGCCATCAATCCCTCCCAACAGCGCTCCGACACGAGACCGCCCGGACTCCCCACTCCGGGCGGTTCTCTTTATTGTCAGCATCTTTTTACATGGCGCCTGTATAAAGACGCGAAAAAGAGAAGCAAACCGTCTATATTAAGAAGGATTCCAGTCAACCGCAGAGAAAGGAAAGAATCGTGATTGATGGAACGTACAAAATCGAAGTCAGGAACATGATTGGCCCCAAAGGCGGCAAGGCTACGCTGCAGACTGACGGCGACAAGGCGATCATCGACATCGATATGCCCGTGCTCGGAAAGCAGCATGCTGAAGGACAGCTGGAAGGCGAAAACGGTTTTAGCGCACAGGGCTCGTTCGGGTTGTTCCTTATCGGCAAGGTCAGGTATAAGCTGCGTGGCGAAGTTAAGGGCGATACCATGCACACCCTCATTAAGTCGAACAGGGGCTTTTTCGACATTGCCGGCAAACGAGTGAGCTAAGCAGTAAACAGGCGCGCAGAGTATTCTTACAGGGGCCGCAGGAATGTCCTGCGGCCCCTTGTCAACTCTTTTACGAAGCCGCGTTGTCGACGCGATTAGTTTTGCGTGGGCATGTGCGCGGCAATCACGTCGGCGACGCTTGCCAGCGGCATGGTCTGCAGGTAGATGGTGCCGGGGCCGGTCAGCTTCGTATTGAACAAGCCCTCACCGCCGAACACGACGTTTTTGGCGCCCTGCACGCGTTCGATCTCCATGTTCACGCCGTCGGTGAACCCCAGCACATTGCCCGTATCGACGATCATTTGCTGACCAGCTGCAAGCTCGTAGCGCACGAGCGAGCCGTCGCATTCCAGAAATGCCGTGCCTTGGCCGCTCAAGCGCTGCATGATGAAACCCTCGCCGCCGAAGAAACCCTTGCCGAGCTTCTGGCTGAAGTGCACGGCCAGCTCGACGCCCATCTCGGATGCGAGGAACGCCATCTTCTGGGCGATGAACGTTTGGCCGGGTTTGATTTCGATGGGCAGGATTTGCCCGGGAAAGCTTGACCCAAACGCAATGCGGCCATCAGCTTGCGCGGTATAGATGTTCTGGAACATCGATTCGCCAGACAGCATCTTGCCGAACATCTTGCCCAGACCGCCGCCGCCCGAGGTTTCCATCTTCATGCACGGGTCCATCCAGACCATGGAGCCTTTTTCGGTCTTCATCTGTTCGCCGCGTTGCAGCGTGCATACCACCGCAGGGAACGGCGTGCCAACAATTTCGTATTGCATGGAAACCTCCTCGCTCGATTTTGACGATACTCAAACTATAGCATGGCGCTTTACTGCCGCCGCGCTCCTTTCGCGCAGTCTGCCAGCTTTTGCGCACGATAAGATTCGCGTTGACTTCCCGTTCCGGTCGGTTCACTTCTGTTGGATTGTCGAAGACCGCCGAGAAGTGACGGGCTTTTTCTCCCGAAACCTCGGTTTCGTTCCATTTCCGATGCGAGGGTGGAACAAAAACGAGGTTTCGGGATAAAACAAGCGCGCTTTTGAGGTGCTGCGATAGCGTTTGGCCAGGTCACGCGATCGCGTGCCGAACGTTGGTGTCACGGGCCGCTTTGAGACGGAAGCGGCCATTGCCTAGAATCACATTTTGCGGAATGTAAGATTCGAGAGAAAGGCAACGGCCACCATGGACACTCTACAG
>JAFUCC010000080.1 GCA_017459925.1 Eggerthellaceae bacterium
ACATCACCCCAGGGGTGATGTTCAAGTTTGCTGAAGCTTCATCTTCATGTAGAAGCATTTTGTAATTTGAACATCACCCCTGGGGTGATGTTCAACCCAACCGCCAAGCGGTCCTTCGGCATATTTACCCCAAGAAGTCTTCGATGGCGAAGGCGTCGCGCATGCCCTTGGCGTACAGGCCCTCGATAGCGTCGAGGTCCTTCGTCAGCGTTTTCATGCCCGCGATGTCATCGGGCGCAACGATGAGCACCTTGCCCTCGCGTTCGTATTTCTTGGCCTGGTCGAGCTGCATGTTGTACAGGCCGGCACGGTTCGCCAGCGCCTCGGCGATGCGCCGGTTCTGCGGCATGAGAAGGCGCACGAACGCCTTGTCGGAATCGGGCGAGCGGTAGGCGTCGCGCGGGCGCGTGAGCACCACAACCACCTTCTCGCATCCGGCATCGAGCGCCTTCCTCACGGGAATCGGGTCGGAAAGCCCGCCGTCGTAATACAGCCGCCCGTTCACGGGATACGGCTTGTTGGCGACAGGCAGCGCCGACGAGGCCTTGATGGGCGCGTAATCGTCCTGCGACATGTCGTCGAGCGAGAAGTACGCCGGACGTGCGCTTTCCGCATCGGTAGCCACGATGACGAACTCCTTGCCCGATTTCGCCATGGCATCGAAGTCGAGCGGGTAATCGCCGTCGGAATTCGACAAGCCGCCGTATATGTAGTCGAGATCGGTGTATTCGTGCTTCTTGGCAACGAGCCCCAGGCCCATGTACTGCGGACGGAAGCTGTACGTGGTGTAGAACGCGAAATTGCGCCCCTCCTGCCCAGCGATATAGGAAGCCAGGTTCGCGGCACCGGCGGACACGCCCACGCAATAGTCGAAATGAATGCCACGGCTCATGCAGAAATCGAACACGCCCGCTCCGTATACGCCGCGCTCTCCGCCGCCCACGTCAACAACGCCGATCATATGTAGCCCGCTTTCATGACAAAGATAAGCCCGGCTTGACGCTTTGCCAAGCCGGGCTGTGGTGACTTGGCTGGGGCGTAGGGATTCGAACCCCAATAGTCGGCACCAAAAACCGAAGTCCTGCCATTGGACGACGCCCCAGCGTGCGCTGTTTGGAATGGTGGGCCCTGGGGGACTCGAACCCCCGACCTTGGGATTAAAAGTCCCCTGCTCTACCAACTGAGCTAAGGGCCCGATTCCCAAATCAGCGATTGATAATTCTAGCGGGACGACCCGCTTCGGTCAATGAAAGCGTTGTGGAATCGCAGCTAACGCGCTATTCGAACAGCGAGCCAACGAGAACGAAGGCAGCGCCGATGACGACGCCGACGATGCTGCGCACGGGCTGGCCGCGGCGCACCATGGCAGGCAGCAGCTCGGCGAACAGGATATAGACGATCATACCGAGCGCCACGCACACGACGCCATCCATGACGGCTCCGTCGATGACGTCGCCCAGCAAGAACATGATGAGGCCGCCGACGAACGTCGAGAGCACCGCCGCCGCCAGAACCGCGACGCCGCGCGCGCGGCCGCTTTCCATCGTGGAATAAAACAGCATGCCCATGGGGGCGTTATGCAACCCGACGCCGAGCGCGAGCGCAAGGCCAGCGGAAAGGTCCTGCGAGGCTATGGCGAAAATGGCCGCACCCTCGGCGATGTTGTGAACCGACACGGCGAGCACCGCCATGGCGCCGATGTGGGCGGCGCCTTCTTCACCGTCTTCTGCATGATGATCGGGAATCATGCGATCGAGCGCGATGAGAACCACGGCGCCCGCGATGATGAGCGAGGCCACGAGAAGCCAGCCGTGCTCCTCGGCGACCTCGATGGCCTCCGGCGCCAAATCGGTTATCGCAACGCATGCGAGCGAACCGAACGCGATGGCGACCGAGTAATCCTCGATCGCGCCGTGACCGTGCGCCCGCCATGCGACCAGCGCGCCCAGCAAGAAGAACGCCCCCGCGAAAAGCGTCACCAACAGCGCCATGCTCTACCGTTCCCTTCTGCACCGTGAAACAGGTAGCTGGTACCTGTTTCACATTTGTGCACAATGCCTATACATATGAGCATTCGTTCATGACCTCATGAAACGCGAAACGGGACGGCCGTTAAGCCGTCCCGTTCCTTTTGCTTGAAGCGTATGGTAGCCGAGTTTTTACTATCTACGCCTTGGAAATTTGCTGCTGCAAACTTCCTACATCATGCCGCCGCCCATGCCGGCCGCGGCGGCCGCGGCTGCAGCAGCTGCAGCGTCGGCCTCTTTGGGGATCTCGTTGATGGTGGCCTCGGTGATGAGGATGAGGGCGGCCACGGAAGCAGCGGACTCGAGAGCCGTGCGGGTGACCTTCACCGGGTCGGACACGCCCATGGCGATGAGGTTGCCGTACTCGCCGGTGGCGCAGTTCAGGCCCTCGCCCTTCTTCAGGGTCTTGACCTTCTCGACCACGACGGAGCCCTCGAAGCCGGCGTTCTGCGCGATGGCGCGCAGCGGAGCCTCGACGGCCTTCGAGATGATGTCGATGCCGACCTGCTCGTCCTTGTCATCGGCCGTGACCTTCTTCAGCGCGGGCAGCGCGTTCACGAGCGCCACGCCACCGCCGGCGACGATGCCCTCTTCCACGGCCGCGCGGGTCGCCTGCAGGGCGTCCTCGATGCGGGACTTCTTCTCCTTGAGCTCCGGCTCGGTGGCAGCGCCGACCTTCAGCACCGCTACGCCGCCGGACAGCTTGGCCAGGCGCTCCTGCAGCTTCTCACGATCGAACTGGCTATCGGTGTTGTCGAGCTCGGCCTTGATCTGGCCGATGCGGGCCTTGATGTCGGCCTTCTTGCCAGCGCCGTCGACGATGAGCGCGCTGTCCTTGGTGACCTTCACCGTGCGGGCATGGCCGCAGGTGGCGACGGTCGCGTCGGCGAGCGTCATGCCGAAGTCCTTCGCGATGACCGTGGCGCCGGTGACGGTGGCCATGTCCTCGAGGATGCGCTTGCGGCGGTCGCCGAAGCCCGGGGCCTTGATGGCGACGACGTTCAGCGTGCCGCGCAGCTTGTTCAGCAGCAGCGTGGCCAGGGCCTCGCCCTCGACGTCCTCAGCGACGACGAACAGCGCGCGGCCGGACTTCATGACCTCTTCCAGCAGCGGGATGAGGTCCTGGATATTGGTGAGTTTCTGGTCGGTGAGCAGGATGTACGGGTCGTTCAGGACGGCCTCCATGCGCTCCATGTCAGTGGCCATGTACGGCGAGATGTAGCCGCGGTCCCACTGCATGCCCTCGACGACTTCCATTTCCATGCCGAAGGTCTGGCTCTCCTCGACGGAGATGGCGCCGTCCTTGCCGACGACGTCCATGGCCTCGGCGATCTTGGAGCCGATCTCGGCGTCGCCAGCGGAGATGGTGCCGACGTTGGCGATTTGCTCCTTGGTGGAAACCTTCTTGGAGTCCTTCTTGATCTGCTCGACGATAGCAGCGGTGGCCTTCTGGATGCCGCGGCGGATGCCGAGGGCGTCAGCGCCGGCCGTGACGTTGCGCAGGCCCTCGCGGACGATGACGTCGGCGAGCAGCGTGGCGGTGGTGGTGCCGTCGCCGGCCACGTCGTTGGTCTTCACAGCGGCCTCGCGCACGAGCTGGGCGCCCATGTTCTCGACCGGGTTCTCGAGCTCGACCTCGCGGGCGACCGTCACGCCGTCGTTGGTGATGACCGGGGCGCCGTAGGACTTCTCGATGGCCACGTAGCGGCCCTTGGGGCCAAGGGTGACCTTGACGGCGTCGGCGAGCTTGGTGACGCCGTTAGCCAACGCGCCGCGCGCATCGGCTTCGAACTTAATGTCTTTAGCCATTAGTGTTGCTTCCTTTCTGTCAATGAGTAGCAGGACGTTCCTGCTACTCATTTTCAAGTTGTTTCTAAAGAAAGGACGCGTCCCGCATAATGAGTAGCAGGAACGTCCTGCTACTCATTATTCGCAAATCGCGTAAATATCGTCGGCGCGAAGAATCAGCACGTCCTCGCCGTCGTAGGTGACTTCGGTTCCGCCGTACTTGCCGAAGATGACCTTGTCGCCCTTCTTCACGGGAACGGGAACCTTGTTGCCGTCCTTGTCCAGCTTGCCCTCGCCCACGGCGATGACGATGCCGGTCGTCGGCTTCTCCTTGGCCTCGCTGGCCAGGTACAGGCCCGATGCGGTCTGGGCCTCGGCCTCGTCGGCCTTGACGATCACGCGATCGCCCAACGGTTTCAGTGCCATTGCTATTGCCTTCCTTCTTGCTCGACAAACAATACCTTGGTTGGTGTTTAGCACTCGAAGGAGCCGAGTGCTAACAGGTACCCACTATAACACCCCCGCGCATGAGTGGCCGAAGTTTACCGATTCGTCACCTTCCCGCCACATTCGGCAAAGCGGCAGTGGGACGCAAGGGTCGCAAACGACATGCGAACATGCGCCTCTTGTCTCGAAAATGTGACGAATAAACGACGACTCGTTTAAGAAATCTGGCGAAATCGCCATCACCTTATATACTACCCACGATGGATTTCAAGTACGACATACAGCGTAAATCAGCCCACGACCTCGTGGAAATACTGCAGTCGGAAAACGACATCGTGCGCATCGTCGACCCCGTGTCGCGCGAGGTGCTGTTCTGGCCCGCCGTCGACCGCGGCGACCTCGACTTCCCGTGCTTCGAGTGCAATGCGGTGTGGGGGCGCGCCGAACGGTGTCCCAACTGCTCGTCGCTCGAGGCCGTGAAGCTGAAGCAGCGCACGTTCAAGGTCGAGCTCAGCAACAACCGCGCGTTCTGGGTGCAGTCGCGCCCCATGAACATGGAAGGCCGCGAATGCGTGCTGGAAACCGTGAACGACGTGACCGAAGGCCTGCTGGTGGAGGGAACCGACCGCGGCAAGGTCGTCGACTTCATCGACAGCCTGAACGCGCTCATCGTGACCGATGCGCTCACGTCGCTGTTCAACCGCCGCTTCCTCGACGACTTCAACCACCGCCTGGTCGAGCTCGAGCGTGCCGGCATTCGCGTGAACGTGGCCATGATCGACCTCGATGACATGAAGGACGTGAACGACACCTACGGCCACCCGGCCGGCGATGCCGTGCTGAAGGACGTGGCGGGTTTCCTGAAACTGCATTACTCGTCGCGCGACGAGAAGCGCGAATGCTACGCCGTGCGTTATGGCGGTGACGAGTTCCTGGTCATCGACGTCGGGTCCGATTTCGACGCGTTCGTCGCCGATGTGCGCCATCGCTACGACAACATGCGCCGCGTCTGCTATTACGACGATATCGAATTCCCGTTCTCGCTGAGCTGCGGCTTCGCGTCGAGCGACGAATACGGGTGGGATTGGAACGCCCTGCTCGACGCCGCCGACAAGCGCATGTACGCCGACAAGCGCACTCACTAAGCCTTTCTTGCCGTCCGCCTTCTTCCCCTCTGGGCCACGTGTCCGTTCGTCCGCGCACACTCAACGGAGGATTGAACGTTATCCCAGGGGTGATGTTCAATTTGAAGAAGCGTTCCTGCGCAAAGATAGCGCCTCGATCAATTGAACATCACCCCTGGGATAACGTTCAATTCCCCCACCTGCTTTCACGCAACATCTCCTGTTCTATAATGTGGACAGCTATTGTCTACGTCAGGAGTCGTCGTGCCGGGGAAGAAGAAATTGAACGGGCAGAGCCAGAAGCTGAAGCTCGTGTACCTCATGCAAATGCTCGAGGAGGAAACCGACCTCGAGCGCGGGCTTACGATGCCGCAGATCATCGAGAAGCTGGAAGCGCGGGGCGTTCCCGCCGAGCGCAAGTCGATTTACCGCGACATCGCCGTGCTGCGCGAAACGGGCGTGGACATCCGCATGTTGCCGACGCGCCCGGTCGAGTACGCGCTTGTCCGCAGCGAGCTGGGCATCGATGACGTCATGATGCTCGTCGACATCGTGCAATCGAGCCGCTTCATCACCGAGCGCAAGTCGAACAAGCTCGTGAAGAGCCTGAAGGGCCTCGTGAGCGAGCGCGAGCGCAAGCTGCTCGACAAGCGCGTGCACGTGCGCGGGCGCATCAAGAACCAGAGCGACTCGATCTTCCATAGCGTCGACGTCATCCACGAGGCGCTGCAGCGCAAGCGCAAGGTTCAGTTCCTGTATTTCAGCTACGGCACCGACCTCAAGCGCTCGGCGCGCCACGACGGCAAGCGTTACGAGCTGACGCCGGTGCAGGTCGTGTATTCCGATGGCAACTACTACCTCGCCGCCTACGACGATGACGACAAGGCCATCAAAACCTTCCGCATCGACCGCATGGAGCTGCTGCAGATGAGCGCCACGGCAGCAACCCGTTGCGCCGCAATCGCGAACTACGAGTTCGCAGACTTCGCCTACCAGAGCTTCGGCATGTTCAGCGGCGAGCCCGTAAGCGCCACGCTGCATGTCAGCGCGCCGCTCATGGATACGATCGTCGACCGCTTCGGCACCGACCTCGACATCGTGCGCTCGACGGCCAACTATGCCGACGTGCGCGTGAACGTGCAGAAGAGCCCCCAGTTCTTCGGCTGGGTCGCCGGCTTGAACGGCGGCGTGACGATTAAGGCTCCCAAGAAACTCGACGCCGAGTACAAGGAATGGCTGAAGTCGCTGATTGCCGAATAGCTCCGCGGACGACGTAGGATTGAACGTTATCCCAGGGGTGATGTTCAATTTGAAGAACGCTTCGACAAATTGAACATCACCCCTGGGATAACGTTCAATCCTACGCGCTGTACTTGCGGTAGTGGCGCAAGACGATGACGCCGGCAAGGACCAGCAGTACCAGCATGCCCGCATACGACACGACGTAGGTGCCGACCAGGTCCTTCAGGATGCCCGGGAACGTGTTGGCGATAAAGCCGCCGATGGAATACGCCGTCTGGAAGTTCTTGATCTCTCGCGCACGGTTCTGCTCGTTGGAAAGCTCGAGCGACCACACGGAAATGCCGACCGACCCCAGCGATATGCCCGCGCCGACCAACACAGCAGCCGCCACCATGAGCGCAGCGCTTCCGATCCACGCGAAGCAGCACAACGTGAAGCCGACAAAGCCCACGACGAACACGACAGCCGACCCGCGCCGCGTTCCCATGGCATCGAACAGTTCCCCCGTCACGAACTTCGAAACGGTCAGCGCAACGCCCGCAATCGAGACGACCGTCGCTGCGAACACGGGATCGAAGCCCGAGGTCGTCGCCAACACGGACATGTACGTGATCGCGCCGCAGCAAAACGCGCCGACGAACACCATAGCCGCCATGAGCAGCAGGTGGTCGCCCTTCGAAGCCGGACGTATGTCCTGCCGCGGGCGCCTTCCCTTCTTCCCCGGTTTGCCGACGTACGGCTCGAGGCCCATATCGGAAGGCTTGTTGCGCAGCAGGAGGAACACGATGACGCCGATGATGGCCGCCAGGACGCCTTCCATGAAAAACGCCGTCGAGAGCGACGAGGCGTTGATCACGCGCACGACGAGCAGCGGCATGACGATGGAGGCGGCACCGCTTCCCATCGTGGCGAACCCGACGGCGCTGCCGACGTTTTCCGCATACCAGCGATTTGCGAGCAGCGTCATGGCCACCAGGCCGCCGAAACTGTAGCCGAAACCCAGCAACACGGCGCCGGCGAAGAACACGGGCAAGCTCGTCGCGAAGCTGTACACGATGAAGCCCGCGGCCGTCATGAGGCTGGCGAACAGCACGCCGAGGCGCACGTCGAGCAAGCCGAAATACCGGTCGACTATGACGATTGCGAAGAGCGAAACGAGCGTGCGCACCGACAGGATGAGCGAACCGCCGGTATCGCCGATGCCGTCCAAGGCGACGATGAAGGGCTGGTGCACCGCGAACGCCGTCGAGGCGAAGCCCACATTCACGAACAGGAACGCAAAGCAGCAGCCGACAATGACTTTCTCGTAATGGCGCTTGATCATGGCGTTCGCAGGCCGCTTCCCAGGTGATTTCCGATGATTCTCCCCCATTATCGCACTCCGTCACGACTCGGCAACCGAATCAGCTGAAAGCGCCCCGAGCGGCATGTAATTGGTACAATGTCCGCATGGCAACAACGACGAGAGGAGACGCCATGAAGTACATCTGCCCCTGCGGTTACGTGTACGACCCTGAAGCCGGCGACCCCGATGCCGGCATCGCCCCTGGCACCGCCTTCGAGGACATTCCCGACGATTGGGTGTGCCCCTGGTGCGGCCTTGGCAAAGACGCCTTCACGGTCGAAGAGTAAACCCGCAACAAGCAAAATGGCCCTCGATCGAGGGCCATTTTTTTGTGAATGAGTAGCAGGACGTTCCTGCTACTCATTTTCGCAGGGCGTCCAGCCCTGGGCTTTGTGCACCTAAAATGAGTTGCAGGAACGTCCTGCTACTCATTCGCGTTACTTCACCTTCACGAGCGAGTGCAGCTGCTTGTCGGTGACGGGGGCCAGAATGTCGCGCGGATGGAAGAACTCGAGCTCCATCAGGCAGCCGATGCCGGCGAGCTCGGCGCCGAGCTGCTCGACGAGCTTCACCTGCGCCACCATGGTGCCGCCCGTGGCCACCAGGTCGTCCACGATGAGCACCTTGTCATCAGGTCCGAACGCGTCGGTGTGAATCTGCAGCGTGGCGGTACCGTATTCCAAATCGTAATCTTGCTCGACGACCTCGCGCGGCAGCTTGCCCGGCTTGCGGGCAGGCACGAAGCCGCAACCCAGCTCGAGCGCCACCGGCGCGCCGAGCATGAACCCGCGGGCCTCGGCGCCCATGACCTTGGTCACACCCAGGCTGCGGTACGGGTCGGCCAAAGCCTGCACGACGGCCTCGAAACCCTCGGGATCGGCCAAAAGCGGCGTGATGTCCTTGAAGAGCACGCCCGGCTTTGGGTAATCGGGAATGTCCGCGATCAGACTTTCAAAATCGAACTCTGTCATGCTTCCCCCTTCGGGATTGACGCTTTAGCGTGTCGACGTGACCAGGCCACGTTGACACATGGTTCCTTCGTTACACCGCCAAGAAGAACTTGACCAAGAAGATGAGCGCCAGCACGTACGTCAGCGCGTACTGCTTGCTCGCCTTGCCGGTGAAGATGTTGATGACCGAAAACGCGATGAGGCCGAGGCCGATGGCATGGCCGATCGAGCCCGAAATCGGCATGGCGATGAGCATGAGCGCCACGGGGACGGTCTGCTCGAGCTCGGTGAAGTCGATGTTCTTCAGGCCGCTCAGCATGAGGATGCCAACGTACACGAGGGCCGACGAGGTAGCCGCAGCCGGGATGACGGCGGCGATCGGCGCGATGAACATGCACAGCAGGAACATGATGCCGCACGTGAGCGCGGTCAGGCCGGTGCGGCCGCCCGCCTCGACGCCCGAAGCGGACTCGACGAACGTGGTGACAGTCGACGTGCCGGTACATGCGCCCACAACCGTGCCGATGGAGTCGGAAAGCAGCGCTTCCTTCATCTGCGGCATCTTGCCGTTCTCGTCGAGCATATCGGCGCGCGCCGCCGTGCCGACGAGCGTGCCGATGGTGTCGAACATGTCGATGAGGCAGAACGTGATGATGAGCGTGATGGCCGTGAACCAGCCGAGCTCGAGGAAGCCCGCCGGGTTGAACTTGAACAGCGTCAGCTCGAACATGTCGCCGAACGCGGGTAGCCACGAAGCGGTCGCCAGGCCGGCGAACGGGTCGGTGCCGAGGAAGACGGCCTCGCCAATCCAGTAAATGACCGATGCGACGAGCATGCCGATGATGACGGACGCCTTAACGCCGCGATGCGCCAGCAGGATGATGACGAACAGGCCGACGAACAGGGTGACCACGGAAAGGACCATGGTCGGGTACGCGGCGCCCATCATGTCGGCGGCATGGCCGGCCGTGAGCGAGCCGAAGAAGTCCCTCATGACGAAGAACTGGTTGGTGGTGCCGTCCTCGTTGAACGTGGCGATGAAGATGTTTGAGCCGAAGCCGATGTTCAGCAGCATGAGGCCGATTGCGGGCGAAATGCCCATGCGCACGCCGTACGGAATGGCGTCGATGATCTTCTCACGTATGTTCACGAGGGTCAGGATGACGAAGACGACGCCCTCGCACAGCACGATGATGAGCGCGGCCTGGAACGATGCGACGTACGTCGCGCCGGTTAGGACCACGATCTGCCCGACCACCACGGCGAAGAAGCTGTTCAGGCCCATGCCAGGCGCCAAGCAGAACGGCTTGTTCGCGATGAACGCCATGCAGATCATGGCGATGCCCGATGCCAGACACGTGGCCAGGAACACCGCGTTCCACAGCTGCATGCCGCCGTCGGTGGCGCCGTAGCCCGCCAGGATGTTCGGGTTCAGGGCGATGATGTAGGCCATCGTCATGAACGTGGTGAGGCCGGCAATGATCTCGGTGCGCACCGAGGTGCCGTTCTCCTTCAACTTGAATAGCTTTTCCACAACCCCTCCTTAGGCGTGAATCGCTTCGGCAATCAATCTCCTCCGAGGGAATTGATTGCCCATGTTCCCCTATGCCTGCTGCGAGGCCTTCCACGCCGCGATTTCGGCCTTCTGCTTGGCGATCTCGGCAGCGTTGGTGGCGAACTCGCCCCAGTCTTGGTCGTTCGGGCGCGGCATGAGGCCGCCGCCCAGGATGTGCACGTGCAGGTGCTTCACCGACTGGCTGGCGTCTTCGCCCGTGTTGACGAGCACGCGGTAGCCGTTGTCGAGGCCCTTCATCTCGGCGACCATGCCGACCTTCGAGAACACTTTGCCCAGCGTCTCGGGAGGCACGTTGTCGGACAGGTCGGAATAGTGGTCTTTCGGGATGATCAGCGTGTGCACGGGCATGAGCGGCTCGAGGTCGTCGAACACGATGACGTCGTCGTCCTCGTACACCTTGTTCGTGGGGATCTCGCCTTTGGCGATCTTGCAGAAAATGCAATCGTCCTTTTGCATAAGGGCTCCTTCGCAGTCGATTTTGGACAAGCGCAATTGTACCCCGAATGCGAACAATGAAGCAGCGCATTTTGAAACGCGAGACCGAAGGCGCAGCGCTTTACGACAACGTGCTTGGAGGCAGGTTATTTGCGCTGCTCGCGGCGGATGAAGTACAGCACGATGAAGGTGAACAGCGCAACGACCGCACCGCCGGCGAAGATGAGCGAGCTTGGCGTGAAGCCGTCGCCCACCACGCCGAAGCCGACCACCGCACCCGACGAAGCCGAGATGGCGCTTCCGATCCACGGGCCCACGAGCATGGGCACGAGCACCACCATGAAGATGCGGATGCCCTGATACAGGCCCACATGGCCAGCGGGCGTGTTGTTGCGGATCTCGGCGCCGAAGCACGCCACCGAACCCAAGTAGCCCGCCAGCATGAGCATGCTTCCCACGAAGACGCCCGGCGCGCTTGTCAGCACGGTGAGGATGATGCAGCCGGCGAGAAACATCACGAGCGGCACGATGATGCTCTTCGAGAAGCCGCGGCGGTCGACCGTGCGCCCGTACAGGATGGTGAACACGGCCGCGATGATGATGCACGGCGCCATGACGAGCACGTAGTTCTCGCCGAGGATGTAGGGCAAGCGCAGGTACAGCACGTAGTACGGCATGAAGACCTGCATGGCGATGGCGAACACGCAGTACGCCAAAAGCACCAGGTACAGCATGCGCTCGGCGCGCATCGACGAGGGCTTGAAGCCGTACAGCACTTCCGCCAGATAGCCGCTGTCGCGCTTCGGCTCGGGGCGGCTGTCCTTCATGAGGATGGCGGCGAGCAAGCCGGTGACGAGCACGATGCCGCCGATGATGGTGAAGAACAGCGGGTAGTCGTACGTGACGGTGCCGTCGGGCCCGACGATCATAAGGAACATCGCGCCGCCGAACACAGCGAGCATCGAGAGCAGCGGCATCGAGCTGTTGACGCCCTCCACCTTGCCGCGGTTCGTGTCGTCGGTGATGTCGGTCATCCAGGCGTTGAAGGCGCTGTCGTTGGCAAGGCTGCCGAAAAACGTCATGATGCAGTCGAACACCACCGTCAGCGTGATGCCGAGCGCGGCCGCAGCCGCCGCGTCGCGTGCGAGCGCTTGCGAGACGTTCTGCAACACGGCGAACGCGCAGATGGAAAGGCCCCACAGCAGCGTGCCCACGACCACGAACACCTTGCGGCGCCCCACGCGGTCGGACCACACGCCGGCAAGCAGCGTGGTGGCGGTGGCCGTGATGGCCGATGCGGACACCATGAGCGCCACGTCGGAAAGCGATGCGCCGAACACGTCTTGAATGAACAGGTTGAAGAAGTTGTTCTCTACCGCCCAAGCGACCTGCCCCATCAGCGACAGCAGCACGATGAGGAACCACGTCTTGCGCGGCAGCGGCGTGCCCTTTGCCTTCGCGTTCGCAGTCATGAAAACCTCCTGTAGCTCCGCGTATCGGCCCCGGCAGATGGGGATTCGCGCTGGTTGAACGTTATCCCAGGGGTGATGTTCAATTTGAAGAAGCGCTCCAACGCAAAGATAAGGCCTCGACAAATTGAACATCACCCCTGGGATAACGTTCAACCAGCGCGAATCTCCACCTGCCGGTGCCGATACGCTTACCGCACTTGAGACACATCCAACGCGTAAGCGGTGAAGTCGGCGAACGACGCGCAGGCGGCTGCGGACTCATAGCTGAGCAGCAGGTCTTCGGGGAACATGCCCCACAAAGCCGCGACCGTCATGCAGCCTGCGGCGAGGCCCGCCTGCATGTCGTAAGGGCTGTCACCCAGGTAGATGCACTCTTCCGGCTTCAAGCCGAGCAAACTTGCCGCCATGGCGACGGGCTCGGGGTCGGGCTTGGCCTTCGGACAATCGTCGGGGCCGACGAGGCAGTCCATGTAGTCCCACACGCCCATGATCTCCAAGCCATGCTGCGCGAGCGCATGGCGCTTCGCAGTGACCACGCCCTGCTTGCATCCGGCGTCGTGCAGCGCGCGCAAGCCGTCCGCCACACCCTCGAACAGGCTGATGGATTGGTCGTGAATCGCGTGGTTGTGCTCGCGGTACACGCGGGCGAGCTCGGCACCGAGCTCCTCATCGCCACCGGCCAGCTCCAAAAGCTGTGCGTCGAGCGGCGTGCCCACTCCCTTCATGAGCTCGCTTTCGGGAAACTCCTTGCCCAGCACCGTAGTCGTCGTATGCCGCATGCTGGCCAGGATGAGGTCGTGCGTGTCGACGAGCGTGCCGTCGTTGTCGTACAGGATTCCGCGGATTGCCATAACCGTCCTTTCTCCGTTTCGCCCATCGTACACGAATGAATGGCAGAATGAGTAGCACATACGTTCATCGGCCTGTCAATAGGCAGTATACCGCCAGCCCCCGGATAGCTGGTCCGGGGGCTGACTTCCCCCACCTCCGCGCCTGAGCTGCGAGCGTGTCCTCGAATCGGGCTTGCGGCCCAAAATG
>JAFUCC010000081.1 GCA_017459925.1 Eggerthellaceae bacterium
TCCGCAAGGGGCTACGCCCCCTGCTCCCTCCTTGTTTTTCGGCTACCGCCCCAACCGCCGCGATCCCGCAAACACATACGCCATCCCACCAGACCCCCACTGTCACACCCATGGCAAGTTCATGAGTACCAGGACGTTCCTGATACTCATTTGCATGGCGTTTTTCGAGCTGTACCGCGTTGCGGAAAATGAGTATCAGGAACGTCCTGGTACTCATGCTGGTACTCATGAGGGTGGTTCATTTGTGAATACGGAAACGTCGCTCCTCACGCAAGGGGCGGCGTTTTACTATGTGCAGGTACCAAATTACCGGAGGGGCATCATGAACATCAGCATCGCAAGCGATCACGCGGGTTTCGAGCAAAAGCAGCTGCTCGTCGGCTATTTGAAGGAGCTTGGCCACGAGGTCGTCGACCGCGGGCCCGAAAACGACGACCGCGTCGACTACCCCGATTTCGCGAAACTGGTTGCGCATGACGTCGCGCAGGGCGAAGCCGACCGCGGCGTGCTCGTGTGCGGCACCGGCATCGGCATGGCCGTGGCTGCCAACAAGGTGCACGGCATCCGCGCCGCCAACGTCACGTCCCCCGAGTTCGCCGCCTTGGCGCGCGAGCACAACGACGCCAACATCGTCACGGTGTCGGGCCGTTTCGTCGACGACGAGACCAACCGCGCCATCGTGAAGGCGTTCCTCGAAACCGATTTCGCCGGCGGCCGCCACGAAGGCCGCGTCGCAAAGATCATGGCACTAGAACAGGAGTAACCGATGACGTTCAATCCCATTCCCCATGTAATCGAGCAAGACCCCGAGGTAGCCGACATCCTGCGCGCTGAGCTGACGCGCGAACGCGGCACCATCGAGCTCATCGCATCGGAGAACATCGTCAGCCCAGCGGTCATGCAGGCCATGGGCTCGGTGCTCACCAACAAGTACGCGGAAGGCTACCCGGGCAAGCGCTTCTACGGCGGCTGCGAAAAGGTCGACTTGGTCGAGCAGCTTGCCATCGACCGTGCGAAGCGCCTGTTCAACGTGCAGTTCGCCAACGTCCAGCCCCATTCGGGCGCGCAGGCGAACTACGCGGCGTACGCTGCCATCATCAAGCCGGGCGACACGGTGCTCGGCATGAAGCTCGACAACGGCGGCCACCTGACGCACGGCTCGTCCGCCAACTTCTCGGGCAAGCTGTACAACGTGGAAGCTTACGGCGTGGGCGAAGACGGCCGCATCGATTACGACGACGTCCTGGCGCAGGCCAAGGAATGCCGCCCGCAGGTCATCGTGGCAGGCGCGTCGGCTTACCCGCGCGTCATCGACTTCGAGCGCTTCGCTGACATCGCGCACGAAGTCGGCGCGTACCTCATGGTCGACATGGCCCACATCGCCGGTCTCGTGGCGACGGGTGCGCATCCCAGCCCCCTGCCGTATGCCGACATCGTCACCACCACCACGCACAAGACGCTGCGCGGCCCGCGCGGCGGCATGATCATGACCAACGACGAGGAGCTGGCCAAGAAGATCGACAGCGCCGTGTTCCCCGGCAGCCAGGGCGGCCCGCTCATGCACGTCATTGCCGGCAAGGCCGTCGCGCTTGGCGAGGCGCTCGGCCGCGATTACGTGGAATACATCGATGCGCTCGTCGCCAACTGCGCCACCATGGCCGACGCCATCGCCGAAGGCGGCCTGCGCCTCGTGTCCGGCGGCACCGACAACCACCTGTGCCTAGTCGACCTCACGCCGGCCGATGCCACCGGCCGCGACACCGAGGTCATGCTGGAAACGGTCGGCCTGACGGTGAACAAGAACACCATCCCCAACGAGCAGCGCAGCCCGTTCATCACAAGCGGCATCCGCGTCGGCACGGCGGCCGCCACCACGCGCGGCCTCACCAACGAGGAGTTCCGCATCGTTGGCCAGTCCATTTCGGAAGCCGTCTTCAACGCGAACGACCCCACGGTGCTCGCCGCCATCAAGGCCCGTATCCAGAAGATCATCGACGCCCATCCGCTGTACCCCGAGCTCGAATACTGACGTTCCGAAAGAGTCCAGCTTGGCAATTACGAAAAAGGTGCTAGTGTAGGTAAGGAAGTCAACAGCTCATCGCAGGAGGGCGGGGTGGCCCTCACAAAGCGAGTTCCGCAGCAAGCGTAGCTTGCGAGGACTGTCTGAGCGACTGAGGGTCACCCCGCCCTCCGTCGCAAAGAAAGTGGCAACCATGGCAGACAACAGGCCGTCTTGGGACGAATACTTCGCCAAGCTGGCGAAAGAGGTTTCCACCCGCACCACGTGCGTGCGCCGCGCGGTCGGCGCCGTCATCGTGAAGGACAACCGCATCCTCGCCACCGGCTACAACGGCGTGCCGAAGGGCATGGCGCATTGCGGCGAAGTCGGCTGCCTGCGCGAGCGCCTTGGCGTGCCGAGCGGCGAGCGCCAGGAAATCTGCCGTGGCCTTCACGCCGAGCAGAACGCCATCATCCAGGCGGCCAAGTACGGCATCGACATCAACGGCGCGAAGATCTACATCACCACGCAGCCGTGCATCACGTGCGCGAAGATGTGCATCAACGCCGGCATCACCGAGATCATCTATTCCAACCCGTACCCCGACGAACTCTCCCTCGGCATGCTGGAAGAAGCCGGCATCCCCTTCAGAGTAGTCGAATCCGAATAAGCTCCCAGCACCATCTGCCCTCAAGCGGAAGAGCGTAGCTTGCCCGGCGAGAGGGGGCGACGCGCGCAGTTCCGCAGCAAGCGAAGCGTCGAATTGAACGTTGTCCCTGGGGTGATGTGCAAAGGATTTGAACCTCACCCCAGGGCCACCGTGCAAGTCGACGCTTCGCTTGCTGCGGAA
>JAFUCC010000020.1 GCA_017459925.1 Eggerthellaceae bacterium
TTGGATTATTCACGCCCTCGTCCTGTCTCCCGGCAATTTCCTCGCCGGAAAACAATGCCTGAACAGGCGTGTCAAGGGGAAAACGGACACACTTTTTGAAACACCTGGAAATTGGGCCAGGGCAATTTGAGGGTCTTAATTACAGGGTTTTACCTGCGGGAACGGCATCAAATAGGACACACTTTTTGAAACTTAACCCTCCAGTTGACGTTTTGTTGATGATTGCAAGAGTGCTCTTCGAAACGATCTACCAGCATGCTACAATCTGGGCGAAAGCCGTCCCCGAGAGGGGATTTGGAAGTCGGAGCCGGTGTACCCGAGCGTTCTCGGGAGCCGGCTCCGGCGCATTCTAAAGCTTCACCTTCACCGTGCTGATGCTGCCCTTCAGGGCATTCCACTCTTGACGCCATGAGCTGGCGGATCTCGAGCCTACTGCAGCGTCTGAATACGCGCCGAGAATCTGGTCGGGAATCCAGAGCCGATGCTCCTCTTCGGGGCTGGCGAAGGTAAGTTCGATTGCGTTGATGAGTCCCTTCTTCCTCATGGAGTGGTAGAGCGCCATGTCTTTGGCGTCGGCTGCAGGAAACCTGCTCTCCATTACGAGCGTCGCGATTCCCCTGCTTTCCAGCAGGGGCAGGAGGGTTTCGAGATCCTTGCGGCGCGCTCGCTCTTGTTTGCGGGGGTCAATGGGAGAGGCGATGACGATAGTGCTCTCCGATTCGAGTTCAGCAATTCTGGAAAGCGATTCCCGCTGGGCTTTTACGCCGAGGTCTCGCCAATGCAGCTTCGATGCGCCTTTCGGGAGAATCATCTCAAGCGGTGCGAGGCTCGCATTTTCGGGGATGATCGTCGCAGCGATTAAGTACATGGGCGACGCAATGCTCGTGCGTACGCTTTCGTCCGCGAATGCCATGAGCTCACTTGTCATACCGGGACGCTCTCCAGTTTCCATCGCCGTTTCTTGCATGCGAGAAGATTAACATTGAGTACTTGCGCTTACCAGCCGTCTTTCTTCTGTGCTAGTCCCATTGCAGTTGCTGACTAGAGAATCTTCCGCAAGTTGCGGAAGATTCTCATCCGATGCGGGGAACAGCTCGTAGAAGCGCTTCATATACCTCAAGTTGGCAGGCGAGAAGCCCCTGGCGCCGGGCAGCTCGGTCGTCAAGTTCGGGCTTCTGCTATGCCGCTCTTTGCGCTCGCCAGCTCGGCCAGCTCGCGCACCCAGTCGGGCCACTCGTCCGGGGGCTGCGTGACGATCGCATCGCGGAAGGCCTCGAGAGATCGCTCCTCGGGCGCCTCCTCGCCGAGGGCCGTCTTCACGAACGAGTCCATTGTCTTTGCCACCTCGCGCTCGTGCTTGGGCACGCTCTCGGCGTACAGCTCGAGGGTCGTCGACGACTTCTTGTGCCCGAAATGGTCCTGGGCGGTCTTCACGTCTACGTTCTCGCCGATGAGGTAAGTCGCGCCGAAGCTGCGCAGCGACTTGTACGAGGGCCCGACGTATCCGCCGAGCCGCTCGCGCACGATGCCGCGGCTGTCGACCCACTCCTCGCGCTCGGTGTACTCGCCCAGGCCCCGTTCGGCCATGAGCGAGCGCATCCACCTGCCGTAGTTGTCGGAGTTGATGTGGGTGCCGTAGTACGAGCTGCACACCGGCGCCGTCTCGTCCCACTCGCGCCCGCACGGCACCTTCGTGCGGCGCCACTTCTTCACCATGTGGGGGAACTGCTCCTTCTGGATCTCGATCCAGGCCAGCAGCAGGCCCTTCAAAAACGACCCCATGGCCAGCGTCCTTCCGGAATCGGCCTTGGCGGGCACGATCTCGCCCTTCTTGTTCAGCGTCCCGCGGATGTGTATGGCGTTCTTCTCGAAGTCGAGGTCGCAGGCGCGAAGCGCGAGCGCCTCGCCGAGGCGGATTTGCTCGGTCATCCCCAACCACAGCGCCACGATCTTGCCGTTGAGCTCCTGCCCGTACAGCCAGGTGATGAAATCGGCGGCCTCCTCCTCGGTGATGCGCCGGTGGGCCTTGGTCACGGGGTTCACCTTCGGCTCGCTTATGCCCTCGACCAGATCGCAGGGGTTGCGCTCGAGGTGGCCCCTCTGCACCGGCCGGCTCAGCACGTGCCTGAGCTTCTTGACCATCTTGAAGATGGTGTTCTCGGATACGCCCTCCGAGCGCATGTCCGCGATGACCTTCTCGATGCGGCCCGGCGTGAGGTCGCGGACCTTCACCTTGGGGAAGCGCTCCTCTATGCGCTGGATTTCAATTTCGTCGCGCTCGATGGTGCGCGGAGAGGGCTTGGCGATGCCGGTCGACTCGAGCGAGGCCCGCGACTGCTCCTCGCGCCCGTCCTGCCACTCGCGTGCGAACTCGGCCACGGTAAGGTCGGTGCCGTTGGTGCCGTCCGCGAGCTCCTTGCGGTACCTCTCGGCCTTCTCGAGCGCCTTGGCCTTGCTCGGCGCCTCGATCTTCCTCGACTTCGACCAGTACCACGTCTCGTGCTCGCCGCCGAATTGGACGTCCGGGTCCATGCGGACGCGCGCGGAGTAGAGCTTGCCCGGCTTCAGGGTCCTGAGCGCGATGCCGTCGATGAACGACACCGTCGGTTTTTTCTTCTGCTTTGCCGTCACGCGGCCCCTTTTACGTAGCTAGTTGGCTTCAGGGTGCAGTGTAGCAAAAAAGTGGCTAAGAAAAGTGGCTAAAAAGTGGCTAAGAAACCAAATCGGGTCAGTTTTAGTCAAATTATATCAAACCATGACCTGGGGTTTTTAATGGTATACTCACAATTGACCTCCGATGTCGTAAATTTATAACTACGGCCTGTCACGTCGGAGGTCGCGAGTTCAAGTCTCGTACATCCCGCCACGAAACTCCTGGTCACCGCCCAATTTCGGGCGGTGATTTCTTTCTCGGGGGATGCCCTTGAACCCCGCAGGTGCACACGAGGTGCACACCGAACACAGCGCTACGCCGTGAGCCTTATGATGCGAGCGCCCTTTCGGGATGCTTCGTCATCGCTTTTCGCGGATTGCCCGGCAAAAAGGCTTCCGACCACAGCAGCGGCTTCGACGTCGTTTTCAGGAATCGCATGGGCGTACCAATTGAGCGTCACCGACGCATTGGCGTGCCCGAGCCTTGCCTGCACGGTTTTCACGTCGACGCCGTTCGCAAGAAGCTGCGTAGCTTGCGTGTGCCTGAGCTCGTGGAACTTCAGCGTGGGAAACCCGTGTTTCTTCCTGAACGAGCTCCACCAACGCTCGAAGTTCGTGGGATCGTAGAGCCCGCCGACGTCCGTGCAGCACACGGGCGTCGTCTCACCCTGCTTCATCCCAAGTTGCGCAAGATAAGCCGCCTGGATGACCTTCCACCCTTTCAGGTGTTCAGCCGTCGCCGAATCGACCGCTATGGTTCGAACGCTCGACTTCGTTTTCGGCTCCTTCAAGGAGCAATCAGCCGTATACGAGCGGGTTACCTTGAGCCGGCACACGTCGCCGAACTCGACGCAATCCCAAAGCAGCCCGAGGACTTCGCCTCGTCGCATGCCGGTCGCAAGCCCGATTCGCAAAGCCATGACGCTTGACAGGTTGCTTATCCCGAGCACGCGCGAGCGGTCGTCGGAGTTTCCGCGGTCGCGCTGCCTGGCTTCTTTCGCGCGCATCTCCGCCAGCGCCTCGCGTTGTGCCGCGTCGATGACCGCGAGCAGTCTTGCGCCCTCCTCGACGGAAAGCGCATTGCGCTTCGGCTCGCATTTCCGGGGCGCCTGCACCTTAGCGCATGGGTTCCGGGGAATATAGTCGTAGTCCACGGCCTTCTCAAGAACCCGTTTTACGAGCGAGAAAATCTTGTTGAGCGTCGTCCCGCTCAACCCGCTTTCCTTACGCAGAGCCGCCATCAGGGACTCGACGGCCTTCGCGTCGATTTCCTTGAGCCTCATCGAGCCAATGTAGGGATAGAGGTGGGACAGCCGCTGCGCGTCGAGCGCTATGGTGCGCTCGCTCGCGTTGCCCGCCATCCGTCGCGTTTCGGTCCAGATGCCGCACATCCGCTCGAACGTGATTCGGCTTCCCTCGAACTTCAAGCCGTCTTCATGCTCCCGCTTGATCTGGTCCCGAACCGCACGCGCATCGGCCTTCGTGCCGCTTACCTTCCGGACCACCCGGTTCTGCTTTCCCGTTTCCGGGTCGCGGCCGAAACAGACGCATACACGCCACTTGTTGCGCACAGGGTTGCCGTTCTTATCCTTCACCTGCGTTATGCTTCCATCACCTTTTGCCATTTTTCACCACCTTTCTGCAATCCGCACCTTGCCAATCGCTATATCAAACCCCCTTAAGGGTGGTTTGGCTAAAAGTTCGATCTCTTCTCGCCTGGATGGTTCTTGCGCCATTGCCTGCAGGCGTCGGAGCAGTACTTGCGCGGCTTTCCGCGCTCGCCGCGCGCCACGTAGGGCTTCCCGCACACCTCGCACGCGCCGAGCCGCCCGTCGCGCAGGCTGTCTATCGCGCACCACCACAGCGACGAGATGCCCGTCGCGATGACGCGGCACTCCTGACCCCCGCAAAGGGACACCGTCCTCACGTCGGCCATGTGGAGCGTGAAGAGGCGGTCGACGAGGCCGGAGAGGCATTTGGCCGCGCCTTCCGCGCTGCACTCGTAGTACCCGAGCGCGCAGACGATCTGCAGGCCGTCCGCGTCGTCGGGATCGACCTCGCGCTCGGCCCCGTCGCCGTCCTCCGCATGCCAGACGCAGTCCCATTGGCAGGGAACGCCCAGCAGCTCGTCGTAGCCCTCCTCCGCCATGACGGCGGCGAACAGGTAGTCGGCGTAGCCGCCTGCGGGCACGTCCCAGGAGAAGGTGGCGCCCATGAGCGGCGCGGAAGCTTTGCCGCCCCTCCTGTAGGATGATCCGCCGATCAGGAGGTCTGCTCCGCCCGGTCCCAGCTCGTCCGCGAGCTCCGCTGCCGCGGCTTCCAGCTCGGATGCGGCTTCCATGAGCGAGAGGACCCCCTCACTCGGCGCGCTGATCACGACCCCGTACTCGGTGAGCGTTTCGGGGGAGGCGTTTTCCTCCGCGCTCACCTCCTTCGCCTTGAGCGCCAGCACGAGCAAGCTCCGGGCCGCCTCGACGTCGGCCGCCTTCGCGGGCCCATCCGCGCCGAAGAGCCCGACGGATTCGCTCGCGTACCTATCGAGCTTCTGCGATGTATCTGCCGCTACGAGGGCGGCAACGTCGTCGAAGCCGATCTCGTGGAAGCTTCGCCGGCCCTCGCCGTACCTCGCCCTCCGCGTCGGCAAGTACACTTCAGCCATCGAATTCCTTACTACCCGTTAAATATCCACTTTATCGTAACAACACTAGAACGGATAATACCCTCATAGCCTCGTAGCTGTCAAACGCGAGATTGGAGCGAAACGGAATGATGAAGCTTGTCGTAGTGAGGAGGAGGGCCGGCTTGAGCCAGAGCAAGCTGGCCAGGATCGCCGACGTAAACCAAACGTCGATGAGCAGAATCGAGCGGGGGCTCGAGCCCGCGTACCCGATGAGGGCGCGGCGCATCGCCGATGCGCTCGGTTGGGCCGGCGACCCGATGGAGCTTTTCGAGGAGGCAGACGATGGAACCGACTAGCAAGCTTGCAGCTCCGGGAACAAAGGTCGTTTACCTGAGCGAAGCGCCCTCACCTTCCATAGGTGGCTACGAGCTGTTCTCCGACTACCCCGACCTGCTGACGCCCGCGCACATAGCCGAGATTACCGGCCAGTGCGAGGCGACCGCCAGGGCCATGTGCTCACGAGCTGAGCTACCTGCCGTGCGAATTGGCAAGCGTTGGTACGTGCCCAAGCCGTCGATGGTCAAATTGGTTTTGGGCGGGCTCGATGGGCGCTAGGAGGGCGCCCATTGTCGCCGAACTGGTCGAGGAAATCGATGAGAGCGCGTTGGCGGAAGCGGTCGCGTTCAACGAGATGGCCGGCAGGCTCTACGTTCGCGGCGTGCTGCCCTGGTCCGGTAATGGACGACCCGAGAACCGCCCGTGGGATTCCAGGGACGATTCCCACGGATACGCGTGGGCGCAGGAGGAGTTCGGCTGCGGCAGTGAGCGCGACTTCCAGCACGCGCTCACAATCGTCGGCGACGGCAGGCGCTACAACCCCGTGGCCGACGTGCTCGAAGCTCTTCCAACATGGGACGGCGGGGAGCGCGTTGGCTACCTCATGCAATCGTTCCTTGGCGCCGAGGAAAGCGATTACGTGTCCGAGGTCGAGCGTCTGTTCATGCGCGCCGCGATAACGCGCGCCTACCAGCCGGGCTGCAAGTTCGACTACATGCCCGTGCTCGTGGGCCCTCAGGGCGTCGGCAAGTCAACGTTTCTGCGCATGCTCGCGATGGACGACTCGCTTTTCACGGACTCGGTCTCGGGGATCGGCACCAAGCAGGCCGCCGAGCTCGTCCAGGGCAAGTGGATAGTCGAGGTCGCCGAGCTCGCGGCGATACGCGGCGCCGCACTCGAGAGCGTCAAGGCCTTCATCACGCGCCAGTCGGACGACTACCGGGCCCCGTACGCACGGCACGCCGAGTCGCGTCCCAGGCGCTTCGTCATCGCGGGCACGACCAACTCGCAGGGCTTCCTCGTGGACGCCACCGGCAACCGGAGGTTCCTCCCGGTGCGGTGTGGCTCGCAGGAGCCCCTGCTTGACCTCTTCGACTCCGGGGCGGCGGGCCATTTCGCGCAGGCGTGGGCTGAGGCGATGGTGCGGTTCGCGCCATCGGCGGAAACAACGCCTCATGCGCTCGTTCTGCCGCACAGCGTGATCGGCGCCGCCAGGGAGCTGCAGGCAGCCTCCACTGCGACCGACGCGAGGATTGGCATCATCGCCGGCTACCTTGACCGGTTCGACGAGGGCGATACAACTTGCGTCGTACAGGTGATCGAGGAGGCGCTGGGGCGGCCCCGCGAGCAGCAGACCCGCCGCGAGCAGATGGAGGTCGCCGAGATCCTGGGATCCTCGTTCCCGGGCTGGACGCAGAGCCCCGGAAAGAGGCGCTTCGGGTCGTATGGGCCGCAGCGCGCGTTCTTGAAGACCTGTGGGAATTAAAGCGCCCCAATGTTGCCACCGTTGCCACCTTCCTTCCTATGGAGCAACGCAATGAGGGAAAGAGGCTTTTTAGGTGGCACGGCAACGGGGCGCCTGCGCTGCGCGAAGCCTCCGGGGCCAGGAAGGCCATCCCCTGTGAACGGTATGACAGGATACGCCATGGCCGATGAGCGGATTAGCAAGTAGCCTATTGCGTGTACCGGCCGAACCCAATAGGCCCGCCTGCGAAGCCCGGGCCCAGTGAAGCGCGATGACGGGATTAGCAAGCAGCCTATTGTGTATATCAGCCGAACCAATAGGTCTGCTCGCTGCCTTCACATCCATCGTGCCGCCATCTACAGCTCGGCTCGACGATGCGCGGCGGCCAGGTTAGCAAGTAGCCTATGGCGTATATCTTTTGAGCGCATAGGGCCGAATTGGCCGCACGCGCACCCTTCACTGACGGGCATCAGCCGCCGCACCTACGATGGCCGATCTTGTCTGCGCGAAGGCTCCTTGGCGGCTTCAGCGGGGGATGCCCCGCGCCCCTCGTTGCGTTATGAGCACATCGCCTCATCGGTCTCGGCAATTGAGGGTAAACCAAACCTGAAGCGCATAGGGGCACGGGGCATCCCCCGTTTAGCCCCGGACAGCCCGCCTTGGCGCCAGGCGAACCGAACGCAAGCATCGCGATATTGCAGCGTTCAATCAGAACCCCGCCACAGGCTTCCGGCAAGCGCTATGCCGTGAACTGATATACGCAATAGGCAGCTTGCTAATCCGGCGAGCCTCGTGTACACGGAGCAGGCAACTTGCTACATCGGCAATATGTCGTACACAAGTAGGCTTAAGTATCCGTTTGCAAGCAATGCCTGTTGCCACATTGTGCTCAGCAGACAAGCGGCCCGCAATCACCGCATTATTCGCATCGAGGATTTACTGACGTAGATGTGGCGAAGACGCGGGAGAAAACCAACATGGCCGCCACGAGACTTTCGTAAGCCGCGCGTACCGGAGAATATGCCACTCCATGGAAGCTCGAACTCGAGATGAAGGGCTGCGGTCCAATAGCAGAAGCATGAGTTGACGGCAGTGGCAATGGCTCCATGACATGGCAGATAAATCTTAAACTCGTAGCGTTTAGAGGCGTAGAATATAGTGGAAACGCTAGTATTTGCTTTTCTGTAACTGCAAAAACGACATCAATAGGACATAAACGTGATAGGGGAACGGATGCAGAGGATCGAGGGAACTGGAATCAGCTGGACATACGAGGCTTCTAGAAAAGCTTTGCGTTTCGAGGGCGCTGGCGCCTTGCCCGACTTCTTGGCCTCGTTGGAAACGTCCGAGCTCAACGAGGGGATCGGCCATGACGAGTGGAAGCGCATCGTCCCCTGGGGAGATCACCTCGACGAGATACAGCTCATAGAGGGCGAGGAAGTAACTGCTACAGGCCCCGCGATGTTCGCATGGATGGAAAGCCTCAAGGCCGCGCTGCTTCCCAAGGTCCAGATAGTCGGCAACGGCACCTTCTACCTCTGCAAGAACCTGGAGCGTGTCTACATGCCCGAAGTGGTGTTCGTGGGCAACGGGGCGTTCGAGCGGTGCGAGAAGCTGTGCAGCACCGAGGAAAAGGGCAGCAAGCTGGTTTTCAGGGAGCTGCGCCACATCTCGGCCTACGCATTCCATGGCTGCAAGAGCATCACTGCCGTTACGGCCACCCGCAAGAACCGCGTGACTTCCGAGGGAAAGGTCATCCAGGGAAGCGGCTCGAAGCTCGAGTTCGTCGGCGAATACGCGTTCGCCGGATGCGAGAAGCTGGCGCACTTCTACGACGGAGGACAGGAATCAAAAGCCTTCAAGGACGGCACGGCTTTCTACAAGACCCAGATAACCAGAGTGACGGAAGCCGAAGCCGACAGCACCGAAGAGTGACGTCATGGGCCTGTTTTCGAACCTGTTCAGCAGGAAAGAACGCGAATCCGCGCTTCCGAAACGCGCGGGGCGAGCCGAACAAGCCGGCTCCGATTCCGAAGGGCCCGAATTGCCGAAGGGAGTTCCGGGAGACGCGTCGCGGGAACCTTCGCGCCGATCCGGGAAATTCGTGCCTATGGAGTACGGGAAGGTCGGCGAAGGCACGTTGCGGATCCGGAATCTGATCGGCGACGTCACGGAGCTTGGCCGTCGCGAGGATGTCGGAATCGGCGAGGTTTCCGCGATGATAGAGCAGATCAACGCGGATTTCGACGGCAGCGACGACGTGTTCGTGAACGCGGCCAAGATGCTGTTGCTTCAGATAGCAGACGATGGCGCCGTGAGCGAAGAGGAGCGGCGCCTTCTTGCCGGGTTTGGCGAGACATACGCGAATCCCATCTCGGACGACCCGGTGGAAACCGTTGCGGGAAAGGCGTTCGTGCTGACCGGGGATTTCGAGATCGACGGTGGCAAAGCAACCGCTGCCGAGATGATCAAGGCCGCCGGAGGCGAAGTGAAGAGCGGGACCTCCCGCAAGGTATCCTACGTCGTAGTAGGCGGGCTCGGGAGCGACGCCTGGGCCTTCGGCGGCTTCGGGCAGAAGGTCAAGAAGGCGCTTGACCTTACCCTCACCGGCAAGGCCGACATAAGGGTGGTGACCGAGAAGGCGCTGATGGACTTCTTCTCGCAATCCAGCCCGGAGGCGATGGAGGCGCTCAGCGAACGGACGGAGCGTTTCGAGCGCCAGTGGAGGTCGGCGCGGGTCGTGTCGCGCGACTTCGAGGGCCTCACAGACGGGCAGCGAGAGGTCTTCGACCTGGTTAAAGCCGGCAAGAACGTGTACCTGACCGGGCTCGGCGGCACCGGCAAGTCCTACGTGCTCGACCGGATTATCGAGTGGGCGCACGGCGAGGAGATGAACGTGATCGTGTGCGCTCCCACCGGCATCGCCGCGCTCAACATCGGAGGCTGCACGGTGCACCGAGCCCTTGGGATACGACCCGGCAAGACGCTCCAGATGAACCCCTATCCCTACATAGAGGACGGCTCTGCGCTGCTCGAATGCGACCTCATGATAGTCGACGAGATATCGATGTGCAGAATGGACCTGTTCGACTACCTGTCGTCGGTCCTGATGAAGGCAGCCGCCATGCGCTCGGAAGACGGCAAGCGCCCCTGCCAGCTCATCGTCGTCGGCGACTTCTGCCAGCTGCCGCCCGTGATCACGAGGGACGAGAAGGAAATACTCGACCAGAAGTACGGCTTCGACGTGCGCAACGGCTACCCCTTCATGGGAACCGACTGGGATTCGTGGCGCTTCGAGAAGGTGGAGCTGACCGAGGCGATAAGGCAGAGGGATGCCGATTTCGTGGCCGCCCTGAACGCATGCAGGGTCGGCGACACCAGCGGGCTCCACTGGATTGAGGAGCATGCGGCCGGCGAGCCTGCGGAAAAGGCAATCGTGCTGTGCGGTAGGAACGACGAGGCGGCGCGCGAGAACCGGAAGCGTCTCGACGCCCTGCCAGGCGACGCCTTCGTATACGCGGCCGCGATCACCGGGAGCGTCGAGGAGAGCGACATCCCGACGTACAAGGCCCTGAAGCTGAAGGCTGGCGCCCGCGTCATGGCGCTCGTGAACGACACGGAGAGGACCTTCATGAACGGGTCACTCGGCGATGTCATCAAGTGCGGAGACGATTACGTGGAAGTACTATTCGACAACGGGTACCTTGGTGTGCTCTACCCCCACGAATGGGACATAACGCGCCCGACCCTCGAAGGCCGCAGAACGCGGATGGAGACGATCGGGACGTTCACTCAAATCCCACTGAAGCTCGCGTACGCGATGACGATACACAAGGCGCAGGGGCAGACGTTCGAGGCTGCCTCCATTTACCCGAGGTGCTGGGACCCGGGCCAGCTCTACACAGCCCTCTCGCGTCTCACCAGCATCGGCGGGCTGCACATGGCCCACTCATGCCCGGACTCGTCGCTCATAACGTCGCCCGACGTGCTCGACTTCAACGAGGGTCGGCCGATAAGAAGACAGCCGGTGCCGAGCGCTGCTAACGCCGGCGACCAGGCAGAGCTTCCGATTGGCGAAACCGCCATGAGCGCGAATGACGCTATGGGCGCGACACCAACGTCGCAGCCGAGCCAGAGCAGGAAGCAGCACTCCTGGACGGCGGAGGAGGAAAGCTTCATCCTGGCCAACCCGGACATGACCGCGCGCGAGCTCGCAGAGCGGTTCGGGGTGACGGCGAAGGCCGTCGAGAGGAAGCGCGCGAAGCTACGTTCAACGGCTAGAAGCTGAGGAGGCATGCCATGGCGAAGGGGTATATGTTCTACGACGACGAGACGGCGAACTCCGCGCAGCGGATCTGCCAGATCGGCTACCTACTGACGGATTTGGAGGGCAACCCCGTTGGGGAGCCCGTCAGCCAGCTCATAGACCCGGAATGCGAATTCGACCGCATGAACATGAGAATCCACCACATAACGGGCGACAAGGTGGCGGGCATGCCGACAATCGCCGAGTTCTGCGAGGTGAGCGGCTTTACCGGCCTGCTTGCCGACTACACGTTCGTCGCGCACAACGCCAAGCAGGCAGACAGGCACCACCTGTACAAGAGCCTGAGCGCTTACGGGATCGAGATGCCCGAGATCTCGATCGTGGATACACGCGAGATGTCGGCTAACTCCATCGGAATCGGGCGCCTGGTGGACGCCTGCGCCCATTTCGGAATACCATTTGAGAACAGGCACGACGCGCTGGCCGACGCTCTTGCGTGCAAGGACCTATTCTGGCGCCTGGCCGAGGATTTCGGGACGCCCGAGCCGATCGAGTGGGTTCCCGGCGCCGCCTCGTCTGGAAGCAGGACCTACACTGCCAAGCCCATCGACGGCCTCGGGTTCACGAACAAGACACGCCAGCCCATCGAGGACGTGCTGGAGGAATTCGGACGCATAGGCCTCTTGTGGGGATCGAACGACATCGAGAACCTCGACGGCCTGCGAATCGTGGTGACCGGTGCCGTCCCCGGCTACGTCGGCGACAGCATCGAAAACGAGCTGAGGCAACTCGGCGCCAAGCCAGCCAAATCCGTTAGCGGGAAGACGCAGGTCGTTGCCATCGGGCACAACGCCGGGATGTCGAAGATAAACCCCGCACGCGAGAAGAGAATCCCCGTCATGTCCATAGCCGATCTTCTTGAGGTGATGGAACGATAGACAGAGTATGGCATGACTTTTCGGAGGTGTGTTTTGTGTCGAAACAATTGGAAGCCCCTACGACTTGAACATCGCAGGGGCTCTCATTATTTAGTCTAGTCGTACGCTCAGTTTTGGCTAACTTAGCACCTCTTCAGCAACGATGGTATCTTTGTCAGTTGGGAGCAATATGCTCTCATCGGCTGCAATTTCTATTGTCACCTCCTTTTTCGCGTGTCCCCCAAAATCGTTCGTTCCTGCCGTAAGGAGATGCTCTTCACCAACGTATTGAAGCGTCTCGGGGTAAACTTCGTTTCCCTCCTCGATTCCCACTTCATCTTTAACAATGAAGAACGACGAAAGCTTGTCGTTAGTGGTGGTCACCGTATACTTTCCCGCCGGAAGCTTGTAAAGCCTTTTTTCAACTGGCATGTCGGTATCTTTGTTGAGCACTACGGCCGTACCGTATTTTCCAAGCTCAGCGCCGCTCAATTCATACTTTGCCGCAATAGCAGTTTCGCTTGAACCGGAAGAGCTTGATGAAGCACTAGACGCCGCATTGGATGATGGCGATTGGGACGAGGCCGAACTTGACGAAGAAATGGAGCTTGATGAAGCACTAGGGTTATCCGACGCGGTGTCGGACATGCTGAGGCCGAGGCCAATCAGACCAAGCACGCCAAAGACCACCGCAGCAATGGCAAGCATCTTGAAAGGCTCAGCCAACGCGCTTTTCTCGGTCGCCTCGCCCGGTTCCCGCTTCAATGGCTTACGTTCAGCGGCAAACGAGAGGTTGCAGTAGGGGCATTGAGCGTAGCTCTCGTATACGCTGACAGACGCTTGACCACCGCAGTTCGGGCATTTCTGTATGTAAGTCGGATCGTCCTGGGCATCTCCGTTGGCGGTGTTGTCGCGCGCCTTCTTGCGGACTACGTAAGATGCGACACCTGCAGCAACGGCTAAGATCAGCAACAGCCACCATATGGCCTTAAGCACTGAGACTGCAAGACCAATCACGAGGAGTGCAACCACAACGGCCGCGCACCCGCTTTTGTTGTTTCCTTCTGAAGCGCTCATTTGTACCAACTCCTAAAGAACGATGGAATGCACATTGCAAACAACGCAAGCGTGCAATAGTGGCTATCGACAAGCTTGTTTGTTCAGCATTCCATCCACACGACGCGACCAGTCAATTATAGCTTCAAGATTCGAAAAGCTATCAAAGGGTGTGCCCACGAACGCCTCAGATTGGCACCCACGGGTGCACACGGGGTGCACACCGCCACCGAAACCTGCAAGAAAGTGGCTAAAACTGCGCGATTGGCTTGGCGCGGATTACGCTATTTACCTGCACTTTCACGTACATTGCCATGCGGCGACGCCGCTGTCACGTCGGAGGTCGCGAGTTCAAGTCTCGTACATCCCGCCACGAAA
>JAFUCC010000082.1 GCA_017459925.1 Eggerthellaceae bacterium
CCTGATCAAGCAAATCGGCGAGGCAGTGGCCTTCGGCGACGAGACGCTTTCCGGCGCTCGCGGCAAGACGCTGCTCAACAAGGCCAAGGCGAACATCCGAAATGCCCCCAACGTCGGCGCCGTGGCTGGCGAAGCCGGCGGTGTGCTCGTTAACGATGCGAACGCGTCTTCTGCAAGCGAGCCGGCTGCTGCTGCGGATACGACGACCACCACAACCGTCGCCGACCGTGGGCAGGGTCAGGCAGCGGCGTCAACCCCGACGACGGGAACTACGTCGGTATCGGTTGCGCAGAGCACGGGCAACGCGAACGCCAACCAGAGCGCGAATGCGAACAGCAATGCGTCCGCGAACGCGAACTCAAACTCGTCCGCATCCGCTTCTTCGGGTAGCAAGACGAAGTGGACCGAAACCACCTTCAAGACCGAGGAAGCCAAGACCGTCAAATGGGTTGAGCGCGACGACGGCACAGGCTACTTCGAGGAAGTCTCGGACGGCGAGTCCAAGACGATCGACGTCGCGGGGCACTGGGATTAGCTGCGAATGCTGCCACGCGTGCAGGTTTTGGGTCGAGACGCTGGGAGTGCAGATGTTGGTTCGAGTTGTCGCGTCGGACAGGACGTTTCGCGCTCCGCGCGACTCGATTATGAGAAGTGGAATGGAGTGAGTTTTGTTGGTGCGAACGTTGTTTCGAAATGGAGAAGGATTCTCATACCCCACCAGACATCCGCTGGCAAAAGCGAAGTGGGTGGTCTTGCTCGCGTTTGCTGCGGTTGCGGCGGCGTTGGTGTTTCCCGCCTGCACAACATGGCGCTCGATTACGTATGTGGGTGACAACGGCGTCGATTTCGACGTGTTGGTTGTGACAAGTGACGGATGGGGCATTGAGGACGAGGGCGACATGACGTATGTCGTGACGCGGGATGGCGAGGTTGTGGCAGAGGGCTGGTTCCTCGACGGCGAGAGGGGTCGCGCCATCGCCCTTGCCAACCTTGACTCGTGCGCCGAAAACGCGCTGCTCGCTGCTCCTGACGAGGTCGAGCGGTACGGATGCCTGTGTCTCGAGTACCGCGCCGACGGACAATACCCGCTTTTGGATGAGAAGTACGGATACGACGTCGTCGATGTGGTCAATGTCTATAACGGAGCGTATGCCGTCGTCGCGTACCCGGCTGGGTTCGGCCAGCACGCCGGCGCGTTATCTGGTGGGCTTGCGCTTTCGGAGCCGGATGAGCATGTGGTGTAGGCAAGCTTGGGCAAGCACTGGTTCATAGGAGCGAGAAAATGGTTGAATTCAATCAAGCGTGTGAGCTAGCGAGCCGCTATTTTGGGCTTCATTGCGCCACGAGCTGCATCGGGCGTGCATGGTCCCTTCCTTCTTACTGGATTTTTGAACCGGCGAATATCGCCTACGGCGGGAAAGAGCGCAGAACTTCGTGGAACCCGCCGCTCTTCGCCGCGTTCAAGCCGGAAAAGATGCGCGTCACCGTTGATAAGAACATCGGCTTGGTCGAAGAGCATCCCGGCCTGCTTCCCGTAGGCGCTGTTGCCTGTACGGACAGCGTTTCCGAGAAGTACTTACGAACATTCGAGGGTGGCGAGAAGTAGGAGCACGCTACGCTATTGTTTCAAGAGGCAACTTTGGCGCTTACTGCCTGCACAAATCCTCATACCCCATCAGAATTGAGCAGAGCAGCCCTTGGGCTGCTCTGCTGATTGGGTTTATCGCAAGGGTCGAATTTGATGTCGAGCAAGTCGGGTAGAAAGGATAGGAATATGGAAAACGAGGTCAAAGAAGTTATCAAAGACGAGGAGATGCCCCCTCATGGGGACTTGCCGACTGAATTCTGGTTCACGAAGGGCTACGTCGGTACGCCGGAGGAGATCGAGGTAGCCATCAAGATGGGCTACCCAGCTGACGAAGTCGAGCGACTGAAGAAGGAAGACGGCCACATGACGGTCGAGGAATTCTACCGCATCGTTCCCACGCATCGCCTCCTCGAAGAGATGGAAAACCGCTACAAGGTGCATTTCGAGCCGGTTGAGCTCACGCGCGTCGGCGATACGTTCATGCTCGAGATGAAGGCCGTGGATGGCCCCGCCGTCGGCAAGCACTTCGTTTGCAGCGTTCGCGGTCAGGACGACCGTGCTTCTGTTTACAGCGACAACTATTTCGGCGTGGCGCGGGCGGACGAGTACGAGGCGTTTGTGAGCAACCAGGTGCAGGAAGTGCTTGCCAATTGCGGCATTGATGCGCCTTGTGCCGTCGGGGCGACCTTTGATCAGATGGTCGAGCAGCATATCCCGCTTTTCGACCCGTTCATCGGTGGCGCGTTCGATTACGATGGCGCCTGCGCAATCGCGCTTCTCGCGCCTCCGGAGGAGACGCAGTTTAAGGCGGAACGCCTTCTCGATGAAATCGAGGACAAGTTCAAGCGCATCGGCACCGGGCTTTCCATCGAGCTCGACGTGTACCCGAAGGAGCTGCCTGCTGCTTCTTCGAACTCCGCGCCGAAGCTGCTCGTCGCGGCGAAAAACGCGATTACGGGAAACAAGCCCGTCACGTACTCGAGAACGTTGCCGGCGAACCCCGAAGTTCGAAACGGCGGACCTGTGCCGTATGACCCAACTCATGCCCTGCGTTCCGGTAACGCGGCTTAACAACAAGAATTCAGACAGTCGTTTTAGTGAAAGGAAACATGAACATGAAGCTCTCTGCTGTCAACAATCTGCGTAAGGCGAAGTTCGAAGGGAAGAGCGCCGCTTCAATCAAGCGCGAGGTCAACAAGGGCCTGAAAGCCATCGAGGCCGAAATCGAAACCCGCGCCATCATCACCCCTCTTGACGGCGAGAAGAAGCCAATCGCCCTGCACGACCACCTTAGGTGGACCGACGGGCAATTCGTTCGCGAGTTCGACGTGAGCGGGTTTATCGAGCATGTCGACGGATGGCTTGTCGTTGACCCGTACTTGCAGACTGCGCTCGCGTCGCAATGCGTCCATTGCGAGCCGAATCAAAACCGGGCCCTGCTCGCTGAGATGCTTCAAGCATGCGGTTGCGAGAATCCCGAAGCTGAATTCGGCGCCGTTCTGGACGACTTCACGCGACGTATCGACGAGCGCTAGGCCCACACCCGTACCTCAGTAGTATAATGAGAAACAGAGCGTAATCGTATTCCGATTGGTCCTCATACCCCATCAGATACCAGCATGGTGTAATAATCCATCAGTGCCAGTGCGACCATTGGCAGTCCTCATACCCCATCAAAACCAAAGGAGCCCTCGCGGGCTCCTTTGGTTTTGATACCGAGCATCCATGTCGGTGATTTCAAATCGTCGCGTTGGCTGGGTCATTTCGCGGCGCAGCCGCGACTCGATTATTTTGATGCGGGGATGAGTGACGTTGGGGATGTAGACCAACCCCTGGGCGTGATGTCTCCTGAACCGTCAACTCGCGAGGTTGGTTCACACGCCGAAGCGAGCATGCTACCGTTTCCTCGAATCGTATTTAGCGCGACTTCCACTTAAGCGCTTATGAGGAAACGGAGCATGAGATGGCAACATCACAAAAAATTGATGCAATTAGAGCCCTGGCGCACGGGGCATACGACGAACGAGGTGAGCTGCGTCCGTTGCGCGACCAGATTGGGTCGTACTTCATGAAGGACATGCCGA